>DATICH010000091.1:0-26090 GCA_035456885.1 Methyloceanibacter sp.
ATGTGGGCATCTCGGACACGGTGCACGCCTTTGATGTCGATCTAGGTTTGCCCGTGGCCCGCAACTACGAGTCCGCTGTCGAAATATGTTATACGATGCAGATTCGACCGGGCTGGTTATTGCAGCCGGATTTCCAGTACATTTGGCAGCCCGGCGGCAACGTCACCGATGATTCTGGACGTCGGGTCGAGGACGCGGCTGTAATTGGAGCACGCACGACTATCAACTTTTGAAGCATCAGCCGAGTTTCGTTTCAGTCAGCGCTGAGGCGTTTCACACCTTCCAGCGCGTCCTTGAAGGTTGGAGCTAAGCTCAAAGCCGCCTTGAAATCCGCGAGCGCCTTTTCGCGTTCACCTAGGTGTTCATAGGCTTTCGCACGCTTGCTTAGACCGTCAACGTTTGGCGCAAGCTGTAAACCCTTACTCAAATCGGGCTAGCCAGTGAATGCCCAAATGAGCACGGGGCACGTGGGTCCTCGGGCATGCACCAAAGCGGGCCTGCGCCGGAATCCTATTGACGAGGCCGAGACATTCGGGGGAGCCTTGGGTCAGGCCGCAGGTCGCGGCTGCGGCGCCGCCGAGTAATGGCAAGACGCGCCAGGATGTTCGGAGCGCCGAACCTCGAACAGGGGATCGGAACTATGGTTAGACGCGTGACCACCGTCTTGACGGTGTTGCCGATGCTTGTGCTGGGCGCCCCGGCGTTGGCCGAAGACTCCAAGGAACCCATCAAGCTGACCTTGCATGACTGGACCGGGCAGTTGATCACGACCCAGCTGATGGGCGAGGCGCTGAAGGCCAAGGGTATCAATGTTGAATATGTGCCTGCCGACTATCTCGCTCAGTTTGCCGGGCTGAAGACCGGCGATCTGCACGTTGCCATGGAGATGTGGGAAACAACCGGCCGCGAGGCGATGGACGAGGCGACGGCGACCGGCCAGGTGGAAAATCTCGGCGAGACCGGCATGCTCGCCATCGAGGAGTGGTGGTACCCCGAGTATATGAAGGAGAAGTGCCCCGGCCTGCCCGACTGGGAGGCGCTCAAGAAATGCGCGGAGCAGTTTTCCACCGCCGAAACCAAGCCCAAGGGCCGCTATCTCGGTGGGCCCGTGACCTGGGGAGGCTTCGACGATGAGCGCGTGGTCGCGCTCGGACTTCCCTTCGAGGTGGTCCACGCCGGAACCGACGCGGCGTTGTTCGCCGAACTCGAATCCGCCTACCAGCGCAAGGCGCCGATCATCCAATGGGTCTACGCGCCGCACTGGGCCCCCATCAAATATAAGGGCGAGTGGGTCGAATTCCCGAAATATGAGCCGGCCTGCTACAGCGATCCATCCTGGGGAATCAACAAGGAGGCCGCCTATGATTGCGGCAAGCCGCGCGGACCGATCTGGAAGGTGGCTTGGTCCGGCGTGAAGGACAAATGGCCGAGCGCCTACGAGGCGATCAAGAACTTCAACATCTCCAACGATGAAATGGGCGCACTGATCACCAAGGTCGACCTCGAGGGTAAGTCCGTCGAGGAGGTAGTGGCCGAGTGGATGAAGGACAACGAGGCCAAGTGGAAGGGCTGGATCGGCCAGTGATTTCTGAGCGACTCGATTAGGGCCAATGCAGCCTGCTACAATTCGGCAGGCTGCAGCCCAACCCGCTGGAGCCCGGGGGGCCCTCGATCCGTGGAAGACGCCGCTCTCGCCTGCCGCAATGTGTGGAAGCTCTACGGGCCGAACCCGAAAGGCTTCCTTGCGAGGCACGGTCCCCGTCCGAGCCAGGCGGACATCAAGAGCGCCGGTTATGTTACCGCGGTTGCCGAGGCGACGCTTTCCGTCGCGCGCGGCGAGATCTTCGTCATCATGGGACTGTCGGGGTCGGGCAAATCGACCTTGGTGCGCTGTCTTGCACGCCTAATCGAGCCAACCGCCGGCGAAGTCATGTTCGCCGGGCGCGACCTACTTAAGACTTCGCCGAAGGAGCTGATCGAGCTCAGGCGGCACAAGATGGGCATGGTGTTTCAGCATTTCGCGTTGCTGCCGCACCTCACCGTGATCGACAATGTTGCCTTCCCGCTGGAGATCCAGGGCGTTGCGCGCAAGGAGCGCGAGGCGCGCGCCCGCGAGATGACCGCACTCGTCGGGCTCGAGGGACGCGAGCTCAATCTGCCGCAGGAGCTGTCCGGCGGCCAACAGCAACGCGTGGGCATCGCCCGCTCGCTGGCCACCGACCCGGACATCTGGTTTCTCGACGAGCCGTTCTCGGCGCTCGATCCCCTGATCCGCCGCGAGATGCAGAACGAATTCCTACGCCTGCAATCGGTGCTGCATAAGACCATCGTGTTCATCACCCACGATTTCGACGAGGCGATCCGGCTGGCTGATCGCATCGCCATCATGCAGGACGGCCGCATCATCCAGACCGGCACGCCCGAGGAGTTGGTTTTGTCGCCGGCTGACAGCTATGTCGCCGAATTCACCCGGGAGGCGCCGCGCGCCAAGATCCTTTCCGCGCGCGCCATCGCTCGCGCCAAGCGGAACGGCGAGGCGATTTCCGGCAGCATCCCGGCCGACCGTAAGGTGGCCGAGTTCGCCAAGGAGGTCGAGGCCGCTTCTGGCGCCTTCGCGGTGCATGACGCCGACGGCAAGATGGTCGGGGTGGTGGATCGCGCGGCGGTGATGGCGGTGCTGGTTGGCGGCACGGAAGCGTCATGACGGCGGTTGTCGCGGTAGGCGACCGTTCGCCCGGCATCAAAATATCGGTGGCGACAGCGGTCTGGGTCGGCCTCGCCGCGCTGGCCGTCGCGTCCTTCGCTTTACCGGACGCGATTCCGGGCTGGATGCGCGAAGTGCCATCGCAATGGCGGCTCGGACTGGACACGGCCATTTCGAATTTCATGAAGTGGCTGGTGAACGACGCAACCTTCGGCTTGTTCACCTTCAGAGAGGCAACGCGCGCAATCAGCGACTTACTTTCGGTGCCGCTGACCGCGGCGACCTCGATTTTCTCCACAGGGGTTCTGCGTGGCAGCGGGTCCACCGCCGTGCAGCTCGCGCCGCCGCTGCCTTGGATCGCCGTGGTCGGCATCGCGGCGGCGCTCGGCTATCGCTTCGGGGGGACGCTGCTCGCGCTGCTTGCGGGCGGCGCGTTTCTCTATCTCGCGGTGTTCGGCCAATGGGAGAGCGCCATGACCACGCTCGCCTCGATCGCCATCGCCGTACCGCTCGGCGTGATCGGCGGCATGCTGTTTGGCATCCTCGGCTACCGCTCGCCGCTGGCACGGCGGATCATGGAGCCGTTCCTGGATCTGATGCAGACGGTGCCGATCTTCGCCTATCTGATCCCGATCCTGTTCCTATTCGGCTTCGGGCCGGTGTCGGCACTGATCGCCACCGTGATCTACGCGATGCCGCCAATGGTGCGCGTGACCATGACGGCGCTCGAGGCGGTGCCGGACGAGATCGTCGAATACGGAACCATGGCCGGCACGACCAAACGCCAGATGCTGTTCAAGGTGATGCTTCCCGCCGCCCGGCCGCAGCTTCTGGTGGGCGTCAATCAGGTGATCATGCTCTCGCTCAACATGGTGATCATCGCCTCGATGATCGGCGCGGGCGGGCTCGGCTATGACGTCTTGACCTCGCTTCGGCGGCTCGATATCGGGCGCGGACTCGAGGCTGGAATCGCCATCGTCGTGCTGGCGATCGCGCTCGACCGCTTGAGCCAAGCCTATGCAGCACGGCGGCGAATCGCCCGGAGCGACGGCGGACGTTTCGCCGCCGCACTGCTGGCGTTCGCCGCAATCGCCTACATTGCGGGTCTCTTCGTTCCGGCGGTGGCGATCTATCCTGCGTCGCTCCAAATTTCGACGGCGCCGTGGTGGGGCGAAGCGGTGAAGTGGATCAACATCAACTTCTTCGACACGTTCGACGCGATCAAGAATGCTCTGCTGCTCAACGTCTTGATTCCGATCAAACGCTTCATGGTCGCCCAGACCTGGCTGCTGGTGACGGCGGCGCTCGCTTTTGCCGGCTGGCGGCTCGGGGGGGCGCGGCTCGCAGCACTCGTCGCGGCGTTGGCCTTGTTCATTGCCTTTAATGGGCAATGGGAAAAGGCGATGGTCAGCGTCTATCTGGTCGGCATTTCGGTGATCGTCGCGTCGGCCATCGGTATTCCGCTCGGCATTCTCGGCGGTCTCTCCGATCGCTTCTGGCGCGTGCTGGAAGCCGTCATCGACACGCTGCAGACCTTGCCGAGCTTCGTCTATCTGATTCCGGTGGTGATGCTGTTCCGGGTCGGCGATTTCACCGCCATGATCGCCATCGTGCTTTACGCGCTGGCACCTGCCGTGCGCTATACCGCGCACGGTATCCGCAACGTGCAGCCGTCGCTGATCGAGGCGGGCACCGCCGCCGGCTGCACGCCGGTCCAGCTCCTGACCAAGATCCGCCTGCCGCTGGCGACGCCGGTGATTCTGCTCGGCGTCAATCAGACGGTGATGCTGGCGTTGTCGATGCTGGTCATCACCGCGCTGGTGGGCACCCGCGATCTCGGCCAGGAGGTCTATATCGCCTTGACCAAGGCCGATGTGGGGCGCGGTCTGGTCGCGGGACTTTGCGTCGCTGCCATCGCCATCATCGCCGATCGGCTGATCCAGACCGCGGCGCGCGGGCTTGCCGCGCGGCAGGGAGGGCGCACGTGAGTCCTAAAGAGGATGCAGTCTCGCGCGTCGCCGCACTCGGGATTTGGCGCGGCCGCGTCGAGCCCGAGCCGCTCGCGGGCGGCATCACCAATCAGAATTTCAAGGTCGAGGATGCGGAGCGGCGCTATGTCGTGCGCGTCGGCGACGATATTCCGGTGCATGGCGTGGTGCGGGCGAACGAATTGGCGGCGAGCCGGGCCGCGCATCTCGCCGGACTGAGTCCCGGCGTAGTGCATGCTGAGCCTGGCATTCTCGTGCTCGACTTCATCGAGGGACGCACGTTCACCCCGGAAGACGTGCGCAACCCGGCCAATCTCGAGCGCCTGGTCGGCATGGTGCGGCGCTGCCATCGCGACATTCCGCAATATCTGCGCGGACCCGCGGCGATGTTCTGGGTGTTCCATGTGGTGCGCGACTACGGGCATACATTGCGCGAGGGCAATAGCCGGCACATCCCGATTCTCGCGGACCTTCTGACGCGCGCCGAACGGCTCGAACTCGCCGTTGGACCGATCGACATCGTTTTTGGACACAACGATTTGCTCGCCGCGAATTTCATCGATGACAGCAAACAGCTCTGGCTGGTGGATTGGGAATATGCCGGTTTCAACTCGCCGCTATTCGATCTGGGCGGGCTTGCCTCGAACAGCGAGTTTTCCCCGGAGCAGGCGGAACGCGCCTTGAGCCTCTATTTCGGCAAGTCGGTCGACGACGATTTGCGCCGCCGCGCGGCCGCCATGACGGCTGCTTCGCTCTTGCGCGAGGCCATGTGGAGCATGGTGTCGGAAATCCATTCCAGCGTCGATTTCGACTACGGCGCCTACACAGCCGAGAATATGCGGCGCTTCGAGGCCGCCTATGCCGCCTTCCAAGCGATGGACGGGGCATGAGCGCGCTGCCGTCCTCCGCGAAAATCGTCGTCATCGGCGGCGGCATTGTCGGCTGCTCGGTCGCCTATCATCTCGGCAAGATGGGCCTCACCGACGTGCTGTTAGTGGAGCGGGGGAAGTTGACCTCCGGCTCGACCTGGCATGCCGCGGGCCTGGTCGGGCAATTGCGCACCAGCGCCAATATCACCCAGCTGCTCGGCTATTCGGTTGCGCTCTACGATCAGCTCGAAAAGGAGACGGGCCTCGCGACCGGCTGGAAACGCAATGGCGGCTTGCGGCTCGCCTGCAATCAAGAGCGCTGGACCGAGGTCAAGCGGCAAGCAACCACCGCCACATCTTTTGGGCTGGAGATGCATCTGCTCACGCCGAAAGAGGCGCAAGAACTATGGCCGCTGATGCAGGTCGACGACGTGGTTGGCGCGGCTTTTCTCCCCACGGACGGGCAGGCCTCCCCTTCGGACATCACCATGTCGCTCGCCAAGGGCGCGCGCATGGGCGGCGTCACTATCGCCGAGGGCATCAGCATCACCGGTATCGAGGTGGAGAACGGGCGCGTGCGAGCCGTGGTCACCGATAAGGGCCGGGTCGCCTGCGACAAGCTCGTGATCTGCGCCGGCCAGTGGTCGCGTGAGCTTGGCCGCATGGCCGGCGTCAACATCCCGCTGGTGCCGGTGCAACATCAATATCTGATCACCGAGCCAATCGAGGGCGTCACCTCGAGCCTGCCGACGCTGCGCGACCCGGACCGGCTCACTTATTGGAAAGAGGAGGTCGGCGGCCTGGTGATGGGCGGCTATGAGCCTAATCCCAAGCCGTGGGCCCTTGAGGGATTCCCCGAAACATTCGAGTTCCAGCTGCTCGACAGCGATCTCGACCATTTCGAGCCGTTGCTCGAGCTTGCCGCGGGTCGCGTCCCCGCCATGGAAACGGCTGGCATCAAGGAGTTTATCAACGGCCCTGAGAGCTTCACGCCGGACGGGAATTTCATCCTCGGCGAAGCGCCGGAGGTGCGCGGCATCTTTGTCGGCGCGGGCTTCAACGCCTTCGGCATCGCCTCCGGCGGCGGCGCCGGCATGGTGCTCGCCGAATGGGTGGCCAAGGGCGAACCGCCTTACGATCTTTGGCCGGTGGATATCCGCCGCTTCGGCAAGAACCATCTCGACACGAATTGGGTGCGCACGCGTACGCTCGAAGCCTACGCCAAGCACTACACGATGGCCTGGCCGTTCGAGGAATATCGCTCCGGCCGCCCGCTCCGGCGCTCGCCGCTCTACGACAAACTTAAGGCGCAGGGCGCCTCGTTCGGCGAGAAGCTCGGCTGGGAGCGGCCGAACTGGTTCGCCGATCTCTCGAGCGGCGAGACGCCCGAGGATGTCTACAGCTACGGACGGCAGAACTGGTTCCAGGCCGTGGGCCGCGAGCACCAAGCGTGCCGTGAGCGGGTCGCCGTGTTCGACCAGAGCTCGTTCGCCAAGTTTCTGCTGTCCGGCCGCGACGCGGAGAAGGCGTTGTCCTGGATCGCCGCCAACGACGTGGCGAAGCCGCCGGGGCATTTCGTCTACACGCAGATGCTGAATGAGCGCGGCGGCATCGAATGCGATCTCACCGTGGGCAGGCTGTCGGAGGCCGAATATTACATCGTCACCGGCACCGGCTTCGCCACGCACGACTTCGATTGGATCTCGCGCTCGATCCCGGAAGGGCTCGATGCGCGCCTTGCCGACGTCACTTCGTCAAATGCTGTGTTGTCGGTGATGGGTCCCCGCTCGCGCGATGTGCTCCAGGCGCTGACCGAGCAGGACCTGTCCAATGACGCTTTTCCGTTCGGCAGGATCGGGCGGATTACACTCGCGGGCGCGCCGCTGCTCGCGCTTCGCGTAACCTATGTCGGCGAGCTCGGCTGGGAGCTGCATATTCCCGTCGAGTTCGCCGCAAGCGTCTACGAGGCGCTGATGGAAGCGGGAAAGCCGCATGGCGTCGCCAAAGCCGGCTACCGTGCCATCGAGTCGCTGCGGCTGGAGAAGGGCTATCGCGCCTGGGGCGCCGAGATCGGTCCGGACCACTCGCCGCTCGTTGCCGGTCTCGGCTGGGCCGTGAAGCTGAAATCCGACGCGGCCTTTCAGGGACGCGCCGCGCTTGAACAGCAGCTCAACAGGCCGCTCCCCCGCCTGCTGGCCGGCTTCACCGCCGATCCGGAAATCGTGCTGTTGGGACGCGAGACCATCTACCACGACGGCAAGCGCGTCGGCTGGCTCACCAGCGGCGGCTACGGCTATACGGTCGGAAAGTCGATCGGCTACGGCTATGTGCGCGACCCGGAGCAGGGGGTTGATCGCGAGAAAGTCCTGTCCGGACGCTACGAGCTGGAAGTCGCCACGGAGCGCGTGCCGGCGGAGGTGTTCCTCGATCCGCTCTACGATCCCAAGATGGCGCGTGTTAAGGGCTAACGCTTGAGGTCCCTTGCAACGGGTTTCCTGCTATAGGCTCGGGCCATGACGGTGCTCGTCGCGCTGCATGCTCTGGCTGCCGTGGTCTGGGTCGGCGGCATGTTCTTCGCCTATCTCGTGCTGCGCCCTTCGGCGGGGCCGCTCGACCCGCCTTTGCGGCTTGCGCTGTGGAATCGCGTGTTCAGCCGGTTCTTTCCTTGGGTCTGGGCTAGCATGATCGTGCTTCTGGTGAGCGGCTATGCAATGCTGTTCATTGGCTTCGGAGGATTTGCCGGCGCGCCACCGCATATCAATCTCATGCAGGCGACCGGGATCTTGATGATGCTCTTGTTCCTCCATCTCTATTTCGCGCCGTGGCGGCGGTTCTCGCGTGCGGTCGGGGCAGGGGCCTTCGAGCCGGCCGCGTCGGCGCTCAACCAGATCCGCCGCATCGTTGGGATCAATCTCGTGCTTGGGCTAGTGACCGTGACGCTCGGTGCAAGCGGACGCTTCTGGCCGTGACAGGGCGAAAGAGCTTCGCGCGCGCGCTCATGGACATCCTTCCCTGGCTCATCGCGGTCTATCTCGTGATCTGCGCGGTAACCTATCTCGGCAACCGCATGTTTATGTATTTCCCCGATCCGGCGCGGGTCCCGCCGGAAGCGGCGGGCCTCGACGGCGTGCAGGAGGTCGAACTAGCCGCACCGGACGAAACCAGGCTAGTCGCCTGGTATGCGTCGGCAAGGGAGGGAATGCCGACAATTCTTTATTTCCACGGCAATGCCGCCAACGCGGCAAACCGCGCGTCGAAGATCGAACGGATGCTCGATGACGGTTTCGGCGTGTTCTATCTCAACAATCGCGGCTATGGCGGCTCCGGCGGCAATCCGACCGAGGAGAACAATGTCGCCGATGCGGTCGCCGCGTACGATCATCTCGCAAACCTTGGCGTGCCGGCTGACAAGATCGTGGCGTACGGGGAGTCGCTCGGCTCCGGCCAGGCGGTGCGACTCGCGGCGCAAAGGCCGATCGCGGCGGTCGTGCTTGAGGCGCCGCTCACCTCGACTGTCGACGTGGGCCGCTCGGTCTATTTTTGGCTGCCGCTCCGGCTCCTGATCACCGATCAGTACAAGGTCGAGCGTCATATAAAAAACGTCACGGCACCGCTGCTCATCCTGCATGGCGCGCAGGACGAGGTGATTCCGGTGGAGATGGGGCGCCGCAACTATGCCGCCGCCAACGAGCCGAAACGGATCGAAGTGCTTCCCGACGCGCATCACAACGATATGTTCGATCATGGCGCTTGGGAAACGATGCGCGACTTTCTCCTATCGCTTGAGAAATAGCGCCCCCCTACCGTCGCAGAGGAGCCGAATGCCACTCATTTTGTGGTCGGCGGTGCGATGGATTGGACCCTTCCTTGGATCAGCGTGACGAGGGTGGCCTCGGCGAGTGCGCACACCAGACCGATGACAATGGCCAGCGGGGCGCTCTCGGTGAATTTGTTCAGCACCAAGTCCCCGATACCGATGGTGATCACGTTGAAATAAAGCGTCAACAGCACGACCAGCACCAGCAGGACGAGATAAGTGAGGTGGATATTGACGCTGAAGCGGTAGGGATTGAGGCGATCGAAATTGTCGAACGTAACGTTGCGCCCTCGCACGAGGGTGAAGAAGAGATTGCCGGCAACGGCGCCGAGCAGCGCGAAGCCAAGGATTCCCAAAATATTGATCACGCCATTCAAGACCGCGGCGTAGGACGCGCTGCTTTGTGCGAGCATGACCGTGGCGGCATCACGTGCGCCCCCGCCGGTCGCGAAGGCCCAAATCTCGATGGCGAGAAGCGAAGCGATCATAATGTAGGTGGACTTGTATAGGAGCTCCCTGATCAATGGGCTGCGTCGATCCTCGGCGACGCGCACGACATGGGCCTTGAAGAACTCGAAATATTGCTTTCCTTCGTTGAGGTTCGGCGAGGGGCCGCCGAGACCGAGTGTTGCCGCCGCCAATAGCGAATCGAGAATTTCGCGCCTGGTTTGCGGATCGGTGATCGTGTCGGAGACCCGCAAGGCCGCCAACTCGCATTCCTTGTGGAAGATGCTTGAAGGCTCGTCGATCTCGCTCCGCGTTGCTTCGTCGAACACGAAATGAAGCCCGATTGGGTCTTTCGTCGGATACAGCTTGATACTCTGGAAAAATTTGTACTGCGGCTTTTGCGTCAGGGACCCAGGCTCGGGGGTCGAAGCCGTGGTCAGTTTGCGCTGGATTGGACCTTGCTTCGAACCGCGGCTGCTGGTGGTGCCCCGCCGCGCCGTCTTACGTTTTTTGGCGTTAGAGGGACTTACCTTCGAGCGCTGGCCGGCGGGCGAACCGCCTCCGCCAAAATCGACCTTATCCATGGCCGCACTCCCGGGACGCTGTGGAGGGAGTGTGCCTCAGCCGCGCGTCACATACAATCTTTGCGTGCCAAGATTTGATTTCGCGTTCGCGCGGACCGCTTAACCGACCGTCGCGCTTAGGCGGCGCGTGGACGGAGGCCGAACACGGCGATGGTGCCTTTGCCCTTGACGTCGAGCTCGCCCAGGGCCTCGCCTTCGAAGGCGGAGGCAATCTGGTCGAAGATCTCCTTGGTCGCGGCGACGCTGCCCGGCGCGCTCATGCCGACCATGCGGGCGGCGACGTTGACCGTATCGCCCCAGATATCGAACTGGTAGCGCTCCTGGCCGACGACGCCCGCTACCACCGGCCCGGAATGGACGCCAACTCTCACCTCCCAGTCGAGTTGGGCGTCAATCAGCGTCGAGGTCATCTCCAACCCGCAACGCACGGCGCGGCCCAAGGGATCGTCCACCTGGTGCAGGAGACCGGCCGCCGCCATGAAGCCGTCGCCGATGGTCTTGATCTTCTCCAGCCCATGCTTGGCGGCGATGCGCTCGAAAATGATGAATAGAGCATCGAGCCGCGAGACCACTTCCTCGGGCTCGTGCTTATCGCAATAGGCGGTGAAATTGGTTACGTCACAGAACAGCACGGCGACATTCTCGTAGCGGCGGGGGATTACCGTGCCGATGCTGCGGATTTCGTCCGCGGCCTTCTTCGGCAGGAGCGCATGCAGCAACTGATCGGCTTGTTTGCGGGCATCCCGCGCTTCGGTGAGCGCTTCTTGCAGCGCAAGTTGGGTCCGTACTCTGGCGAGCACGATCGGACCTGAAAACGGCTTGTGAATATAGTCGACGGCGCCGACATCGAACCCCTTCTCCTCGTCGATCTCTTCCGTCTTGGCGGTGAGGAAGATCACGGGAATGTCGCGGGTGGTGGTATTGTCCTTCAGCCTGCGGCAGACCTCGTAGCCATCCATGCCGGGCATCATCACGTCGAGCAAGATCAAGTCGGGCTTCTCGGAACCGGTGGCGATGGCGAGCGCCTTCTCGCCATTGGTGGCCACCTTGGTTTGGAAGGAGTCCTTCAACAGTCCGGACACGACGGCAATGTTGGTCGGCGTGTCGTCGACAATCAAAACCAGCTTTCTTTCGGCCCCCGACATTTATGTGCCTTCGATGTTGATGGAGAGTCGCGAGGCGATTCCGGAAAGGCTCTTGAGCGCCGCGTCGAAATCGAAATTGCCGACTTGATCGGCGAGTGCCTTGATCTCCGCCGGGGTCAGTACGCCGGTCAGATGCGCCTCGGCGTCCATGATGAAGTCGCTGGCCTCTCCATCGTTGGTTTCGAGCAAGCGCTTCAAGCGAATCAGCGGCTCCCGCACGCTTGCGGGATCGGTCGGGGCACGGCTAGCTCCGTTCCCGGCGTTGTCAGGAAGGGCCGCCCGAATATTGGCAAGCACGCGATCAAGAGCGAGGCATAGGGTCCGCACGGCCTCGCTGTCCTTTTGTCCGGATTTGATGGAGGTTTCTGCGCGTGCGGCCGCCTCAGACAGGCTATTCGCGCCAAGCGTGGCAGCGGCGCCTTTTAGGGAATGCGCCGCACGCTCAGCCGTGGCGGCATCGCCATTTGCCAGCGCCGCGCGGATCGAGGCGCCGACATCCGCCTGCTGCTCGGCAAATTTGCGCAATAGCGTCTCGTATCGCTGGCGGTTATTGCCGGTGCGCTTGAGCCCGGCGGCGACGTCGATCTCAGGAATGGTCAGATCGCGGTCTTGCGCTCTGCTCTCGGCCCGGTTTGGCCTCGCATGACGCGGCTTGCCGTCGTCATCTGGACGCTTGATCCATCTGAGCAGCACGCCGAACAGCTGCTCGGGGTCGATCGGCTTGGCGATGTGGTCGTTCATGCCCGCTTCCAGGCATAGGATGCGGTCCGCAGCCATGGCGTTGGCGGTCATGGCGATGATCGGCAGAGCCTCGAAACGGGGATCGGTCCTGATCATGCGGGTTGCCTCGACGCCGTCCATCACCGGCATCTGCATATCCATCAGCACGGCGTCATAGTTGTTCTCGCGGATCATCTGCAACGCCACTGCGCCGTTGCCAGCTAGATCGACGAAGGCCTCGGCGTCCTCGAGCTGGCCCATGGCCACTTCCTGGTTGATCTCGTTGTCCTCGACGAGGAGGATGCGCGCGCCCCGCATGCGGTCGATATCGAAGGTCGGCCCGGCCTGCACTTGCTCAATCTTCCCGCCGTCGGCGCCAAGCGCGACCACGGCGGTATCGAACAGGATCGACGAGGTCACCGGCTTGATCAGCACGTTCTCGAAGCCGCATTCTTCCGCCTGCTTCAGTACTTCTTCACGGCCATAGGCCGTGACCATCACCAGATGGGGTGGACTTTGCAGCTCCTGTAAATCGAGAATGCGCTTGCCGGTCTCGATGCCGTTCATGCCGGGCATCTGCCAGTCGATGAACGCGATCTCGTAGCGCTCGCCGCTTACGGCAGCCTGCTGCACCATGGTGATAGCCTCGGCGCCGGAGGCGGCCTCGTCGGCGACCAGCGTCATATTGGTCAGCATGTTTGCCAAGACGGCACGGGCGTGCGGGTTGTCGTCGATGATGAGAACGCGCCGGCCCCTCAAATCGGACTGCAGCAAGCGTGGCCGGGAGATCGCCTCGCCCTTGCCAAGGCGCGCGGTGAAACGGAACGTGCTGCCCTTGCCGGGCGTGCTCTCTACCGAAACATGGCCGCCCATCAGCTCTGTCAGCTGTTTGGAAATCGCCAGACCAAGGCCGGTGCCGCCATATTTGCGGGTTGTCGAGGCATCGGCCTGCTCGAAGGCCTGGAACAGGCGCTCGATTTGGGGCTGGCTCATGCCGATACCGGTGTCGGTGACCGAAAATTCGACCAGTTGGCTGTCGGAGCTGTCCTCGAGCACGCGGACCTGGACCGACACCTCCCCCTTCTCGGTGAACTTGACCGCGTTGTTGCAGAAATTGATCAGAATCTGCCCGAGCCTCAAGGGGTCGCCGCGGAAATGCGCCGATACGGCGGGCTCGACCTCGAAAATCAGCTCGAGGCCCTTGGCCGAGGCCTTCTCGCTCATCAGGTTCCCGACATTCTCGAGTACCTTGTCGAGATCGAAATCGATGTTCTCGATCGACAGCTTGCCGGCCTCGATCTTCGAGAAATCGAGAATGTCGTTGATGATGCCGAGCAGGTGCTGGCCCGAACTTTTGATCTTCAGCACATAGTCGCGCTGGCGCGGCGTGAGATCCGTCTTCAGCGCGAGATGCGACAGGCCGATGATGGCGTTCATCGGGGTCCTGATTTCGTGGCTCATATTGGCGAGGAAGAGGCTCTTGGCTTCATTGGCCTCAAGCGCTGCCTCGGTCGCTTTTTGCAACTCCAGCTGCGCATCGGCGAAAGCGAATTCGGCTGCCTTGCGGGCGTCGATGTCGCTCCATGAACCGACCACCTCGATGGGACGGCCCGCCTCGTCCCGAATGAGGTGCTGCTCGTCGCTCACCCAGATGTAGGTGCCGTCTTTCTTACGGAAGCGGTATTCGGCCAGGTGCTCGCCGTGTCGGAATAGCTCGACCTGCTTCGCCTCGACGTCGGGTAGGTCCTCGGGATGCACGTGCAAGCGCCAGAAGTCGGCGTGCCTGAGATATTCGTCGGGATGATAACCGAGCAGATGATGGAGGCTTGCGCTGACGAAGGTTGGGGCGAAATCGCCGCTCGCGGCGAAGCTGTAGACGACGACAGGTGCTGCGCTCAGCAAGAGGTCGAGTCGCTGGCGCGCCGTCTCGCGCGCCTCCTCCGCTGACTTGCGCTCGGTGATGTCGGTCCAGGAGCCGACGATCTCGGTCGGCTGACCGTCAGCGTCGAATAAAATGTGCTGGCGGTCGTGAACCCAGCAATACTGGCCATCCTTGCGACGATAGCGATACTCGATCGAGCGATTCTGGTCGTCGAAGGTGCGATCGATCCAGGCGCCTAAACGCGCCACGTCGTCCGGATGCACCCGCTCTTTCCAAAGATCGGGGTTGTCGAAATACTCGCGCGGCGTGACGTCGAACAATTCCGCGATGCTGTCGCTCACGAAGGTGGGCTGAAAATTGTCGGCCGCACGCCGGCAATAGATCACCGCCGGGGATGCATTGAGAAGCCGCGAAAGGTGCGCATGTGCCGAGGCCTGCACTTCGGCAATGCGTTCGAGCTCCTTTTTCTCCTGCTCGCGCGCCGCCTCGTGCAAGGCAAGCTGGACGATCTCGCTGACCGCTTGTAGGTCGCCCTCCCTGGGCTCGATTCCCAGGGTGCGTAGCACGCGGGTGGCGGCGAGCTCCGCTTGCTTACGCCCGTTCGACGGCATCGCCGACCCCTCTTACGCGCCCGTTTCGCCAGTCCGGTCCGGATATTAGACCGCACTCCGCGGCTGGGATAGGGCTGGACAAATGCCGTCGGGGCGAGGGGCCGGCCGGTAGCTTGCAGCCGTCCGCTCCGCGGATCCCGCCTCCGGTCGCACCCGCTGCGACAAAATTAGCCAGGTAAGTGGCGTGGCATTGGGGCCCTCTTCTGTGTCCCAAATGCAACGTTCTATCTGGTATTTCTGCAAATATCTGCCGCGAAAATGGGCAAATTTGGCAATTTGGCTGCGAGCCTGGCCAAAACTCTACCAAGTGTTGCTGTGCTGCTCTATCGGGGCGGCATCATTGGGCATAGCCTAGCTAGGTCTTGCGAATCACTATTTTGCGATGCAACATTGCAGTTGCGAGATGGACGTTTCAGGCAACTCACTGGGAATCCATTGTCGCAGAAGCGATTGGAACCGAAAATGACTCGCAAGCACAAAGGGTTACCGACTGTCAGGGATGCTGGGTCAAGACCTCGCCGACCCGAACAGGTGATCCTAGGCCAGTGAAACGAAAGCGATTCATTTCGCGTTGCAACATGGAGGATGCGTCAAGGGCAAAGTTCCAGGCGGACTAAGGACCGGCTGGCACGAGTGGCGTTGATCAGTCAACCCATTAGGAGGCCCTAACGATGCTAACTAGGCTGACGCTGGCCGCGACGGTGAGCCTACTCCTCTCCGCCCAGCCCTCTGCTCAGGAAAAAAGACAGCCACCCACGGCTCCTCCGCAGAAACTCAACGTTGTTCTCTGCAAGACCGAAGCCCAAGCGATCGCGCTCGCCGCTGAACTCTCCAACGGCAAGACGGAACCCATCGCGATCAATCAGGTCAACAAGAGCGCAGCCGCTGAGGTGTGCGGACGATATGTCGGCCACGCGGTGGTCGAGGTCGAGAAGACGACCAATCACCACGGCGCCCTGTTCATGCTCGCCGGCCTGCGTTTCGTCGAAGACGGAACGCTTGCCTGGACGGCAAGCTGGGTCGCGCCCTTCCAAGGCGCGTTGCTCGAGAGGGGGGCCTAGCCATGGGCGTGCAAATCCCTCCGATCCTCGTGCTGATCGTCTGCAAGACCGTCTTGGCCGGCCCTCCTGACCAGAATGCCTCCTTCACGGGCTATGAGAATCTGGAATGGGCCACCCAGCACTCGATGATGGTGTGCCGGCGCAACGAGGTCCAGCTTTACGACCCGGTCGAGGGCACGAGGCTTACTCCCGCCGACGATCCGACGCCGTCGCTCAATCCAAATTTCTCGATTGCCTCGCAATGCGCGCGGGCCGGGATTCGGCTCGCGATCGATTGGGACCAAGCCCACCGGAATACGCGTTGGCGGGTTTGGCGCGTGGGCTGCCCCACGCCAATCGTGGACATGAGGACAGGGACCGTCATTGGCTATAAACTACCGGAATGCGGCCACAGAGACACAGTGATCTGCGAGACGGATTCCGTGATCTAGTGCGGAGCGCAAGACGGATGCCGGTTCGGTCCAAGATTGCTGCGGGGCTTCTACTCGCCGGCGTGCTGATAGGCCTTGCCGCGTTCAAGGCCTATTCGGCACGGCTTGGACCTTTGGTCGGACAGTACGGCACGACCTATTATAACGGCGAAGGCCCGGTCGCAGCACCGGTGGCGTGCAAGCCGGAGAGCGAGATCCGCGCCGCGATCGTCCAGGTGCATGCCAAATACGATTATTTGGAAGGCGCAGAGCTCAGAGCCTTCGAGGAGCGCGCCGCAGTCCTTAAGGGCCTGCCACCTCTCAACATCGACAAGCTCTACGTCATCACCGAAGACGACAAGCTGCGCGATGGCGAAATGGTCCTGTTCATCGGGCTGAAGCTCGATTGCGTGAAGACGGTATTCGGGCTGCCGACCAAGCTCTATCGGGAGCTCGCCGGCAAATCAAGGGACGTGTGAAGCCAGCCTCGCCTCCGCCGGTTCTCGCGACGCAGGGCACTTTGCGAGCCAGATCGGACACTGGAACCATTCGGTCTGGGTTAGACTAGGCAGGTCGATGCCGCCCTCAGACGCGCCGAACCCGAACCACTCAAAAATCCCGGAGGGTCAACTCCTCTACGCGGTGGGTGATGTCCATGGCCGTCTCGATCTGCTCGAGGCGATGCTTAACCTGATCGAGGAAGATGCACGCGCGAGCGATGCGGTCGACCGGCGCGATCTGATTTTTCTCGGCGATTATGTCGATCGCGGTCCAGACAGCCGCGGCGTTGTCGAGAAGCTGCTACGCGGGCTGCCTGTGGATTTCGACACGCACTTCCTCAAGGGCAATCATGAGGCGATCCTGCTCGACTTCCTTCGTGAAGCGTGGCGCCTGGATCATTGGCGGATGAATGGCGGCGAGGCGACGATGCGGTCCTATGGCGTCGACACGGAGCGGCTGGCGCGGCTCGCCGCTCCCCCGGAGCTCTGGCAGCAGGCCTTCGCCGAGGCGTTGCCCGAATCGCATCTTCGTTTCTTTCAAGGGCTAGGACTGAGCCTGGAGGCCGGCGACTATCTCTTCGTGCATGCCGGGGTCAAGCCGGGCGTCCCCCTAGAGGCGCAGTCCGAAGCCGATCTCGTCTGGATCAGGGAGCCGTTCCTCAGTCATCCCGGAACGTTCGGCAAGATCATCGTACATGGCCACACGCCGAGCACCGCGCCGGTTACGCGACCGAACCGGATCGGCATCGACACCGGCGCAGTCTTCTCGGGCCGGCTGACAACGCTTCGGCTGCAAGCTGAATCGCGAAAGTTCCTGCAGACCTGAGTGGGGAGGTCAACTGTCGTGAGGCTCGGCGACAACGCCTTTGAGGCGGTCGCCCAAGCTGGCGCGCTCGGCCTTATGTGAGCGGCGCGCTTCTCTGCGCGCGGCGAATCTCCGCGCGAACGAGTTCCTCTCAACCTCCGCCTCTTGCCCCGGCTCGCCGCTGGTCATGTCGGCGGGCCCCTCGACCTGTGCCGCGGTGCTCATCCCGGCGACCATGGGGTCGGGCTCAGCCTCGGCGGCTGCTTCTTCGGGCTCCTGGTGCCCGGTCCCGTTCCCGGCATGCGCCGGTTGCCAAGTGTCTTCGGGCTCTTGGTGCTGGGGGTGCGTCCGCTCGACCGGGTCGACCTGAGCATAGGCTTGAGCAACCTCGACAACCACGCGCTGTTGCGACTGTTGCGGCATTCCCTGGGCCCGTGAGACGGTCAGGATCTGGGAGGCGAGCTTGCTCAACTCGCGACGCAAGGCCGTGTTTTCTTCGACGCTGGTCTTGGCGCGCTCCAGATCCTCCTGCGCACGCGACAATTCGGCGGTCAGGCGCTGAGCCTCGGCCAGAGCGCGGGCATCTCCCTTGCCCAATCCGCGCAAGGCGCTGGCGGGTGTGCTCTCAAGCGCTGTACGCAAGCGGTCGATATCGGCACGTTGCTGGTGCAGAGTCGTGCGCGCGGTCCTCAGCGCATCGGACTGGGAAGCGACGGTGGCGCGCAACTCGGTGTTAACGGATTCGAGTTCGGCCAACGCCTTTTTCGCGGCTTTCAGCCGGCTATCCAGGTCCGGCAGGCGACGTTTGATGGTTTGCTGAAGCACGCGGTTCGCGTTCTCGTTCTCCTGAAGCTGCGCCTGGGCTGTGGCCAGATCGGCGTTAAGCACGGCGATCTCGACCCGGCGCTTGTTGGCCTCGATCAACTCACGAGCGGCCCTCTCCTTGGCCTTTTCCAGCGCGACCTCGACTTTGCGGACTTCAATGGCGAATTCCGCGCGGAGCTGATCCTTGTCGGCCTGGATGTCGTTGAGCGACATCGGCATGGTCGCTTCGAGCTTGCGCGTGGTCAGCCTGACCGCGCGGTTCCACATGGGTGCCGCAAGCATGAGCGCGAGTAGGCAAGCCAAGAAGAAGCCCAGCGCTCCAAACATCAATGCGTTGATCATCGAAATCAGCGCTCCCGGGCCCGGCGCCCACGGACATCGCCAAAGCGACGCGCCAAGTGAAGACTCACGCGGAAACTTGGCGTGAATTCGGCGCGAACCCGCTAAATTGGCCTCCGCCAGGCTTCCTTAGCGCCAAACTAGAACGGATTCCAGGTGGGCTCGCGAGTATATTTCAAATAGCCCACATTGGCCCCTAGCCTCAACCCTATGCCGGATCGAATCGGCGCCAGGGACACATGACCCCGGTTGAGGAAGGTAATGCCCACGCCGCCGATGAAATAGGCCGAGCCGTCGATGCCCCCATATGTGGTGAAGATCTCGCCGGGGCTGCGCAGATCATAGACCAGCACCATCGTTTTGGAGCCTTCCGCCCCGAAATCGTAGCCGAGCGAGGGACCTTGCCAGTAGACTCGGTGCTCGCCGGCATCTTTGGTGTAGAGCGTGCCCTCGCCATAGCGCAGTCCGGCGACGAAAGCGCCGCCGGCCTCCTCGCCAAGGATGTAACCGTTGGGCCTGCCTGCGCGCTGGAAGGCATATTCGATCACCTGGGCAAGTCCCATGGAGACGCTGCCGAAGAAGTGATGTCCCGCATCCTTGATCTCGTCCATGGAGAAGGTGTCGGACTGCTCGGCTTCGGGAGGGACATAGGCGCCTTGCCCAGGGGCTGGCTCGTAGGGCCTGCCGGGTCCGCCCGGGTCATAGGCGCTCGGGTCCGACGGGGGAGGGCCGCCATAGGGGGAATTGGGATGGGGCTGCGGCGTGATCACCATCGGGCCTTCGTCCTGGGCAAGCGCCGCGGCTGGGACTGAGGTGAACAGGATCGCTGCAACAAGGTTCAATGCGCAGGCTTTGAGACGCATGACTTTGCCTCTTTGGCCGACCGGCGTGCCCTGCCGGCTCGGGCTTCACTCATGCACCCTATAATTTGCCTAAACGGTTACTAAACTATGGCCTCCGAGTTAACGCGCGTGTCGCGTCCCGAGGCCCCAGGCGATGAAGCTCGGATTGCGCAGGCCGGTCTGAGTCTTGCCATAGCGGAGCGGCGCCCCATCGGCGTCGACAACTACGCCGCCCGCAGCCTCGAGCACGGCCTGGCCGGCCGCCGTGTCCCATTCCATGGTGGGGGCGAAGCGCGGATAGACGTCGGCTTCTCCCTCGGCGATGGCGAGGAACTTCACGGAAGAGCCGAGACCCGAGCGCTCGGCGATCTTAAGCTTCGCCAGGAATGCTTCGGTGTCCGGATCGAGATGCGAGGCGCTTACCAGCGCGGTGAGGCCCGTCTGCCGCGGGGCGCGCGCCTTGAGCCGCTTTTGTGGCAGGCGATTCAATTGGGCGCCAGATGCGCTTGGCGGAAGCTTGGCTTCGACCGCTTCACCCTCGCCGATCGTCACCGCGAGCAGTGAGCGGGCCGGCGCATAGACGAGCCCGAAGCTGGGGCGCCCGTTCTCGATCAGCGCGATATTCACGGTGAAGTCGGTGCGCCGCTTGATGAATTCCTTGGTGCCGTCGAGCGGATCGACCAGGAAAAACCGGTCGGGAAGGGGACCGATGGTCGTGCCGCAGCTCTCTTCCGAGACGACCGGAATGTCGGGGGCGACACGAGCGAGCGCTTCAAGAATGATCGCCTCGGAGTCGCGATCCGCGCCTGTTACCGGGCTCATGTCACCCTTGAGCTCGACCGGTGTGGCTCCCCGGTAGTGCTGCATGATGGCCGCGCCAGCGCGAGAGGCAGCTTCGGTCAGTAGCGCCGCCGCACGAGTAAAATCGAAGCTGGCGGCTGGGATTTCACCGGCCGACACTGTTGTCTGTCTTGGGGCTGACAAGGCAAAATGCTTCCTTACAATATTGATTCGCTATGCGCTCCTCGATGCAGGCTCTAGGGAAGCGGGAGCCAGAGCGTAGAGCGCGGACCTCCATGTAACAGAATTTCGAGTGCGGGCCACGCCATCTCTGCTTGATGGCGGAAGCAAAGGAGAAGCCCATGACGGAGCCTACGGCACTCGGCGATCTCGAGCTCGCTGCGCTCGTCTCGAGCCGCATCTGTCACGATGTGATTAATCCCGTCTCGGCCATCTCCAACGGCCTCGAAATGCTGGCGGAGGAACCTGATCAGGCCATGCGCGAGGCGGCAATGGAGCTTATTCGCAAGAGCGCGGCGCAGGCTTCCGCCAAGTTGCAGTTCGCGCGGCTCGCCTTCGGCGCGGCGGGCTCGGCCGGGGCCGAGATCGACCTACGCGACGCGGAGAAGGTTGCCGGCGAGTTTGTCAGCGGAAGCGGGAAGCATCGGGTGACTTGGCAGGGCCCGGGCGCCACCCTGCCGAAAGACAAGGTCAAGCTCCTGCTCAATCTCGTGGCACTGGGGGTTATGGCACTGCCGCGGGGGGGCGTGATCAATGTTGAAATCACCGGCGCTCCTCCCGACGTCGGTTTCACCGTGCGGGCCAGAGGCGAGGCGGCCAGGTTGAATGACCAGGTGAGAAGCCTGCTTTCCGGCTCGAACGGCGTGGCCGTCGATTCTCATTCGATCCAGCCCTATTACGCGAGGCGGGTCGCGGCGGCCGCTGGCTTGACCATCACCGTCGATCCTCGCGAGGGAGAGGTGGAGTTGAGCGCCGCTTGAGCCGCGGAAAGGCGCTGGTCCAAGCTACAATCCGCGCGCTGGTCAACGAAACGTAAACCAGAGTTCCAGACAATCGTGCCGCTTAAGGGCACGGGGGTGCGGGGCGTGGGCCCGCCTCTAAGCGTGCCTCAAGGTGGGCCATGGACGAGCTGTTGGCTGAATTCCTGACCGAAACCGGGGAGGGTCTGGATCAGCTCGACGTGGGGCTCGTGCGTTTCGAGCAGGAGCCCAACAATGCCGAGATACTCAACACCATCTTCCGGCTGGTGCATACGGTAAAAGGCACTTGCGGCTTTCTCGGTCTGAACCGGCTCGCCAAGCTTGCCCATGCCGCGGAGACCCTGATGGGTCAATCGCGACGGCGCGCCTGTCACGGTGGAAGGCGTGAGCGTCATTCTCGCCAGCATCGACCGGATCAAGGAGATCCTGGCTGGATTGGAACGCGATGGGGCCGAGCCACCGGGTTCCGACGCAGATCTCATCGGCCGGCTGCAGATCCTCGCCTCGGGCGAGTCCGGCCCTACCCAAGCAGCGGAAGGCACGGCCTTGGATGAAGGTCCTGGCCAGCTCCCGCCGGTCCAGGCGGCGCTCGACGAGCTTGAGCGCGCCTGGCTTGCTGCCCCCGGGCCTGAGGCAGCGGACCAAGACAGCGGCCTCGGCGCGGCCGAGGCCAATGCGCGGGAGACGCAAGCACGCGTGCAAACCGTGCGGGTCAGCGTCGACACGCTCGAGCATCTGATGACCACGGTGAGCGAGTTGGTGCTCACTCGCAATCAGCTGCTCGATCTCGTGCGCCAGACCGGCGAGAGCGAGTTCAAATCGCCGCTGCAGCGCCTCTCCACCGTCACCGCTGAGCTACAGGAAGGCATTATGAAGGCCCGCATGCAGCCGATCGCCAATGCCTGGCAGAAGCTGCCGCGGCTGGTGCGGGAGCTGGCGCTCGAGCTCCGCAAAAAGATCGAGCTCGAAATGACCGGCGGCGAGACCGAACTCGACCGGCAAGTGCTCGAAATGATCAAGGACCCGCTCACTCACATGATCCGCAACTCGGCGGATCATGGCCTAGAGCAGCCGGTCGAACGCACCAAGCAGGGGAAACCGGAGACGGGCCAGATCAGACTTGGCGCCTATCAGCAAGGCGGCTATATCATCATCGAGGTGGCCGACGACGGGCGTGGGCTTGACGTCAACAAAATTCGCGCCAAGGCCATCGAAAGGGGCCTTGCCACGGCGGCCGAGCTGGACCGGCTGAACGACACCGAGATCTGCAAGTTCATTTTCAAGGCCGGATTTTCCACCGCGTCGGCCGTCAGCGGGGTGTCGGGCCGCGGCGTCGGCATGGACGTCGTCCGCAACAATATCGAGCTGATCGGGGGTTCGGTCGACCTCAAATCAACCTCGCCTTCGGGCACTACCTTCACCATCAAGATTCCGTTGACTCTCGCAATCCTGGCGGCCCTGATCGTCGAGGCCGGAGGGCACCGGTTCGCCATCCCGCAATACAGCGTCATCGAGCTGGTCCGCGCCGGCAAGGCGAACGGCCATCAAGTCGAGTTGATCAACGAAACGGCGGTGCTGCGCCTGCGCGACAAGTTGCTGCCGCTGCTGGATCTTACGCAACTGCTCGGTCTCGAAGGTCGCCAGACCATGTTCGAGCGGCTGGCCAACGGTGTCCTCACCGTTGTCGTCATCCAGGTCGGCGCGCAACTCTTCGGCGTGCTGGTGGACAGTGTGTTCCGCACCGAGGAGATCGTAGTGAAGCCGATGTCGAGCCTATTGCGCGACATCGGTATTTTCTCGGGGAACACCATTCTCGGCGACGGCAGTGTCATCATGATCATCGACCCGAATGCGCTGGGAGCGATGGTTGGCTCTATCGAAAGTCAGGCAGAAACGTTCGCCCCCGCAGCGGCAACGCAGGTAGAGGAAAACAAGACGGCGCTGCTTCTGTTCCGGGCCGGCTCGGATACGATGAAAGCAGTGCCGCTCTCGCTCATCACCCGGCTCGAGGAGATCGAGCTCGATGCGATCGAGCACTGCAACGGCGAGGACGTCGTGCAGTATCGCGGCGCCTTGATGCCGCTGATCTATATGCAGACGGAGCGTAAGGCGCGCGAGGATGGCGTCCAACCCGTGCTGGTGTTTACCGAGGACGGGACCCCCGTGGGCCTTGCCATCGACGAGATCGTGGACATCGTCGAGGAGCGTCTCGACATCGAGCTGAAGACCGAGGCCCCGGGGGTGATCGGCGCCGCGATCCTCCAGGGGAAGGCCGCCGAGATCGTGGACATCTCGCATTATCTCGGAATGGGGCTCGGCACGCGGCTATCCGCCAAGGCCGCCGGCGCCAATCGCCCGGTCCGGCTTCTCCTCGTCGATGACAGCCAGTTCTTCCGCAACATGCTCGCCCCACTTTTGCAGGCGAGCGGCTACGAGGTCACGCTCGCGGCTTCGGGCGTCGAGGCGCTGTCGTTGAGGGAGAGCGGGGCCGCGTTCGACCTGGTCGTCTCGGATCTCGATATGCCGGGGATGGACGGCATCGCACTCGCAGAACGCATCAAAGCGGATTCCAGATGGCAGCATATCCCGCTAGTTGCGCTCTCGTCGCATACGAGCCCGCTCCTCGTTGAGAAAGCCCGTGCGGCGGGGTTTGCAAGCTATGTCGGCAAGTTCGACCGGCAGACCTTGATAAGCGCGCTTCAAGATTGTTGCAGAAAGTGGGGAGTGGCGGCATGAGCGCCAACGGCAACGAGCTCGAACAAGCAACCGAAGGCTATGTCACGGTCGTGACGGGAGGCCAGCTGTTCGGCCTCAAGCTCGAACGGGTGCGGGACGTGTTCGTGCCGCGTGGCCTGTCCGTGGTCCCGCTCGCGCCGCCTGAGGTAGCGGGCGTGCTCAATCTGCGCGGCCGCATCGTCACGGCAATCGATTTGCGCCGACGGCTCGGCCTGCCGCCGCGCGCCGACGGAGGCACGCCGGTGGCCGTCGGCATCGAGGAGCGCAGCGAGCTTTGCGGCCTGATCGTCGACCGGGTGGGCGACGTGTTGCGCCTCAAACCATCGAGCTATGAGGCCAATCCCGCAAATCTCGATCCACGCTGGATGAAGGTCTGCGGCGGCGTTCACCGGCTCGATGAGGGCCTATTGGTCGTGCTGGATGTCGACAAGGTGCTCGATCTCAGCCGGTTCGGCGTTGCTGCCTAATCACCGCCGAAGGGCGGCAAGCGGAGGAAAACCATGAAACATTGCTTGGTCGTGGATGACAGCGCGGTCATCCGCAAAGTAGCAAAACGTATCCTGGAGGAACTTCGCTTCACTTCCTCCGAGGCGGAGAACGGGCGTGACGCCCTCGATCAATGCCGCATGTCGATGCCCGACGCGGTCTTGCTGGATTGGAATATGCCGGTGATGGATGGGATCGCCTTTCTCGTGGCACTGCGCAAGGAGCAGGGTGGTGACTCACCGATGGTGATTTTCTGCACGACGGAGAACGACGTCGAGCACATCACCCGCGCGATTTCGGCTGGCGCCAACGAATACATCATGAAACCGTTCGATCGCGACATCATCGAAGCCAAGTTCCATGAGGTCGGGCTCATCTGAGAGCTCGTTTCTTCTGCTCCTTCGAGAAAGCGAGCATGTACGCCGCGCTAGAAGCTCCCGGCCCGACAGCGTCTTCCGCCAACCCCATCAAGGTGATGATCGTCGACGATTCCGCGGTGTTGCGGGGGCTTGTGTCCCGCTGGATCGAGGAAGAACCCGGGCTTGAGGTCGTCGCGCGCCATGCCAATGGCAGGCTGGCGGTCGACGACGTCGCGCGAAGCGCTCCGGACATCGTTCTGCTCGATATCGAAATGCCGGTGATGGATGGGCTGGAGGCGCTGCCACTTCTACTTGAGGCGCGGCGCGAGACGCGCGTGCTCATGGTCTCGACGCTCACCAGGCGCAATGCCGAGATCAGTTTGAAGGCCTTGGCGCTTGGTGCGCTCGACTATGTCCCGAAGCCCGATACGAATCGCGAGATAACGACCTCGCTCGATTTTCGCCGCGAGGTCATCCGCAAGGTCAAGATGCTCGGCCGGGCAGCTATACACCGCCCCGGCACGACCGAACGTGCCGCAGACGAAGCCTTCAAACCGCCACCGAGTTTCAAGTGGCGTCCATTTTCTCTCGTGCCGCCACGAGTGGTGGCGATCGGCAGCTCGACGGGAGGACCCGAGGCGCTGTCCGGCCTACTCGGCCTGGCTGCCCCTTGGCTGTCCTGCATTCCCGTGGTCATAGCCCAGCACATGCCGCCGGTTTTTACGGCGATCCTTGCCGAACGCCTGGCGCGTGCCACGAACCGGGAGGCGAAGGAAGGGTCTGAGGGTGAGCCGCTCCGGCCCGGCACGATTTATGTTGCTCCCGGCAACCGTCACATGACCGTGGTGAGCTCTGCCCGGCCGGCGCTGCGTATCGGCAACGAGCCGCCGATCCACTCCTGCCGGCCGGCGGTCGATCCGCTATTCGCCAGCGTTGCCGCCATATTCAGACCTGCCGCGCTCGGTGTTGTGCTGACCGGTATGGGCCAGGACGGGGCGACGGGCGCCTGGGCCATTGCTGAGGCGGGCGGGAGCGTGATCGCCCAGGACGAGGCTTCGAGCGTGGTCTGGGGGCATGCCAGGGGCGGCCGCGTCAGTGGGCGCCTGCGCGGCGATACTGCCACCGATCAAAATCGCCGAGGCGATGGCCAAACTGATCAAAGGTGAGCGGCTATGAAGG
>DATICH010000092.1:0-22948 GCA_035456885.1 Methyloceanibacter sp.
CGGAGCAAGTCACGTAGTCATGGCCGAACGTGAGATCGCGGCCGCTATGGCGGATCGCATCCGCTAAAGCATCGACTTGATGTCGGCTGAGAAGCTGGGATAGGCGAACACGAAATCGCGTATCTGCGAAGCGGTGATGCCGTGCTGCATGGCGATGCCGAACAGATTGATCAGCTCCTCGCCGGAATGGCCGACGAAATGCGCGCCGACGATTCGGTCGGTCGTCTCCTCGACGATGATCTTGGACCAGGCCACGGTCTCGGCAAAGGTGCGGGCGGAGAACCAGCTCAGCATGTCGTTGGTCTGAACGCGGGTTTTCAGCCCCTGTTGCTTTGCCTTCTCTTCGGAGAGGCCGACCGTGGCCAGCGCCGGCACGGTGAAGACGCAAGAGGGAATGCTCGCATAGTCGGGCTTGTGCTTGGCGCCTTCGACGATGTTGCGGCCGACAAGCTGCCCCTCATAGGTGGCGATCGGCGAGAGCTGCGGCGCGGCGGTGACGTCGCCGCAGACATAGACCGCCGGATTTGATCTGGTGCGCAGATAGTCGTCGAGCGGAATCTTGAAGCCGTCATGAGCGATGCCGGCGGCGTCCAAGTCGAGGTCTTCGACATTGGCGATGCGGCCGGCGCCGTTGACCACGCGGTCGCTCTCGACCCAGAGCTCCTTGCCGTCCTTTTCGAAGGTGGTGCGGAGCTTGCCGCCCGCCTTCTCCACGCGCTTCACCTTGACGGCGGTATGAATCGTGATGCCGAGGCGTTCGCTTTCCTTGTGGACCTCTCGCACGGCATCGGCGTCCAGCGCGGGGAGGAGGCGCGGCAAGACTTCGAGGACGGTCACCTCGGCGTCGGCGCGGGCATAGACATGGCTGAATTCGAGCGCGATCACGCCGCCACCGACGAACAGCACGCTGCCCGGCAGGGCGCGTTCGCTCAGCACTTCGTCGGAGGTGATCATCAGCTCGGCGCCGGGAATCGGCAAGGGCCGTGGCTTCGAGCCGGTGGCGATGACGATGTGCTTCGCCTCGACGCGGCGACCGCCGGCCTCGATGGCGTTGGGGCCGACGAATTTTGCGTGATCGCGGATCAGCTCGACGCCGCGCTCCTGCAAGGTCTTGGCCAGCCGGTCGGGGATGCCCTCGATCAGATCTTTTTCGCGGTCGATCAGCGTCGCCCAGTCGAGGGTAGGCTTGCCGACCGTGATGCCATGCACATGCGCCTGGGCGATCTCGTGCAAGGCGTGGGCGGCAGCGACCAGAACCTTTTTCGGGGTGCAGCCGCGATTGGGACAGGTCCCGCCGAGATCGCGGCTCTCCACCATGAGAACCTTCATTCCGGCCTGGCGGGTCGGCGCGGTGACGCCGAAGCCGGCATTGCCGCCGCCGAGGATCGCAACGTCATAGGATTCACTTGCCATGAGCCTGGGATAGCCAAGTCCGACCCCGCGTGCCAATGCTCATTGCGTATCGAGGCGATAGGCGCGGCGACGGGCTCCGGGGAACCCGGGCCGGGGGAGCGGCGTTTTTCGCGCAAGCCAACCGAAAAAACGGGGTCCGAGCATGACTGCAACGACCAAGCACGCCTGCGCAAGAGCGCTCCGCGCTGCGCAGCGGTGCCCTCTAGCGACAATCGTCCTGATTGCCTGCATTTCGATGCCGGCTGTGGCGCTCGGTGCGGAGGACAGCAGATCCGAAACCATCGGCCCTTGGGAGATCGAGGCGGTTTTCAAGGGCGACGCGTTCGATCGCTGCTCGATCAATCGCAAGCTCGACGACGACATCGTGGCGACGTTCGTGCGCACCGGCGACGGGCTTAGCCTCGAGCTCGAATCGCCGAACTGGCAGCTCGAGCGCGGCCAGGATTATCCGGTGAAGGTGAAGCTCGGGCCGCTCAGCTTCGACGCCGAGTTTGCCGCCGAGTCGGATTCGGTGTCGATGGACGTCAAGGACAACAGATTCGAGGCAGGATTGCGCAGCGCTAATATGCTGAACGTGGTCGCGGCCGGCGCCACCATCAATGTACCGCTCGACAAGAGCACGGCCGCGTTCGATCGGCTCGCCGAATGCGTCGAAAAGAACGACAAATCGGTGCGCACCAACCCTTTTGTGGCGCCGGCACGTCGGCCCTAGTGGCCGGCGTGTCGGAGAGCGATGGCTCCAACTGTTTGCAAACCGCCGAGACAAAGCCGGAAGCGACGCCGGACAAGGCGGCCAAGCCCGCGCCGAAGGTCAAATCCAAGAGCGCGCGATCTCGCCGGTTACCGTCTTTTCTGCGAAAGGTCGATCTATTCCTGTCGTCTCGCCAATGAAGGCTTTGATCGTCGCGCGACAGCGGAAGACAAATCCGCCGTCGCCGTCGGTCTCGCTCCACACATTGGTGGTCGTCGCGGCCCGTGCGCGAAAGCCCTGCTCAGGGCGTTCGAGGATTGTGGTCGATTGAGTGAAGCCCACAAGCGAGAGCGGGTCGCCGATCACCATCTGGAAATTCTCGTCGGCGACCTGATCGACCCAGAGGCCCTGAAGCGGGCCGCCATATTGATAGCGGCCGCTGTCGAAGACCTTGCGGGTCAGCATGCCGGGTCTCGCCCGGCTCGATCGCCTGCGGCTTCGCCATGTCGCCGCCGCGATAGGCGGGGTTGAAGAAGCGGTAAGTGACGAGATGCGAGGCTCCGGTCTCGGGACTTATCTCGCACAGTCTGATGGCGAGGGCGGCGATCGGCCGGTCGAGCTTGAGCGTGAGTTGGACCTCGGGATAGCCGAAGCAGTCGAGCTCGGCGGGCAGGGGCTCGCTGTCGAAATAGAGGGACTCGCGATCAAAGCGCGCCTGGTCGCCGGGGAGGTCGTCATTGCCGCATTCTCCCCAGGAGCTCGTCTCCAACATCTCGGTGTCGAGCACTGGTTGACCGGAGCTTGCATAGGTCGCGCGCTCAGGCGCATCGCCGAGGCGATTGCCCGGCCCGAGATACAGAACTTTCGGCGTCACCCGAGTCTGCCAAGCGCCGTCCTCGGCGATCCATCTGCCGCCATCGTCGGCGCAAGCCGATCTATTCGGCTCCTTCGACGAGCCGAGCCAGGCGGTGAGCTGCGGCCAGGTGTCTTCGGCTGGAGGCGTCGTGCCCTTCAGCCAGCGGTCCCACCAATGGGTGACGATATAGGCGAGCCAATCGACCCGCGGGCCGGGGTAGCCGTTGAACGGATATTTGTGCCTCCACGCGCCGATCAGGCCCGCGGTCTCCTTGCCAAGGGCGGCAAGCCCCGAGATCACATGCGCGACCGGGTTCTTGTAACCGTCTTGCCAGCCGGACATGATGAACACCGGCACGCCGACATTCGCGTATCGATCGTGCACGCTCGCCGTGCGCCAATAGTCGTCGCGGGGCTGGTGCCCGCCCCATTGCCGGAACCAGAAATCGGCGTTCTCGATGCGGCTGCGCCACATCTCCTGCCAGGCGTCACCGACCACGGCGGGGTCGGGCGCGGCGGCCAGCCAGCCGAACATCGATGACGGCCAGCTCACATTGTCGAACATCATGCTGCCGCCCATGTAGTGGACGTCGTCGTTCCAGCGGTCATCACTGCCGTCGCACCAGAAATGACCGGCGAGCCACATCGGCGTCTTGCCAGAATACTGCACCTCGAAGAACACATTCTCGGGGTCGCCGACCTGGTCCCTGACTTTCAGGAAACGGTGCTCCTCGCCGCCATCGGCGTCGCCGAGCGCAACGCCCGGCAGAGTGAGGTAAAGCGACAAGGCTCCGCCGAGCTTAAGCAGCTCGCGGCGCGACAGGGCTGAATGGAAAAGCGGCGGCGTGGTCGTCCCCCGAGACAGGCGGAGCGAAGCGGACTATGCCACCGGTCCGGCCATCCGTGCCAGTCCCTTGGCGAGTTCGTCTACCTCCTCGTCGGTGAAGACCCGGCTGCGGGTGAGGAAGCGCACGCCTTCCGGCGCCTCGACCGAGAAGCCGTGGCCGCGGCCGGGCACCACGTCGATGATCAGCTGGGTGTGCTTCCAATAATCGAACTGGTCGGCATCCATATAAAAGGGCACGCCGCCGATCTGACCAAGCTTCACGTCGTTGCCGCCGACCCTGAATTCCGCCTCCGGGTAGCACATTGGCGCGGAGCCGTCGCAGCAGCCGCCGGATTGATGGAACATCAAGGGCCCATGCTTCGCGCGCAAATGCGCGATCAGCTTGAGCGCCTCATCGGTGGCGAGCACCCGTTCGACCATGGCCAAAGCATAGTCCAAAGCGAGGCGTGAAACCTCCCCCTCTTGGGGTCGGTGGGTGAACCTGGCAGCGGCTCGCCGCGTCCAACTGGGTCAAGGACCTCAAAAAGTGGAGGTTGCCATGACCCGCACCATGCTTCGCGACGCGCTCTCCGCGCTTGCCGCCGTTACCCTCGCTTCCGCCGCCCCGGGCGCCGCGGCATCGGCGCAAGGCCAATCCGTCCGGGCCTATCGCGCCGAGGTGGCGATCGACGCGGTCCGGGGGCCCAAGCCCAAAGCCGCCAAGAGGCTCGGCGCGCAGACTCAAGCCGCCCCCTTGGGCGTCGCGCAAGATGTCATGTCGCTAACGGGGCCGGCACCCGCGAGCACGCCGAACGGCCAGAACTGGCGCTGGTGGCAGGACTATGGCGGTGGGAGCTTGACCGCTGGGTCAACGCAAAACGGGGCCGCATTCCGCGGGCGCCGATAGAGGCGTGAACCTGGCGGCGGCACGCAGCGTCCAAGAAATATTCGGAACTCAAAGAGGGAGAATTGCCATGACCCGCTCAGCCATCCGCCACGCGATCTTCACCGTTGCTACTATGTCGCTGCTGGCGGCTTTTACGAGCCTCGCAGCTTACGCGCAGTGAACAGCCGAGCCCCAGTCCGCCGGAAAGCAGCGAACTGGGGAGGCGTTGACGAACGTTTCTAGAAGAAGCCCATGGCCTTTGGGCTATAGCTCACCAGCACGTTCTTGGTCTGCTGATAGTGGTCGAGCATCATTTTGTGCGTCTCGCGCCCGATACCCGACTTCTTATAGCCGCCGAAGGCCGCATGCGCCGGGTAGAGGTGGTAGCAATTGGTCCACACCCTTCCCGCCTGGATCCCGCGCCCGAACCGGTAGGCGCGATTGATGTTGCGGGTCCAGATGCCGGCGCCAAGCCCGTAGAGCGTGTCGTTGGCGATCTCGAGCGCCTCGTCGTCATCCTCGAAAGTGGTGACCGACAGCACTGGGCCGAAGATCTCCTCCTGGAAGATGCGCATCTTGTTGTTGCCCTCGAACACGGTGGGCTCGACATAGTAGCCCTCCGACAGCTCGCCGTTCAGCTTGGCTCGCTCGCCGCCGGTCAAGAGCTTGGCGCCTTCCTTCTTGCCGATATCGACATAAGAGAGGATCTTCTCCAACTGGTCGTTGGAGGCTTGCGCGCCCATCATGGTCGACATGTCGAGCGGGTTGCCTTGCTTGACTTTCTTCACCCGGGCGACCGCCTTCTCCATGAACTTGTCGTAGATCGATTTCTGCACCAGCGCGCGCGACGGGCAGGTGCAAACCTCGCCCTGGTTGAGCGCGAACATGGTGAAGCCTTCGAGCGCCTTGTCGAGGAACTCGTCGTCGTCCTGCATCACATCGGCGAAGAAGATATTGGGTGACTTGCCGCCGAGCTCGAGCGTGACCGGGATGATGTTCTCCGACGCATATTGCATGATCAGCCGGCCGGTGGTGGTCTCGCCGGTAAAGGCTACCTTGGCGATGCGCTTGTTCTGGGCGAGCGGCTTGCCGGCCTCGACGCCGAAGCCATTGACCACGTTCAGCACGCCGGGCGGAATCAGGTCGCCGACCAGGTCCATCAGCACCATGATCGACATCGGCGTCTGCTCGGCGGGCTTCAAGATCACGCAATTGCCGGCCGCAAGCGCCGGCGCGAGCTTCCAGGTCGCCATCAAAATTGGAAAATTCCAGGGGATGATCTGACCGACCACGCCCAGCGGCTCATGATAGTGATAGGCGACCGTCTCGTGGTCGATTTCCGACAGCGATCCTTCCTGCGCGCGAATGCAGGCGGCGAAATAGCGGAAGTGATCGATGGCGAGCGGGATATCGGCAAAGCTCGTCTCGCGGATCGCCTTGCCGTTGTCGATGGTCTCCACCGCGGCCAGCACCTGCAGATTCTCCTGCATGCGGTCGGCGATCTTGTTGAGGATTTCCGCGCGCTTGGCCGGCGCGGCCGCGCCCCAGCCATCCTTCGCCTTATGCGCGGCGTCGAGCGCAAGCTCGATGTCGGCGGCTTGTGAGCGGGCAATTTGGCAAACCGGCTTGCCGGTAATTGGGCTGATATTGTCGAAATATCTGCCGTCGACCGGCGGGACCCATTTGCCGCCGATGAAATTGTCGTAGCGCGTGCGCAGGGCCACTCGCGCATTGAGGGTCTCGATGACTTGGTGGAGCATGGGGTTCTCCCTAGACTTGAGCCGCTTTTGCGTTCTTCTGACCAATCCTGATCCTCAACCTTGACCTAGGTCAAGCCGAACCTAAAGTTGCGCCTTGCCCCGGCGGAGGAACAGGGGCGCAGTACAAGGCGTTCGTACAAGGACTTAGCTGGTCTAGGAGAGGCGCGATGCGAAACATCAATCCGGTGCTGGCTTTTCTGCTCGGGGTGGCTGCGGTCGGACTCGCGGTGCTCGGCTACATGCTCTATGAGCGGCAGAACCGGCAGGTTCTCAAGATCGACGTGCCAGGCTTCCAGGGCGAGATCACCAAGGATCGCGATGGCCGCGGCGTCGATATCGAGGTCGGCAAGGACCGGTAGGGACGATCCTACGGAATCAACACCGCTGCGCCGGTGAGTTCGCCCTTGCGCAGGCGCTCGAGCGCCTGGTTGGCCTCGCTCAGCTTCATTGGCACCACGCTTGTCTTCACCGGCACCGTGGGCGCGAACGCCAGGAATTCGCGCGCGTCTTCGCGGGTGAGATTGGCGACCGAGCGCAGCACCCGCTCTTCCCAGAGAATCTCGTAGGGGAAGCTGGGGACGTCGCTCATATGAATCCCGCCGCAGACCACGACTCCACCCTTGCGCACCGCCCTCAGCGCGGCCGGGACCAGCGAGCCCACGGGGGCGAAAATGATGGCCGCGTCGAGCGGCTTTGGCGGCGTTTCGTCGGAGCCGCCCGCCCACGCCGCGCCAAGCCCGCGGGCGAACTCTTGCGCCGGCCTGTCGCTTAGCCGGGTGAAGGCATAAATTTCGGCCCCTTGCGCGCGCGCGACTTGCGCCACGATATGCGCCGCGGCGCCGAAGCCGTAGATGCCGATGCGTTTCAGTTCGCCTCTGAGCGGCGCCCGGGCGAGCTTCAGCGAGCGATAGCCGATCAACCCGGCGCAAAGCAGCGGCGCGGCCTCGGCGTCGCCATAGCCATCGGGCAGCTTGAACACATAGCGCGCGTCGGCGACTGTGTAGGGGGCGTAGCCGCCGTCGATCTGATAACCGGTGAAGCGCGGGTCGTCGCAGAGATTCTCCTCGCCCGCGCGGCAATAGGCGCAGGTGCCGTCGGTCCAACCGAGCCACGGCACGCCGACCCGGTCGCCGAGGGCGAAGCCCTCGACGCCTTCGCCTACCGTCTCGATGCGGCCGACGATCTCATGACCGAGCACCAGTGGCAGCTTGGGATGGACCAACTCCCCGTCGAAGATATGCAAGTCGGTGCGGCACACCCCGCAGGCCGCGACCTTGATCAGGATCTGCCCCGGGCCCGGCTCCGGCACGGCGGTTTCGGCCGCCTTGAGCGGGGCGCCCGCGCGTTCCAACAGCATCGCCCGCATGGTCGAAGGAGGCATCGCCGCATGGTGGCGCGATTGCTGCCGAATTCAACCCCCGCCGCGGTTACCGCGTCCGGTATTTGCTCGCGTAGTGCTTGCCGAGCGGCTTGCGCGTCTGTTGGGCCAGGCGCTCGTTGGCCGGGACTTTCGGCTTGCCACTTTCCTTCTTGAGCTTCGCGCGGGATTTTTCAGGCGGTCTTTTCATTTGGGAGCCGTTAGCCGGTCCGGCCGGCATCTTTGCATGAAATCGTGTCGCCGAAATCCTCGAGCGCGATTTCGGCGCGGCGCTCCGGCGGCAGGAAGGCCACGATCGAAGCGGCGACGAAACAATAATATTGCGCGGCGAACAGCGTGCGGTCCCGGTTCGAGCGGAAGCGCGCGGTGCGCTCGATCCGGTCGATCTGCGCGCGCGCAGTCTCGACGAGGGCGCCGAGCGTCTTGGCTGCGTCCGCGGGCATGGTCGCTGCCGCCTCGGCGAGCAGCTTCTGCACCGCGCCGGCGTCGAGCCCTGCCAGGATACGGCAACTGTCCCCGGCAAGATAATCCCGATAGGCGGGCGATGCCTTGATGAGAGCAAGCAGTTCCTTCTGCGCCGCGACCACTCCGGCGGCGGTAGGAGCCGCGTTCCCGGGCATGAGCGCCGCCTCGACCTTGCTGCGATAGTCGAGCCATTGCTCGGGCGTGAGCGCCGAAGACCCGGGTGCGAAGGCGACGATATCGCAGCCCTCGATATTCTTGAGGGCGAACACGGGTCCGGCGCTGATGCTCAACGTGAGGGCCGCCAGCAGAAGAGGAAGCGTCTTCACTCGATGCTCTCGCGGATTTGCGCGAGCAGCGACGAGCGCTGCGTCAACGGGTTCAGTTGGTAGCGATAGTAGCCCACCATGTCCTTCATCCGCTGATACTGAATCGGCGTGAATTGCTTCATGCAGGCATCGTCGGAATAGTCCATGTAGTTATCGACCGGATTGAAGCGCTCTTCGCCGGGGCAAGAGGAGCGCTGGTTGAGCGGGCAGCCGGCCGCCGCTTGTCCTTCATAAGCGGTGTCGTCGACGTCGTCGCCGGGCGCTTGGCAGCCACCCTGGAAGGTGTGATAGAGCCCGACCCAATGGCCGACCTCGTGCACGGCCGTCATACCGAGGTCGAACGGCCAGGGCTGATCGACCCATGGGCGGGAAGCGTCCGGTAAGGTCGCGTGATGCAGCACGACACCGTCGAGCTGGGGCGTGTCCCGAAGCCACCAGGGGAAGGTGGCATAACCCAAGAGGCCGCCGGCGGGTTCGGCGGTATAGATGTTGAGCGACTTCTCCGGCTCTTTGCCGAGCTCAGTCTTCATCTCGATCTCTTCGTCGGTGCTGGGCTCCTGCCGGAACCAGGCCGGGTTCTCGTGCAGTTTGACGTTGACGAGCTTGAACTGGATCTGAGCCGGCGCGTAGGCTTGGTTGAGCAGGGCCATTTGCGCCTTGATCTGCCGGTCGGGCAGATAGCCCCGCCGGCCTTCGTGAATGATGTGGAAGCGCACTGGGATGATCGTCTTGCCGCGGAAGGCGACGCGATTGGCCCTGAGCGCAGTCACCACGCGCCGTGCCTGGATCTTCTCGGCGGGAGTCGGCAGCGGCGTGCCGCAAGCCCGCCTCGGGATGGGGGCTGCGTCCTGGGCGAGCACGGCGCCGACTTTGGTGGCGGCGGTTGCCAAGCAGGCGCAGGCGGATGACAGCAAAAATTTTCGGCGGTTCACGGTTACCTCCCGGTCGGATCGAGTGTTCTGTGCGATGGCGATATTTGGCCCGCCTGCCAAGCTTGCGATCGCTGCCGAACGGCCGGGGCAGACTAATCGCGGCGCATGGCGTTGGCTATGCCTGCCGAGGACCTCTACGAAATTGTAATCTTAGGGTGAATAGTCGTGGCTACTGCGCCGAAGCTTGCGGCTAGCCGGGCGTGAAGCGGCCTGCTCGCTCCTTCAGCGCGTCCTCGATCTGTTCGATCCAGGCGACATTTTCACCCCGGCCCTCGCGCATTTCGCGGATCAGCGAGAGATTGCGCGCCGTCGTCTCCAGTTCCCAGCCGGCGCGCGCCACGGCGAGCGCATCGCTCAGCCGGTCATGCGCGTCGTCGGTATCGCGGGCGAGCACGGCAAGCTCAAGCAGCGTGGCGTGGTCCCAATAGTCCGGCGTCTTGGCGGCCTTGCGCGAGGCGGAGTAGCGGACTACCGGCAAGATCTCGGCTTGGCGCGAGTCGGGCTTCTCCATCATCTCCATGAGGGTCACCGCGTTGATGCCGGGATAGGCGTCGCGCCAATCGGACTCGAAGTCGGCAAGATAGGTGTCGATCGCGGATTTGAGCAGCGCGCGCGCCTCGAGCCGTCCCTCCTTCTTGGCGACATCCCAGCGGTCCTTATAGATGCGCCCCAGCAGCGCGTTGGTCTCGCTCGACGGCCCGAATTCGGCGATCACCTCGCGCAGCACCTTCTCGGCCTCGGCGAAGCGTCCTTCGCGGTTCAGCGCAAAACCGAGCTGCTCGCGCATCATCTTGGCGCGCTGTAGCGGCAGCGGCATGCGCTCGTAAAGCTCGATCATCGTGGCATAGGACTTCACGTCGCGAAGCGAAAGAAAAGCATCGACCACGATGCCGCTTTCTACCTCGAGCAGATTTTTGAGTTCGGTCCAACTCACGAGCTTTTCCACGGCCGCGGGCCCTTCGCTTACCGCATTGCGCAAACGCTCCTTCCACGTCCTCGAATAGTCGAACGATTTGCGGAACAAGTCGGTCTTGGCGTGATCGATCTCCTGCGGGCGCACGCCTTCGACCAGCTGAAAGATCCGACTGTCGTCGTGTGGGTTGCCGCGCGCGGCGACGAGCTGCTTGGCGATCTGATCGAGCGTGGCCTCCGCGTCGACTGGTTCGCCGGCGCCGTCGGTCTTGTAGGCGATCCCCCGCACCAGTGCGATGTCGAAGGGGAGCACCGTGCCTTCGCCGAACACGATCACGGTCGAGCGCGGGCGCATGGGCGTGGCGGATGCCGAGTTCGTAGAATACGTTGGGATTGGCGCCGGTAATGTCGGCGACGGCCTAGTGGCAGAGCATCAGCCGCTCGAACATCGGCTTGTGGATGGTGCCGCCGATCTTCTCCTCGTCGGCGCGGATCGGCTCGAGCCCAGCGCGCGTCACCGCCGGCGCGATGATCTTGGCATAGACGGAATCGAAATTGGTGACGCGCCCGGCCGCATCCATCTTCTTGCCGAAGGGCATCAGCACGAAGCAAAGCGGGGCCAGTTGTTCAGTCTCGGCCACAGCGAAATCCAATCCGTTCGCGCGCAACTCAGGCGTCACGCCGGAACGGTTCTAGCACGGAAAATCTAGTGACGGAGGAGGGGCCAGCCCTGGAGGCTTGGGCGCAGCGCGGCGGGATCCACCGAGGGGTCCTCAAGCCGCTCATAGGCGCCGGAGGGACGCGCCACCGAGCCGATCAGCCGCCGCTCGGGGATGAGCGCGGCCTGCAGCCAAAGCGCGGCGAAAGCGAGCCGGCCGAGTCGCGCCGCCTCGGGCGCGTCCTGCTCGAACAGAGCGAGCGCGTTGCGTTTCTCGGCATCGCGCCGCATGGCGTCGCCGGACCAGCACAAAGCCTCGCCATAGATCACCTGCTCATGCGCTTCCAACAGGCGCGGGTTGCGCGCCCAGCGGATCAGCTCGTGCGAGGGAAGCTGCGGGTCGAGCTCGGCGAGACTGGCATAGAGCTGGCGGAGCTCGCCTTCCGGCTCAAGCTTGGCGAGGATCACCTTGACGCGCAGGCCGGCCTGCTTGAGCGCGCCTTTCATGCCGATCAGCGCCTTGGCCGGATCGGCACCCGCCGAGCGCAAGATCATAGTGAGGGTAGAGCCTTCTCTCGCGGCCTCGACGCAACGCGACATCATTTTCAGATGCTGCCGAAGCTCGCTCTGTCTCGGATCGCTCAAACTATCGACCGCAACGCGCATGTTCCCCCTCGCATCTGTCGAAGTCCTGGCGGGCGGACGCTAAGGCGCCCTGGCTTGCCTCGCTAAGAACTGCCAGATCCGGGTTAAGGAAGGCTTGAGGTCCGTGCCTTTTGCGCACGGTGAGGTCTTCGGCGCGGAAATTAAGCTTCCGCTAAACTCCGTTAAGCGGCCGAAGAGTATCGGGTGAGGATCGGCTGCGCGGAAACGCGCGAGACCATCATTGGCAGGCAATGACCAGGGCGAATCGCCCGGCCGGCGCAGCAAACGGAGCATACTCTTACTCGAACGCGACTAGGACCCTCTACGTCCCCCGCTTCGCCAGTGCCCATTGGCGAGGCTGCCCCGAAATCATCTGACGCCTGAATTGTGTCGGTGTTGCGTCTCTGTTGCGGCGATCCCGGGACGAGACTTGGGGGAGGGTATAGCAGCATGCAGAATTCACGCTCTATAAGGGGCGGTCGACCCAATATCGCGGCGAGACGATCGGGGGAGGAGAAGTCATGGTGCCCTGGCTGGTGCTGTTTTGCGCGGTGCTCGCGCCGAGCGCGGCCTTCCTGCTATGGGGCTGGCGCGTTTCCCGCAAGGACGTATCGCTGATGCGGGCGACCGAGACGACTCGGGCGGCCGACATCGCCAAGCTGGCGCCGGGAAGCCTGGTCGAGGTCAAAGGCAGGCTGCGCTGTGCCGCGCCGGTGACCGGAGACCTGTCGCACAGCCCTTGCGCGCATTTCGTTGCATCGGTCGAGCGCGACTACGAGATCCTCGAATATGACCCAGGCTGCAAATCGTCCTATCGGGTGAAGCGGACCGCGTGCGAGCTCGCCAGCACGATGTTCGTCCCATTCGAAATCGAGGACGGCAGCGGGCGGGCCACCGTTATTCCCGATGGGGCGGCGTTCGAGGGAATCCAGGCCATCGACCGCTATGAGCGCCTCGCCGCCGAAGGCGCGCCGGCCATGACCGGCGAAGATGTGACCTTGGCGCGCCGCTATAAGGAAACGCATCTGCCGCTCGACGCGGAGATCTATGTGCTCGGCGTGGTGGGTAAGGATCATTGCATCAGGGCGCCAGAACCCGAGGTCAAGGACCAGCGTTTCCTGATCAGCGTGAATTCGGAGGAAACGCGCAGCGCCGAGCTCAGCGGCAGGGGCAAATGGATGCTGGGGGCAGGGCTCGGTTGCCTGGTCGGCGCGGCGCTGTGTCTTGGCCTGGCGCTGTGGCTGGTGTGGAGCGGGCTGCATCAGATCGATCCGCCAAGCGAGGTGCTGCAAGGCAGCAGCGTGTGGTAGGCCGAGGAGAGAAAGCATGGCGTTTTATCTGGTTTCCGCCGTCCCCAGGCACGACCTGATGCGGGAGCTTGCCGAACGGCTCGCGCGCGACGACTTCGTGAAAATGAAGCCTTTCGGTCGTGCGCTTACGTATGGTTTGCGCAATGCCCGCGTCAGATCGGATGGGGTCGCGGTCTGGGAGGAGGAGGATTATTGCTCGCCGCCGCTCGCGCAGGAGCGGGAGGCGGTGCTCGACGCCTATTTCGGCAATCTCCGCGTGGAGACGGTGAACGAGGGTGGGGGCTGGGACAGAATCGAGGATTTGCCGCGCCTTTTCCCGAAATTCGAGGCGTGACGAATGGAGTTGGTGTTGGCGCGAAGCAGGAATACATAACGGCGCATGACGGAGCAGTTGACCAAGGAGCGCGTGCTCGAGGCGCTAAGGCAGATCAAGGGACCCGACCCTGCGGTCGATATCGTCGCGCAGGGCCTCGTCTCCGAGATCGTGATCCACAAGGGCAAGGTCTATTTCGCCATCCATGTCGACCCGGCGCGCGCCGCCGAGCTCGAGTCGGTGCGGCAGGCGGCGGAGAGCGCAGTGAGAGAACTGTCCGGCGTCGAGTCGGTGGCCGTGACCTTGACTGCGGATCGGGCACCGGGCGCGGGTGGCGGCAACGGCAGCGGCCAGGTGCCGCCGCAAGGCTCGCCCTTCACCCGGCCGGGTGCCGCGCGCGACGCACGGCACCGCCCGGGCGGGGTGCCGGGCGTGTCGAATATCGTCGCGGTGGCGTCGGGCAAAGGCGGGGTCGGCAAATCCACCACCGCGGTCAATCTGGCGCTTGCGCTCAAGGAGATGGGGCTGACGGTCGGCATTCTCGACGCCGATATTTACGGCCCGTCGATGCCGCGGCTGTTAGGTCTGAAGGGGCAGCCGCAGCAGGTCTCCGGCAACAAGCTCGCGCCGATGGAGGCCTACGGGCTCAAGGTCATGTCGATGGGTTTCCTGGTTGACGAGGAGACACCGATGATCTGGCGCGGGCCGATGGTGATGTCGGCGCTGTCGCAGATGCTGAAAGACGTCGATTGGGGCGAGCTCGACATGCTGGTGGTCGACATGCCGCCAGGCACGGGCGACGCGCAGCTCACCATGGCGCAGCAAGTGCCGCTGGCCGGCGCGGTGATCGTGTCAACGCCGCAGGACCTTGCGCTGATCGATGCACGCAAGGGGCTCAATATGTTCCGCAAGGTCAATGTGCCGGTGCTGGGGCTGGTGGAGAACATGAGTACCTTCATCTGCCCGCATTGCGGTGAGCCCTCCAATATTTTCGGGCATGGCGGCGCGCGCGCGGAGGCAGTGCGGCTCGGCGTGCCGTTTCTCGGCGAGGTGCCGCTCACGCTTGCGATCCGCGAGACGTCCGACGAAGGCCGGCCGGTGGTGGCGACGGATCCCGCGTCACCCGCGGCCGAAGCCTATCGCGAGATCGCCTCGCGCGCCTTCGCCGAGCTTGAGCGAAGCAAGGGCGGCGCACGGCCGGCTCCCCGGATTGTGATGGAGAGTTAAGGCCTTGCATAAAGGGGTACGACTCAGATATCCCGATTCCAGCGTAGCGAGTGCATTCCACGCAACTTTCGCTCTTCGCTGCTGTGAAAATGAAACAACCCAACGTGCCGGTGTTTCTGATCTACACCGGCATTATTCATGCCATCGGCCTGGCTTTGCTCTTGCCGATCGTGATCAGCCTGCCGGGGCCCGACGGCGACGTTGCGCCTGAAACTTCCGTCATCAACGTAGAAATTGCTCCCGCGACCTCTTCTGCCGCGATCATCGGCACCGATGAGGAAACCGCGGCGGTGCCGTCTCCGATGGGGGGTACAGCAGCGCCGGTAGTGATTGCGCCCGAGGCGGCGCTTGAGGACACTGCGGCGGGGCAGGATAGCGCGAAGGAAGATACGGCGAAGTCCGTCAAACCTGCGCGGGCCAAGAAGTCCGCCGCAACGCGAAGAGCGAAGCCCGCAACGCGGCGTGCGACCAAAACGCAGACCAAGATCGCGCCGTTCAACGGAGCTCTCAGCGGATTATTCAGCCCAGGCGCGCCAGCTAAGCGGCGCTAGGCGCGGAGCGGGGTTTCAGGCGGCGCTCGTGCGCGCGCGCGCCGAGGAAATCGGCGTCACCTTGCCCTCGGCGGGGCTTGGTGTCGGCGTCGGGCGCACCGGGGTAGCCATAAAGAAACCCTTGCACCTGCGGGCAGCCGAACTCGCGCAGCATGGCAGCCTGCTCCTCGGTCTCCACTCCCTCCGCGGTGATGGTCACATCGAGCGACTTGCCGAGCGCGATGATGGTCTTGACGATCGCCTTCATCGCCGGGTCGCGGGTCATGTTGCGGATGAACTGGCGATCGATCTTGATCTTGGAGAAGGGGAAGCGCGCCAGATAGCTCAGGCTCGAGAAGCCGGTGCCGAAATCGTCCATGGCGATGGCTACGCCGAGTTGTCGCAGCCGGTTGAGCTTGCCGAGCACTTCCTCGGTATCGTTGATCAGGAGATTTTCGGTGATCTCGAGTTCGAGCCGGTTGGCGGGCAGCCCGGTCTCCTTGAGAACGTGGGCGACCGTCTCGGCGACGTCGCCGTCGCGGAACTGGGCCGGGGAAAGATTGACGGACACGAAGAGCGGCGCGGGCCATTTGATCGCGTCGGAACAAGCGCGGCGCAGCACCCACTCGCCGAGCGGCACGATCAGGCCGGTATCCTCCGCGACGGAGATGAAATGCCCCGGCGCGATCTTGCCGTGCACCGGGTGCTGCCAGCGGATCAGTGCCTCGGAACCGCATTGGCGCTCGGTGGCGAGATCATATTGCGGTTGATAGACGACCTCGAACTCCTCGCGGCCGAGCGCCAGACGAAGCTCGTGCTCGACCATGCGCCGGCGCTGAAGCGCCTTGTCCATGCTTTGCTCGAAGAAGCACATGCGCTGGCCACCATCGCCCTTGGCGCGCGCCAATGCGATGCCGGCGTGACGCAACACCGCCGCCGCCGTGTCGCCGTCGGCGGGGGCGAGTGCGATGCCGACGCTGGTGGTGATCAAGAGCTCCTTGCTCCCCACCTGAAACGGGCGGCGCAAGGTCTCCACGAGGCGGTTCATGAAGGCCATGACGTCGCCGAGATTGGTGATATCGACAAGCGCGATGCCGAACTCGTCGGCCCCGAGGCGCGCGATCAGATCGCCGTCGCGCAAGGTCGCTCTGATGCGGCCGCCGATATCGCGCAACACCTGGTCGCCGCCCGAGTGATCGGCGGCCTCGTTGATGTCCTTGAACTTGTCGATGTCGACGCAAAGCACCGCGATATGCGTGCGGTCGCGATGCATGCGGGTGATGGCCTCGGCAAGCGCATCGGTGAAAGCCTTGCGATTGGACAGGCCGGTGAGCGGGTCGTGTTCCTCAAGATAGCGGAGCTGCTCTTCGGCCTTGCGGCGCTGGCGCTCGCGTATCCAGGCGAAGGCGCCAGGCACGGCGATGCCGGCACTCAGCAGGAGCAAGGTGATGGCGGCGACCAGGTTGAAATATCTGGAAAGCACCGCCGCTTGGTCGCTCTGGTCGAGATAAACGACGAGCGTGCCGCGCGGCTCGCTATTCAGCGCGAGCGGCAAAGTGAGCACGGCAAAGTCCGAAGGCTCCGCCGTGTCGGAGCTATGATACAGCGCAACTTCTGGCGCCGCGTCGCCGGGCCTCGTAAGCAGAGTGCTGAACTGGTCGTCGAGCTTCATGCCGGCAAGCCCGCTGGTGAAGCTGAGAACGCCGGATTGATCGTAAAGCTCATAGCGGAGCACGCGGGGACCGTAGCCGGACTTCTCAAGAATGTCGGAAAATTGCGGCGTCTGGGATGGGCTGGTCAGCGCGTAGAAGAGAGCGTCCGGCTGCTTCAGCATCTGCGCTTTGATGCGGGTGGCGGCAACAAGCGCTTCGCGCTCGAGCTCGACTTGGCTGATCTCGCCGGGTGCGACGAAGGCGGCCGCGGCGATCAGTGCGCCCAGCACTGCCAACCCCGCCCAGTACGCATGCTTCTTGATCGGCGCCAAAGTCGACATAACGATCGCCGCCAGGGTCCCCTTGAGTGACCCGAACTGTGCGCGAGGATGCGTTAAGAACGTGGTAAGCAGTGTGATTAACAAACCATCCCGGCACAAGAGCGAATAGGAAGCTTACGGAAGAAAGTGGAGAATGCTCCCATTTCCTTGGCCTATCCGCCCGTAACCGACATTGATCGCATCAATAGTCGTTCCCCGCGCCCGATGACGAAATCGTGGCCTTTCGGCTTCCGGGCAATCGCCGAGTCAATTGTCGCGTGTAGCAAATCGTCGTTGCAGCTGGCTCTGAGCGGCTCGCGCAGGTCGGCGGCATCCTCCTGGCCGAGACACATATAAAGTGTACCGGTGCAGGTGACCCGTACGCGATTGCAGGACTCGCAGAAATTGTGGGTCATCGGCGTGATGAAGCCGAGCCTGCCGCCGGTCTCGCGAATGCTTGCATAGCGCGCGGGTCCGCCCGAGCGGTAGGGAATGTCGTCGAGGGTGAAATGCTGGCCCAGCCGCGCCCGCAGCAGCGAAAGCGGAAGATATTGCGCGGTGCGGTCGGCGCCAATGTCGCCCATCGGCATGGTCTCGATCAAAGTCAGATCGAAGCCTCTGCCATGCGCCCAGCGGATCAACTCTTCGATCTCGTCCTCGTTGACGTCGCGCAACGCCACCGTGTTGATCTTGAGCTTGAGGCCGGCGCGCTCTGCGGCGTCGATGCCCTGCAGCACCTGGGCGAGGTCGCCGCGCCGCGTGATGGCCCTGAACTTTGCCGCATCGAGCGTGTCGAGCGAGACATTGATGCGCTTCACGCCGCAATCGGCGAGCGCCGCGGCATGAAGGGCCAGCTGGCTGCCATTGGTGGTCAAGGTCAGCTCGTCGAGACCTTGGCCCTGATGGCGCGACAGCCGCTGGATCAGCCACATGATGTTCCGCCGCACCAGCGGCTCGCCGCCGGTCAATCGCAGCTTCCTCACCCCACGCGCGACGAAAGCCGACGCTAGGCGGTCGATCTCCTCCAAGGTGAGCAGGTCCTTGCGCGGCAGGAAGGTCATGTCCTCGGCCATGCAATAGACGCAGCGGAAATCGCACCGGTCGGTCACCGAGACGCGCAAGTAGGTAATGTGGCGGCCGAACCGGTCGGTCATGTTGTGCCGGGTCATGCGTCCTCGGCCTCTTCCAGGGTGCGCGCGTTGCCCTTGCGGGTATAGGCCTTGGCGCTCTTAACCACGCGCTTGCGGTAAAGCGGCGTGGCGAGCGCTGCGGCGGCTGCGCTACGACGTTTTGGGCGCTTTTTCGGCTTCATCTTGCGGCCGGTCCGTTGCTTTGGTCTGGCGCGGCCCTTCTTCGGGGTGATCGCCATGGGCTATCGTCTCTAATATATAGGTGCTCCGTATTTCATAGCACGACGCGAGGCGCGTCAGGAGGCCAAGGATGGATGAGCAACGCTTCAACATGTCGCTCCGGAAATATCTCAAGGAGGTCGGCGTCACCTCGCAACAGGAGATCGAGCGGGTGGTGCGCGAGGAGGGCCTCGCCGGCAAGGGAAAGCTCAAGGTCAGGATGGTGCTGACTGGGGAGGGCACCGGCCTCAAGCACGTAGTCGACGGCGAGATCGAGCTTGGCTGAGGCGCGATCGATGGCCGAAGCATGGCCCACCGAGCTCAGACTTGACAAGGACAAGCACGAGCTGACCGTGAGCTTCGACGACGGCAAGAGTTTCGCGCTACCTGCCGAGCTGCTGCGCGTGCTCTCGCCGAGCGCGGAGGTGCAAGGTCATAGCGAGGCGCAGCGCGTCACGGTGGCCGGCAAGCGGAACGTGCGCATTGTCCGCATCGAGCCGGTGGGCAACTACGCGGTGCGTATCGGTTTCGACGACGGCCACGATACCGGACTTTATATGTGGGACTATCTGCGTGAGCTCGGGGAGAACGCCGAAGCGCGCTGGCAGGCTTATCTCGCTGACCTGGCCGCCAAGCAACTCACGCGTTGACGGCGCTCAGAGCATGTAGCGCCGCAAGCAATTTCGTCAATACGGGCCGCTGCCTTGCATGATCTCGCTCTCGGGCAGCTCGATGCGGTACAGCATGCCCTGGCCGCCATCGGTCAGGACATAGACCGCGCCGCTCGGATCGGCTCGCACGTCGCGGATGCGACCGAGCTGCCTCTTCAAAAGGCGCTGCTCGCGCAACACGCAATTATCGGCGAGGGTGAGCTGTACCAGCATCTCGCCGGCCAAGGTGCCGATCCAGATCTCCGTGCTGATCGGCCGGGTCTCGACGGCGAGGCTCGATGGCGCGACCGACAACGGCACCCAATAGTGCACCGGCAGCTCGGTGCCCGGCTGTCTGCTATTGACGCCGAGCGATTGACCCTCATAGCCGGTGCCGAACGTAGCCATCGGCCAGCCGTAATTGACGCCGCGCCGGATGAGATTGAGCTCGTCGCCGCCTTGCGGTCCATGCTCGTCGGACCAGAGCAGGCCGGTGGCGCGGTCATAGGCCAAGCCTTGCGGATTGCGATGGCCGTAGCTCCAGATTTCCGGCCTGGCGCCGGGTTCGGTGACGAACGGATTGTCGTCGGGCACGGTACCGTCGGTGCGGATGCGGGCGATGGAGCCGGCGGTGTCGGAAAGATCCTGCGCTCGCGCTCCGTCCCAACGGTCGCCAAGCGAGATGAAGAGGTAGCCGTCGCCGGTGAGCGCCAGGCGGCCACCAATCTGCTCAGGCCTGAGCCCGGGACTCCCCTCAAAAATCACGGCGACATCCATGAGCGCGTCCTGGTCCTGGTCGAAGGTCGCACGCAGGACGCGGATCGTGGAGGCGGTCTCCTCGCCTTGGAGGTAGGAAAGAAAGATCAGCCTGTTGTCCTCAAACTCGGGATCGACCGCGATATCGAGCAGGCCGCCGTGCCCCTTGTAGAGCACGTTCGGAGTGTTCCTGACGGCGATGGTGTCGGCGTTCAGCCGGGCATGCTGGAGATGGCCGGGACGTTCGGTGACCAGGAAGGAGCCGTCCGGCAGGCGCGCGAATGACCACGGCACTTGGAATGGACCGGCGGCTGGGATCGGCGCAAGCGCACCCTCTGCCCGCACGAAGCCGGCCTCCTCGTCGGGGCCGGTCGTCCAGGTGTTGGACGGGGGGCAGGCGCGCACCGAACTCGGCTCGGCAGCCAGGGCAATAGTGGGAAGGACAAACAGCGCAGCGGCAATGACGCAACTCGGGTTATGGAGCATGATAGTCCCCTGAAGTCTTGGCTAATCCCTCAACCACCCCTGGCCGGGAAGGGCTTGCATGGGACTAAACCGTCCGGCAGCCGTCTCGATCCGCGTGGCGAAATTAGAACGAGCGATTATATCAAACGGATGCAAGGGGGGCGCCGGGTGTCGGGTTTGTCATCCTGGTGTCATGCAAGCCGCTCAAGCCTGTCGCAAAAAGGTGATAATCCAAGGGCAACCATGGGCAAAATTCCGCCGGTCGATTCGCCGCAATGAGCGGGGAGAAACCATTGAGCGACCAAGCAGAACCGCGCGCACGCGTGCTTACTCCGGGGCTCAGCTCCCGGGTTGGGCAAGCCGTCATGCGGCCGTTCCGGGAGATCGCCGCGAGGCTCCGCGCGGCGCAGTGGCTGATCGTCGCGGTCGCCGTGATCATGGCCTCTCTCGTGCTGATCGCCGGGCTGTCCAAGGTCTTCGCTCTGATTGGGCTGATCAGCTTCGTGGTGTCGGTCATTCTGCTGCCGCGGCACGATGGCGAGCAGGCGCCATTGGCTGCGTTCGAGCGGCGCTCCGCCGCGACGCGCACGGTGTCGGCCATGCACCTCATGGCCGAGGCGCTGCCGGACCCGGTGATCGTGCTCAACCCGGCGGGGCAGGTCTTGTTCTGCAATGCGCCGGCCAGAGGCCTGTTTGCCTCCTTGCGCGAGGGAAGCCACATCTCATCGGTGATCAGGACCCCCGAATTTCTCGACGCGGTTTCCGCGGCGCCGGAACGCGGCCGTGCCGTCACCGTCACCTATGCGGAGCGCGTGCCGGTCGGCCGCCGCATGGCGGCCACCGTGGCGCCACTGACGCGCGGCAGCGAGCGGGGCGGCAACATTCTCATCCTGCTCCGCGACCTGACCGAGGTGGAACGCATCAACCAGATGCGGGCCGACTTCATCGCCAATGCGAGCCACGAGCTGCGGACGCCGCTCGCCTCGCTGCGCGGCTTTATCGAGACTTTGCAAAGCAGCGCCAAGGGCGACCCGGGCGCGCGCGAGCGCTTCTTGCCGATCATGGCCGAACAGGCCTCGCGCATGACCCGCCTGATCGACGCGCTGTTGTCGTTGAGCCGGGTGGAGATGAACGCGCATGTGCCGCCGTCGGACCTGGTCGATCTCAACGACGTCATCGATCACACCAAGGATACGCTCGATCCATTGGCGCGGGAGATGGGGTTCCGGTTCGACGTGACACGCTTTACGCGCCAGGCGATCGTGCGGGGCGACCGTGACGAGTTGCTGCAGGTGCTGCAGAACCTGGTGCAGAACGCTTTCAAATACGGCAACAAAGGCGGCCAGGTCCGGATCGAGGCGAAGCATATCCCTTCGCTTGGGCGTCAGGCCGGCCGCTACGCCATTGCCGTGGTCGATAGCGGGCCCGGTATCGCGCCCGAGCATTTGCCGCGGCTGACCGAGCGGTTTTACCGGGTGGACGTGGCGTCGAGCCGGGAGAAGGGCGGCACCGGTTTAGGGCTCGCCATCGTCAAGCACATCTTGAACCGCCACCGCGGCGAGCTCGCCATCGCTTCCAAGCCCGGCAAGGGCTCGACCTTCACGGTGATGCTCAATGAGGCCCGTGCAAGCCATCCCGAGCGGGGCGCTGTCGCCAGGTAGGTAAAGTCCACAGGTTGCTCACCGCAGCCCTCCGATCGACGTGGCGCGTTATTGAACGGTCACGGACCTGACCTAGGAGAAGCGCTGGCGCCCCTTTTGGAGCAACTCATGAGGCTCAAATTTCCTGCTTTGGCCGCCGGCTTGGCGATCGCCATCGCCGCTGTGCCCGTCGCCGCGGCGGAGGTATTCGGCGCCGGCGCGACCTTCCCGGATCTGATCTATGCGAAATGGATCGAGGCCTATAGCGCCAAGACCGACGTTGCACTGAGCTACCAGTCGATCGGCTCGGGTGGCGGCATCAAGCAAATCGAGACGCGGAACGTGACGTTCGGCGCCACCGACAAGCCGCTCGATGCCCGGGAGCTCGACGAGCACGGCCTCGTACAGTTTCCCACGCTCATGGGCGGCATCGTTCCGGTCATCAATGTCGCAGGTGTCAGGTCGGGCGAGCTGGTGCTCGACGGTCCGACGCTTGCCAAGATATTTCTCGGCGAGATCGCCCGGTGGGACGATCCGGCGCTCAAGCAGCTCAATCCGACCCTAGCGCTTCCCGCTGAAGCGATAACGGTCGTCCACCGTTCGGACGGATCGGGCAGCACCTTCAACTTCACCAACTATCTGAGCAAGGTGAGCGAGACGTGGAAAACCAAGGTGGGGTTCGAGTTCGCAGTCAATTGGCCGGTCGGTGTCGGCGCCAAGGCCAATCGGGGCGTCGCCGGCGAGGTCGCCGATACCGACGCCGCGATCGGCTATGTCGAATATGCCTATGCCAAGCAGCAAGGGCTGACCCACGCCAACATGATCAACCGGGACGGCAAGGTCGTGGCGCCGGAGTTCAAGTCGTTCCAGGCGGCGGCCGCTAATGCCGATTGGACCGCGCGGAATTTCGGCGTGATGTTGACCGACCAGCCGGGCGAGGCGGCCTGGCCGATCGCGGCGGCGACCTTCATCTTGATGCACCAAGCGCC
>DATICH010000093.1:0-18832 GCA_035456885.1 Methyloceanibacter sp.
CCACCAGCTCGCTGTCGCCGTTCTGGTAGAGCAGCAGCACCTCGATCGGGTCGCCGAGATAATAGTGGTAGAGCTGATCGTTCTTGATGCGGTGCAGCTTCACCGGCGCCTCGGGCGTCACCATGAAATAGAGCGCCGAGCCGAGCGGGCGCCCATCGGCAAAGGGCGCGGGCAGGCCGCCCGGGGCGATCTCGAGCTCGCTCTTATATGTCTCGCGCACGAAGCCGCAGGTCTGGTTCGGCTCGAGCTTGAGCAGGGCCTTGATCTCCTCGGCCTTCACGGTGTCGGGCATCGGCTTCTCCGGATTGACCAAAGGCAGCGGCGTTTCCTGGGTCGGGTCGGATGAGCCGGCCTGCGCCAGCGGCGCGGCGAAGGTCGCCGCGCCAGCGATGGTCGCCTGCGTGAGAAAGTTGCGGCGGCCGATCAGGTTCCGCTCTGGCGGGGGCTCGGAAATGGTTTCCTCCCTTGGCGCCAGCTCAGCCGATTCTGTGCACGGAGTGTCGCGCCAGCGCGCGGCGCGGGTCAACCCTAGGTACCCCTTAATGGTCACACGCGACGCCATTGTTAAAGCGGCGCGCGCCTGGCTCGGCACGCCCTATCACCACCAGGCGAGCCTCAAGGGCGTTGGCGCGGATTGTCTCGGCTTGATCCGCGGGCTCTGGCGCGAGCTCGATCGACGGCGCTCTCGGCGCTGGCGAGTTGGGCGGTGGGCGACGCCACGCTCGCCGAGCTGGTGGCCAAGGCGCCGGTCATCTTCGGCGGCCTCGGTCTTGCGGCGCTCGGCGTCAAGGTGGGCGATGCCAAGGTGCTGAAATCGGCCGGGAGCGGGGCTGCGAAAGGCAAGTAAGGTCACGGATTGCACGTTCATGCGGCATTCATGCGCCTTCGCCTAGGGTCCCGGTCCGACAAGGATAGCCGGGATCGAACCATGTGGCGTGCGGCGAGAACGATAAGCATTGCCATCCTGGCGGCCGCGATCTTCGGGGCTGCCGGTCAGGCCGGGCAGCCAGGCTGCATGGAATGGAGCAAGGCCGGTCCGGTGATCGCGCAGAATGGGCTCGTTCCCGCCAATGTCGTTTACCAGGCGGTGCAGCAGCGGCTCGGCGGCAAAATCGTCAACCAGGCGCTCTGCCAGGCCGGTGGCCGCTTCATCTACAAGCTGGTCGTGCTCGGGCCGACCGGCGAAGTCACAAAGCTCATCGTTGACGCTAAAACCGGGCAGTTCTAGGAGGAACGGCCCGGCACGCATCAGAAAGGGTCAGCGCCGTTGCGGCTTCTCGTCGTCGAAGACGATCCGGATCTCAACCGCCAGCTCGTCGCCGCGCTGAGCGACGCCGGCTATGCCGTCGACACGGCGTTCGACGGCGAGGAGGGGCACCATCTCGGCGATACCGAGCCTTATGACGCGGTGGTGCTCGATCTCGGCCTCCCCAAGAAGGACGGCCTGAGCGTGCTCGAGCAATGGCGGCGTGACGAGCGCAAGATGCCGGTGCTGATCCTTACCGCGCGGGAGCGGTGGAGCGACAAGGTGGCCGGTATGGATGCCGGCGCCGACGACTATGTCGCCAAGCCGTTCCACATGGAGGAGGTGCTGGCGCGCATCCGCGCGCTGCTGCGGCGCGCGGCGGGGCATGCGCGAAACGAGATGGAGTGCGGGCCGCTGCGGCTCGACACCAAAACCGCGCGCGTCACGGTTGACGGCCAGGCGGTCAAGCTCACCAGCCACGAATATCGCGTGCTCGCTTATCTCATGCTGCACGAGGGCCGCGTGGTCTCGCGCACCGAGCTTGTCGAACATCTCTACGAGCAGGACTTCGACCGCGACTCCAACACCGTCGAGGTGTTCATCGGCCGGCTGCGCAAGAAGCTTCCGGGCGACTTAATCAAGACTGTCCGCGGGCTCGGCTATTGCCTTTCGGACGCAAGCGATGAGGCCTAACTCTCTCGCGTTCCGGCTGTTCGCCTCAGCCGCGGCGTGGACCCTCGTGGTCCTTCCCGCCACCGCCATCATCCTCATTTCCCTCTACCGCCAAGCCGTCGAGCGGAACTTCGACGCGCGCCTCAACGTCTATCTCACCAGCCTGGTCGCCTCGACCACCCAAGGCGGCGCCACGCAGCCGAACCAGCCGGCCGCGCTCGGCGAGCCTGTGTTCGGCATTCCCTTCTCCGGCTGGTACTGGCAGATCAAGCCGCTCAACGGGGCTACGCGCCCCGATTACGTCTCCGACTCTTTGCTTGATCAGCAGCTCAGGCTGCCGAGCCAGGACGGCGTTTCCCCCGATGTCAGTCTGACACGCCGCGCCTATGCCGCAGGTCCGGAAGGGCAGCGGCTGCGCGTCGTCGAGCGCGAGATCAAGCTCGCCGGCCGCGACTCCACGCCTTATTCTTATGCCGTTGCCGGAGATGCGCGCGAGATCGACCGCGATCTCGGCGCTTTCACCACCATGCTCATCATCGCGTTGGGCGTGCTCGGGCTTGGGCTGGTGGCGGCGACCTTCTTCCAGGTGCGGTTCGGGCTCTCGCCGCTCCGCGCCATGCGACAGAACCTTGCGCAAATCCGCTCCGGCGAGGCCGAGCAGCTGGAGGGTGAGCAGCCCGAGGAGATCAGACCGCTGCAGCAGGAGCTGAACGCACTAATTCAGTCCAATCGCGAGATTGTCGACCGGGCGCGGACGCATGTCGGCAATCTCGCCCATGCGCTCAAGACGCCGCTCAGCGTTATCGCCAACGAGGCGCGGACGCAGGAAGGGCCGCTTGCAGCCAAAGTCGTCGAGCAGGCGGAACTCATGCGCACGCAGATCACGCATCATCTCGACCGCGCGCGGGTCGCGGCGCGCTCCAGCGTGATCGGCGATGTAACCGATGTCGATCAGGTGCTGCAGGCCCTGAAGCGCACGCTCGACCGCATCTATGAAGAGCGCGGGCTCGAGGTCGAAGTCGCGGCCGGGGCCGGGCTGAAATTTCAGGGGGAGCGGCAGGACTTCGAGGAGATGGTGGGCAACCTGCTCGACAATGCCTGCAAATGGGCGCGTTCGCGGGTCACGGTCGGCGCCGAGCAACCCGACGGCGCGGCGCGCTTTACCGTCGTGGTCGACGACGACGGCCCCGGTCTCACCGAGGCCGAGCGGGCGCGCGCCGTGCAACGGGGACAGCGGCTCGACGAGACCAAGCCGGGGTCCGGCCTCGGGCTCTCGATCGTCGCCGATCTCGCGCATCTTTATAAAGGGCGCTTAGCGCTCGAACCGTCGCCGGAGGGTGGCTTGCGCGCTAGGCTTGAGCTGCCGGCGGCCTGATTTCCGCCACTTTCCAGGGCGGCAACCTAATTTGGCCAGAATTGTTATTTGTTAAGGCAAGGCTGGCACGATTAGACTTGGCTTAAGTCTCTTGCCTGGGCCGACCTATGTGTGGGCCGAAGGGGGATGCGATGAGACGAGCACCCATCATTGCGCTCGCGCTTGTGCTGCCCATGCTGCTGGCCGCTTGCGGGCCGGGTAACAAGCAGGGCACCGGAACTGTCGTCGGAGCCGTTGGAGGCGCTGCCGCTGGCGCGGCGATTGCCGGCCGGAAAAATGCCATTGGCGGCGCGGCGATCGGCGCGCTGGCGGGCGGCATCATCGGCAACCAGATCGGCAGGGCGCTCGACGAAGAGGACCGCCGGATTGCCGCGGCGGCCGAATATCAGGCGCTGGAATATGGCCAGCCCGGCCAACCGACCCCTTGGGACAATCCCCAGACCCAGCATCGCGGCCAGATCGTGCCTGGCAAACCCTATCAGCAGGGCAGCCAGCATTGCCGGTCCTATACCCACACAATCTATATCAGCGGCGAACCGCAAACCGCGCGCGGTACGGCCTGCCGCCAGCCAGATGGCACCTGGCAGGCGGTGGGTTAGCGGCCCTTCTCTACCTCTCCCCCAGATTGCGGCGAGTTAATCCTCCGCGGCGCTGCCTGCCCTTGCCGCCCCTCCCGCCTTTCCCTATGCCTAGCCTTCTTGCGAACGAGCGGAGGCTAAGGCTCCCCCCGTGCTCATTTGGCTTATCCTGGCCGGCCTGACGGCCGTCGTGCTCCTCGTCCTGTTGCGTCCGCTCGCGGCGCGGCGGATGGAGCGCGCGCCGGAGGCGTTCGACGCGGCGGTCTATCGCGATCAGCTCAGCGAGATCGAGAGCGACCGCGCGCGCGGATTAATCGGCGAAGAAGAGGCAGAGGCGGCGCGGATCGAGGTCGCGCGCCGATTGCTCGCCGCCGACAGCAAGGTGCAACAATCGCAGCTCGGTAGAGCGAGCGATGTCAGGTCGAAGGCGCCGTTGTTCGCCGTGGCCTTGGCACTGCCGCTGCTCGCGCTGGGTCTTTACCTGGTCTACGGCTCGCCGCGTCTGCCGGACCAGCCGCTTGCCGCGCGGCTACAAGATCCGGCGAGCGAGCAGAATCTCGCCGCGCTCGTCGCCCGGGTCGAAGCGCGGCTCAGGGAGCACCCGGAGGAGGGCGAGGGATGGGATGTGATCGCGCCGGTCTATATGAGCTGGGGCCGCTACGGCGAAGCGGCCAATGCTTATGCCCAGGCGACCAGGCTGCTCGGCGAGTCCGCCAAGCGCGTCTCGGGCCAAGGCCAGGCGCTGGTGCTCGCCAATGACGGCGTGGTGACGGAACCCGCTCGCGCAGCGCTCGAGCGTGCGCTCGTGCTCGACAAGACCCTCGTCGAGCCGCGCATTCTGCTGGCCATCGCCAAGGAGCAAGACGGAAAATTTGCTGAAGCCGTCGAGGATTGGCGAGCGCTGCTGGCCATAGCCGACGCCGATGCGCCATGGCGGCCCATGGTCGAGACGCGGATTGCGGCGGCCGAAGCGCGTCTCGCCGGCAAGCCAAGCACGCCCGACATGGCCGCCGTGGAGAAGATGAGTCCCGCGGAGCGTGAGGCGATGATCGAGCAAATGGTGCAAGGGCTTGCCGCTCGGCTAGATCAGGATGGTAGCGATCTGCCGGGTTGGCTCAAGCTGGTGCGCGCCTATAGCGTGCTCGACCGCAAGGAGGATGCACTCAAGGCGCTCGCCCGCGCCAAGAACCAGTTCAACGGCAATGCACAAGCGCTCGAGCAGCTCGATCGGCTTGCCGCCGAGCTTGGGTTGAAGTCATGACCCGCAAGCAGCGCAGAGGCGTTCTGATCGGCACCTGTCTCGCCGTGCTCGGCGTGGCGGTGGCGCTTGTGCTGTTCGCCGTGCGCGATTCGATCGTGTTCTTCTACAGCCCGAGCGAGGTGACCGAGATGGGCATTGCGCCCGGCACCCGCTTCAGGCTTGGCGGCCTGGTCGAAACGGGCAGCGTGGTGCGCGGGGAGGGGACCACGGTCCGCTTCGTCGTCACCGACCAGGCCAAGACGCTACCCGTGACCTTCACCGGCGTGCTGCCAGATTTGTTCCGCGAAGGGCAGGGCGTGGTGACGGAGGGCGTGCTCAAAGCCGACGGCGTGTTTCATGCCGACAGCGTGCTCGCCAAGCATGACGAGAACTACATGCCGCCGGAGGTGGCCAAGAAGCTCAAGGCGCAAGGCGTGTGGCGTGAAGGCGCGGAGGCGAGCGGAAGATGATCGCGGAGATTGGACATTACGCTCTGATCCTGGCGCTCGGCGTCGCCATGGTGCAGACCGTGCTGCCGCTGCTCGGCGCGCGCCTGCGCGATCCGCAGCTTGCCGCCGTCGCCGCACCCGCAGCGCAAATCCAGTTCATCCTGGTGGCGATGGCCTTCGTCGCGCTCACCACGGCCTATGTCACCTCGGACTTCTCGGTGCTCAATGTCTGGCAGAACTCGCATTCGGCCAAGCCGATGCTCTACAAGGTGTCCGGGGTCTGGGGGAACCACGAAGGCTCGATGGTGCTCTGGGTCCTGATCCTGGCGCTGTTCGGCGCTGGCGTCGCCACCTTTGGCAGCAATTTGCCGAGCGGACTCAAGGCCAATGTGCTCGCGGTGCAGGGCGCGATCGCCGTAGCCTTCATCCTGTTCATCGTCACCACTTCGAATCCGTTCATTCGCATCGATCCCGCGCCGTTCGATGGGCGGGGGCTGAACCCGGTGCTACAGGACCCAGCGCTCGCGTTTCATCCGCCCTTCCTCTATGCGGGCTATGTCGGATTCTCCATGGCCTTCTCTTTCGCCGTCGCGGCGCTGATCGAGGGCCGCATCGATGCCGCCTGGGCGCGCTGGGTCAGACCCTGGACGCTCGCTGCTTGGATGTGCCTCACGCTCGGCATCGCCATGGGGTCCTGGTGGGCCTATTACGAGCTCGGCTGGGGCGGGTTCTGGTTTTGGGACCCCGTCGAGAACGCCTCCTTCATGCCTTGGCTGGCCGGCACCGCGCTGCTCCATTCGGCGCTCGTCATGGAGAAGCGCGACGCGCTGAAAGTCTGGACCATCCTGCTTGCCATCATCACGTTCTCGCTCAGCCTGATGGGCACGTTCCTGGTCCGCTCCGGCGTGCTGACGAGCGTACATGCCTTCGCTGTCGATCCGGCGCGCGGCATTTTCATCCTGCTGATCATGGGCGTGTTCATTGGCGGCGCGCTCGCTTTGTTTGCCTGGCGCGCGCCGCTGTTGTCGCAGGGCGGTCTGTTCGCACCGATCAGCCGCGAGGGCGCTCTCGTCCTCAACAATCTCCTGCTCACCACGGCCTGCGCCGCAGTCCTGGTCGGCACGCTTTACCCCCTCGCCCTCGAGGCGCTGACCGGCGACAAGATTTCCGTCGGGGCGCCGTTCTTCAATCTTACCTTCGTTCCGCTCATCGTCCCGCTCTTGATCGCCATGCCGTTCGGTCCGCTGCTCGCCTGGAAGCGCGGAGATCTACTGGCGGCGGCACAGCGGCTGACGGCGGCGGCTGGCCTAGCGCTCGCGGCGAGCATTTTGTTGCTGGCTTTGCATGAGCGCGGGCCATGGCTTGCGCCGCTCGGCATCGGGCTTGGGCTTTGGCTGATCCTCGGTGCACTCACCGAGTTGGGCTACCGGGTAAAACTCGGCGGCGCCTCGCCGGCAGAGATTTGGCGCAGGCTGCGCAATCTGCCGCGTTCCGCCTATGGAAGCGCGCTTGCGCATGCCGGCGTCGGACTGACGGTGATCGGCATCGTCGCCACGACGGCTTGGCGGTCCGAGCAGATTCTGGCGCTTAAACCTGGCGGCACGGCCGAGGTTGCCGGCTACACACTGAGCTTCAAGGGCGTCGCGCCGCGGCAAGGGCCGAACTACCGGGAGCGCGTGGCGGTCTTCGCCGTGGAACGCAACGGCAAATCTGTCACGGTGCTCGAGCCGTCGAAGCGCGATTTCAGCGTCGAGCAAAGCGGCACCACCGAGGCCGGAATCTATTCGAGCTGGCGCGGCGATCTCTACGCCGTGCTCGGCGATGAACTGAAGGACGGGGCCTACAGCATCCGGCTCTATTTCAATCCGCTGGTCTATCTGATCTGGGTGGGCGCGCTCGTCATGTTCGTTGGCGGAGCGGTGTCACTCTCGGATCGGCGTTTGCGGATCGGCGCCCCTAGACGCGCCCGGACCAAGACGGTGCCTCTACCGGCAGGCGAATGATCATGCTGCGGCGCGCGTCCCTGCTCCTCCTTATAGTCTGTTCGATACCCACCATTGCGCTGCCGCCTGCGCACGCGGTCCAGCCCGACGAGATCCTCGCCGATCCCGCGCTCGAAGCGCGTGCCCGGGCGATCTCGGCGGGCTTGCGCTGCTTGGTCTGCCAGAACCAGTCGATCGACGATTCCGACGCTCCGCTGGCGCGGGATTTGCGGTTGCTGGTACGCGAGAGGTTGAAGGCCGGCGACAGCGATCAGCAAATTGCCGATTTCGTGGTGGCGCGCTATGGCGAGTTTGTGCTGCTTAAGCCGCGACTCTCGCGGCGGACCCTATTGCTGTGGTTCGCGACGCCGGTCGTTTTCGCCGGTGCGCTGCTCTTGATTTGGCTTGCCCATCGGCGGCGGCAAGCGGCAGGTGGGGGTTTCGCGCCCTTGAGCGAAAGCGAACGGCGCCGGCTCAAGCGGTTGCTAGACGAGTCCTGAGGCTTGGGCTAAGGAAAAGAGGACGGAACGCCTTGCCGAGGGCCGGTTTCCGCGAGAACCTTACGGAAATTTAATGCCCCCGAAACGGCGGCGTAATCGGCGAGCGCTTATATGTTCAACGCAGATGCCTCGCTCCCTCGCAAGGCTATCTTACGGGTTTTTCCAATTTTTCAGGAGAGAGGTACCTCATGAAATCTGACCAGAGCTCTGCTGCGACGGAGAGCCCAGGCTCGCGCGGTTCGGCCCGCAAGCCGGTGCTCCTCGCGGCCGCTGCCCTGATCGCCACGGGCGCATTAGGGCTCATGCTCGGCAACAGCATGCCGTTTGCCGTCGCGGAAACCGCGACCACCGCTCAGCCGACGATCGAAACGCCCTTTGGCCGCGCGCCTCTGAGCTTTGCCGACCTCGTCGCCAAGGTGAGCCCGGCCGTGGTCAGCATCAATGTCAAGGGCGACGTGAAGGTCGCCGAGAATGACGAGATGCCGATCCCGGGCATGCCGGATATTCCGGAAGACAACCCGCTCTACGATTTCTTCAAACAGTTCCGCAAGGGCATGCCGCAGGCCCCGTCCAGGCCTACGCCGAGCCTGGCGCAGGGTTCCGGCTTCTTCATCTCCCCGGATGGCTTCGTCGTGACCAATAACCATGTGGTCGAGGACGCCGAGGACATCACGGTCACGCTCGACAACGGCGAGAAATACCCTGCCAAGCTGGTTGGCTCGGATGCGCGCACCGACGTTGCGCTGGTCAAGGTGACCAAGGATGGCAAGTCCTTCCCGTTCGTGGAGTTCTCCAGCAAGGATCCGCGCGTCGGCGATTGGGTGCTCGCAGTCGGCAATCCGTTCGGCCTTGGCGGCACGGTAACTGCCGGCATCATCTCGGCGCATAACCGCGACATCGGCTCTGGTCCGTACGACTATCTGCAGATCGATGCGGCGGTGAATCGCGGCAATTCCGGCGGTCCCTCGTTCGATCTCGACGGCAAGGTGGTCGGCATGAACACCGCGATCTTCTCGCCGTCCGGCGGCAATGTGGGCATCGCCTTCGCGGTGCCGGCGGCGCTGGTCAAGGAAGTGGTGTTGGAGCTGCAGAGCCACGGCACGGTCGATCGCGGCTGGCTCGGCGTCGTCATTCAGAATGTGAGCGACGACATCGCCGACTCGATCGGCATGACCGAGGCCCAGGGCGCCATGATCACCAAGGTGACCGAGGACGGCCCCGCCGCCAAGCAAGACCTCAAGCCCGGCGACGTGATCGTCGAAGTGAACGGCGAGACGATCAGCGATTCGCGCGACCTCGCGCGCAAGATCGCCGAACTCCAGCCGGACACCGACGTGAAGCTGTCGATCGTGCGTTATGGCGAGAAGCGCCATATCAACATGAAGCTTGGCACCTTCCCGAGCAGCAAGAAGCTTGCCGCGCTTGAGGAGGGGAAGGAGCCCGATGCCGGCCAGCAGATGAAGGATCTCGGCTTGTCGTTGGCTCCGGCTGCCAAGTTTCCCGGTGCCGGCGACCAGGGCGTGGTGATCACCGAGGTCGATCCTGCCAGCGACGCCGCCGACAAGGGCCTCAAGCCCGGCGACGTTATCATCCAAGTCGCCGGGGTCGATGTGTCGAACCCATCCGACGTTGCCGCCGGAGTCAAGAAGGCGATGGACGGCGCTAGGACGGACAAAGACACGGTCAAGGTGCTGATGCAGGTCAAGTCCGGCGATCAGACGCGCTTCGTGGCGCTTTCCCTGAAGAAGGCTTAACCCCTTCTACGCCGGAGGGCGGCGCGGTTTCCCCCCGCCGCGTCGCCCGCCATTCTTGAGGCAAAAAGCTCCAACCCATAGCAAGAGAGCAACGCCAGGGAGATGCATCAATCATGCGCGTGCTGGTGATCGAGGACGATCAGGAGACGGCGAATTTCCTGAAGCGGGCGCTGAAAGAGTCCGGCCATGTCGCCGAATATGCCGGTGACGGCCAGAGCGGACTCGATCTGGCGCGGGCCAATGCCTATGACGTGCTGATCGTCGACCGCATGTTGCCGAAATGCGACGGGCTTACCGTGATCGGCGCGTTGCGGGCCGAGGAGATCGGCACGCCGGCGCTGATCCTCTCTGCGCTCGGTGAGGTCGACGACCGGGTCAAGGGCCTGCGCGCCGGGGGCGACGATTACCTCACCAAGCCATACGCTTTCAGCGAGCTGTTGGCCCGCATCGAGGCGTTGGCGCGGCGCAAATCTCCCGAGGAGGGGAGCACGCGCTTTCAGGTCGGCGATCTCGTGCTCGATCGGCTCTCGCATAAGGTGACGCGGGCCGGGGAAGCGATTATGTTGCAGCCGCGCGAGTTTCGTTTGCTCGAATACTTAATGAAGCACGCGGGCCAAGTGGTGACCCGCACCATGTTGCTAGAAAATGTTTGGGACTATCATTTCGACCCGCAGACGAATGTCATCGACGTTCACATTTCCCGGCTTCGGTCCAAGATCGACAAGAACTTCACCAATCCCCTCCTGCACACGGTCCGCGGCGCCGGCTACACCATCCGTGACAGCGCTCACTAAGCTCTTCCGGACCACCACCTTCCGCCTATCGCTGACTTACCTTGCGCTGTTCAGCGCCGCGGCCATCGTCGCCATCGCCTATATCTACTGGAACACGACCGTGCTGCTGTCCCAGCAGCTCAGCCAGACGATCGACGCCGAACTGAAAGGGCTCGCCGAACAGTACCGGGCAGGGGGGTTGGAACGGCTGGTGCGGACCGTTGCCGAGCGCAGCGGCACACCGGGCAACAGCCTTTATCTCGTGGCCGACAAGGAGGGACGCAGGCTCGCCGGCAATCTGAGCGCGGTGACGCCCGATCTGTGGAACAGCCTCGGTCCGGTCGAATTCGTGTACCGGCGCCCGGGGCAGGGCGGCATCGAGAACCGCCTCGCCTTCGCCAATGTGTTCCGGCTGCCGAGCGGCTACCGGCTGATCGTCGGCCGTGACATCGAGGACCGCCGCGAACTGGCGCGCCTAGTGCGCCGGGCGATGCTTTGGGGGCTCGGCGTCATGGCTCTGTTCGGCATCGGCGGCGGCTATTGGGTGAGCCGTAAGCTCTTGGCGCGCATCGATACGCTCGCCGCCACCACACGAACCATCATGGAAGGCGATCTCGCACGGCGCCTGCCGGTCACCGGCTCGGGCGACGAGCTCGACCGGCTCTCGGACAGCCTCAACCTGATGCTCTCGCGCATCGAACAGTTGATGGCCGGTTTGCGCGAAGTCTCCGACAATATCGCCCACGACCTCAAAACGCCGCTCAACCGCTTGCGTAATCGCGTTGAGGAGGCGCTGCGCGAGCCCTATGGCGAGCCGGTCTATCGCGAGGCACTGGAGCGGACCATCGAGGAGGCCGATGGGTTGATCAAGACCTTCAACGCGCTGCTCTCGATCGCGCGCATTGAAGCGGGAGCCGGTGGCGAGAGCCGGGAGAATCTCGATGTCTCGGCGCTGTTGCGCGACGTCGCCGAGCTTTACGAGCCCGTCGCCGAAGAGCGCGGTCTCGAACTGAGGACGACAGCGGAGGCTCCGGTCTATATCCACGCGGACCGGCAGCTAGTCGGCCAGGCGATCGCCAATCTGATCGACAATGCGATCAAATACGGGACGGCTGCGGCGGAGGGGCAAAGCACCAAGCCCGAGATCACCGTCGATGCCAGGGCCAATGGCAAAACCGCGGAGATCGTCGTTACCGACCGGGGTCCGGGGGTGCCGCTTGCCGACCGCGAACGGGTGCTCGACCGCTTCGTCAGGCTCGAAGCTAGCCGGTCCGAGCCCGGCAGCGGGCTCGGTTTGAGTCTTGTCGCGGCCGTGGCGCGCCTGCATGGTGGCAGCCTGAGACTGGAGGACAACGAACCGGGTCTCAGAGTCATTCTCGCTTTGCCCGTGAACGGCGAGGCGCAGGCTAACGGGGCGGCCCACCAGGCGCCCTCAGGAGCAGAGATCAGGACGGCGTGACGGCGTTCTTCGAGCGCATCACCCAAGCCCCCTGTGTCTACGATGCAGCGCGGGGCGCCGACGCTGTCGAGACGCTGGCCAAGGCGTTTCGCGGCGAGGCCGGTCTTGCCTCCGCGGGCAAGCTCCTCAAGGAGCCGAAGGTCCGCGATCTGCTTGCCGGCACGTTCTCCAGTTCTCCCTATCTCACATCGCTGGCTTTGCGGGACCCCGCACTGCTCGCCGAGTGCTTGTTGCGCGATCCCGACGCGCAGTTGGCAGAGGCATGTGAAGCGCTGGCCGGGGAAATTGCCGAAGCGACCACGACGCAGCAGGTGATGGTGCTGCTCAGGCGCTTCAAGCGCAGGGTAGCGCTGCTCACCGGCTTGGCCGAGCTCGGCGGCGTCTGGCCGGTCGAAGCGAGTTTCGCCGCCATAAGCGCCGCCGGCGACGCCGCGCTCAAGCAAGCTACATCCTTCCTGTTCCGCAAGGCGCGCGAGTCCGGCCAACTTATGCCGCGAGCCGACGATGCCCGGCCCGCCCCAGGCTATTTCGTCATCGCCATGGGCAAGCTCGGCGCGCGCGAGCTGAATTATTCCAGCGATGTCGACATCATCGTGTTCTACGATGCGCAACGCGCCGGGCTGAAACCGGAGATCGAGCCGTCAACTTTTTTTGTGCGACTGACGCGCGAGCTGGTGCGCCTACTCCAGGAGCACACCGCCGACGGCTATGTGTTTCGCACCGATCTGAGGCTGCGGCCTGATCCGGGCGCGACCCAGATCGCGCTCTCGGTCGAGGCGGGACTTACCTACTACGAGAGCTTCGGCCAGAACTGGGAACGCGCCGCCCTGATCAAGGCGCGGGTTGCGGCGGGCGACATCGAGGCGGGAGAGGAGTTCCTGGAGCAGCTCGCTCCGTTCATCTGGCGCAAATATCTCGATTACGCGGCGATCGCCGACATCCACGCGATGAAGCGCCGCGTGCATGCGTTCAAGGGGCATGGCGCGATCGCCGTCGAAGGCCACGACATCAAGCTCGGGCGCGGCGGCATCAGAGACATCGAGTTTTTCGCCCAAACGCAGCAACTGATCGCCGGAGGCCGTCACCCCGAACTCAGGACCCGCGGCACGGTCGAAACCCTGGCGCGACTCGCCGAGGGTGGCTGGATCGCGGCTGAGGCGGCGAATGATCTAACCGAAGCCTATCTTTTCCTGCGCCGGATCGAGAACCGCTTGCAGATGGTCGGCGATCTACAGACGCATATCATTCCTGCCGAGCCGGAGGAACTTGACCGAATTGCCAAGCTCTCTGGATTTGCGAATGGCGATGAATTCGGCGAGGCGCTTATCGGGCAATTCAAGCGGGTCGAGATCCACTACGGAGCGCTATTCGAGAAGCTGCCCGACGTTCCGAACGCGGCGCCGAACATCGTCGTGTCCGCCGACGAGGGCGATCCCGGGGCGCTGTCCAGCCTGGAGCGGCTCGGCTTCCGCAATCCCGGGGCGGCGATCGCTGCGATCCGTGCCTGGCAGTCGGGCCGCTACGCTGCGACCAGAAGCTTGAAGGCGCGCGAGCGGCTGACCGAGTTCCTGCCATACTTGCTCGATGCGTTCAGCCGCACCGCGGAGCCAGATCTCGCACTCGCCACCTTCGACCGGGTGATCGCGGGGATGCCCGCGGGTCTGCAGCTGTTCTCGCTGCTCGCCGCCAATCCAAACCTGTTGCGGCTGGTGGCCGATATCATGGGCACGGCGCCGCGGCTCGCGCGCATCATCGGGCGAAGGCCGCGCCTGCTCGACGCGGTGCTTGATCCCGGCTTCTTCGGCGCGGTGCCGACTCCGGCAAAACTGAGGGAACTGGTGGAGAGCGCCATCGCCGAGGCGAACGATTATCAAGATGCACTCGACCGCGCGCGCATCACCGGGCGCGAGCAGGGTTTTCTGATCGGGGTGCGAGTAATTTCGGGAACGCTCTCGGCGCGGCAGGCCGGCGCCGCCTATGCGGGGCTTGCAGAGACATTGATCGCGACGATCGCCCAGCGGGTCGAGGACGAGCTGGTCAAGGCCCATGGGCGGATGCCGGGAGGCCAGGCGGCCCTGATCGCCATGGGCAAGCTCGGCGGCCGTGAGATGACAGCGGGCTCCGATCTCGATTTGATCCTGGTCTATGACTACGAAGGCGACGAGGCGCAATCCGACGGGCCAAAGAGCCTGCCGGGTTCCCAATATTATTCGCGCTTCACTCAACGGCTGATCGCGGCACTTTCGGCGGAGACCGCGGAGGGATCGCTTTACCAGGTCGATATGCGGCTCCGGCCCTCCGGCAGCCAGGGACCGGTGGCGACCAAACTTTCTAGTTTTGACAGCTACCAGAAGAGTTCAGCCTGGACCTGGGAGCACTTAGCGTTGACCCGCGCCCGCGTGTTGACGGGGCCGGCCTCCCTTAGGCGAGAGATCGGTGCGACGATCGCGGAGGTGCTTTGCCGGCAGCGCGACAGGGCTTCGGTGGCGGCCGATGTCAGGTCGATGCGCGCCAAGATAGCGGACGAAAAAGGCCACGGCGACATCTGGGATCTGAAGCAAGCGCGGGGCGGATTGATCGATCTGGAGTTCATCGCCCAGTTCGTGCAGATCGTGAATGCGGCGGAGCACCCCGAGGTGCTCGACCAGAACACCGAATTCGCCTTGAGCAAACTCTCTGCGGCAGGCGTGCTCTCGCCGAACGACGCCGAGATCCTGGTCCCGGCGGCACAACTCTATCACACATTGACCCAGGTGCTGAGGCTCTGCCTCGACAAGCCTTTCGTCGCGGCAGAGGCGCCACGCGCGCTGAAGGATTTGTTGGCGCGGGCGGCGGACATGCCGGATTTTGCCACGCTCGAAGCGTCACTTAAGGATACGCTCGCGGCGGTGCGTGAAGCCTTCGAGCGCATTGTGGCTTGACCTGGGCGATCCGGGACCGTTGCCATTTCGGATCTCGGGTCGACGGAGCCTGAGCGGCTCGGCATGGGTCGCGAAAGTCAGCTCCTTTGCGGAGAACGAAGACGAGGAGGGCAGGCAGGTCGGCGATGCCGCCCAGCAGGTCTCGGCAAATTTCTGCGCGCTCATTGGCTTGGCGAACAGGAAGCCCTGTACCAGATCGAAGCCCATCTCACGCACGGTGAGGAAATCCGCCCAGGTCTCGATGCCTTCGGCCACGGTCCGCGCGCCGTAACCGTCGGCGAGGTCGATGATGCGACGGCAGATCGACTGTTTCATCCGGTCGTCCGCGCAACCGGTGACAAACTTGCGGTCGACCTTGAGTTCCACGAAGGGGAAATTGCACAGGCCAGCGAGCGAGAGCCACTCGGCGCCGAGATCGTCGATGGAAATAGCGATCTTGTGTAAACGGAGCTGCCCTGCCAGTTCCTTGGCCAGGTCCAGGTCGCGGACGATATCGGTGCCGTTGATCTCGACGATAAGGCCCTCAAACGCGGCATTGGCCGGCAGACGCTGGCACAGCCGGCTGATCGAGTCCGGTTCCTGAAGGAAGGCCAGGGGCAAGTTGATCGCCGTTTCGATCGGCCCATGCTGGGCAGAGAAATAGTGCCAATCCTCGATAGCGCGGCTGATCACCGATTCCGACAGCGGCGCGAATCGGGAATTGCCATCCGCGGGCACCAGATAGGCGGGGGGAACAATCCCCCATGCCGGGTGGCGAATTCGCAGCAGCCCCTCGACGCCGCGCGTGACAATGGCGCGTGCGTCGATCTTCGGTTGATACCAGAGCTCGATCCAGCCGGAGCGGACCGCCTCGGCCACGTCGACCAGGGGACCCGACGAACCTTCCGGCAAAAAGATCGCGATGCTTTCGCGCAAGCGCTCCTTGCTGAACGGCACCAACAGGGGCGGCAGCAGCGAAACCCCAAGCTGTTCGGCGAGCTCCTGGATCGGCGCAAGTGCAGCGGAATCGCGCTGCGCGAAGAGCAACACCCTGCCGTCGAAATCCCTGGCGGCGAGTGTGCGGAGCATCTCGCCGGCGGCGATCGTTCCCGCCGTGAGCCCGAGTACGACAAGGTCCGGCGCCCTCGCCTCGAGTGCATCGGACAGCTCGCCAGGTTCCACGCACTCGTAGATCACAAAATTGAATTCGCCGAGAATCTCCCGCAGGAAGCGGCGCACTTGGTGCTTGCCGTCGGTGACGCAGATAAGAGGCGCGGCCCTCCGGCTCTCTCGCTCGTCCATGGTTCCCTCCGTCATTGACGAGGGACGCATGATGCAAGTGCGAAAGGTTCCGAAATGAGGAGCGCGCGTGGCAGCGGCAAGGAAGTGTTGTTCAGGATTAATGCCGGCAATTGTCGACAATGTTTAGTCGACTTGCGCGCGAAGTTCGATCGCGCGCGGCAACGCTCCACTTAGGCTGTGGCGGCGAGCCTCGGCTCTTCGTCGGCGATCACCGGCCGGACGGGGAGAGTGCAGGTGACGGTGGTGCCGCGGCCCTCGCGGCTGTTGATGCGCAAGCTACCGCCATGCAGCTCGATCAGCGCGCGGGAAATCGCCAAACCGAGCCCGCTGCCCTGATGGCTCTTGGAGAACTGGTTTTCGACCTGCTCGAAGGGCCGGCCGAGCTTGGCGATATCGGTTTCGGGGATGCCGATGCCGGTGTCCTTGATGGCGATTTTAACGTGGCCGCGCAACCGCGACAGATGCACCTCGACGCTGCCGCCGTCGCGGGTAAATTTAACGGCGTTGGACAGAAGATTGAGGAACACCTGTTTCAGCGCGCGCCGGTCCGCTTCCAAGACAAGATGCTGCGGCCCGTGGCGTTCGAGCGCGATATTGCGCTCGGCCGCGGCCTGACTAACGACTTTCATGCTGTCGGCGACAATATCAGCAAGATCGATGCTGCCGACATCGAGCGACATGCGCCCGGCCTCGATCTTGGACATGTCGAGGATGTCGTTGATGACTTCGAGCAGGTACGCGCCGCTGGCATAGATGTCGCGGGCATATTCCTGATATTTCGGATGACCGAGCGGGCCGAACAGTGCCTGCTGCATCACCTCGGAGAAGCCGATCACGGCGTTCAGGGGCGTGCGCAGCTCATGGCTGATATTGGCCAGGAACTCGGACTTGGCGCGGTTGGCGGCCTCGGCGCGGTTCTTCTCCAGCGCGTATTTCTCGGCGAGATCGACCAGTTGCTGCTTTTGCTGCTCGAGCTCACGACGCGACAGCCTGAGCTCGGCAACGCTGGCTCTGAGCTGCTGCTCGCTATCGGCAAGCCGCTGCTGGCTCTCTTTCAGCACGGTGATGTCGGTGCCGACGCTGACATAGCCGCCGTCACGGGTGCGGCGCTCGTTTATGTGCAGCCAGCGGCCGTCGTCGAGCTGCGCCTCATAGGTGCGGCTATCGTCGTCGGCGGTGCCGGCCACGGCCACGCGCTTGGAGACGATCGGTTCCGAGGCTCCAGCGATCACCTCGTCATAGGGACTGCCGGGGCGCACCATGTCGTCGGGCAGGCCATGGAACTGCTGATATTTGCTGTTGCACATCACCAGCCGGTTCTCTTTGTCCCACAGCACGAAGGCTTCCGAGATGGTTTCCACGGCGTCGCGCAACCTGGCGTTCTCGTCGGGCGAGCCGGGGATAATGTCGTAATCGGCGACCACGGCCATGCCGGTCAGCCATGGCTCGCCGGAAATCCGCGTGATGTGGCCGCGCAACCGCAAATTCACCCAATGTCCTTCGGCATGGCGCAGGCGGAAGCACCCGTCGAACAGGCTCGTGCCGGTGCGGAGATGACGGTCGATCTCGCCGCGCAGGTCGTCCTGTGGATGCAGCGCGCGGGCGATTGTACCGAAGGCCATTGCCTTGGGACCGGGTTCGAGGCCAAGCAGCCGGTACATCGGCGCCGACCAGTGCACGTGGCCGCGAGCGAGGTTCCAGCGCCAGACGCCGCAGCCCGGCAACGCCTCGGTCAGCTCTTTGGCGAGTGCGCCGCCCCCTTGGCGCGATGCGGCCGGCGCCAGATACCAGAGGCCGCCAGCTAGCAGCGCGAGCACCAGACCGGTCAGCGTGAGGAGCGTGATCTCGAGCCGGGCGACGTGGCGCCAGCCGGCGAGGGCGGCATCGACCGGCTGCATGAAGGCCAGTTGCGCGTCGGTCTGCGGCACGTTGCGCACGGTGACGATGGCGTCGGTGCCGTCGAGCAAGGTCAGGCGCAGCACGCCGGCATCCGCGCCGAACACGGTCAACGGCTGCTGCGGGCCTAAAATGGTGAGGAGGTTCCCCTTGGGCATGCCGAGCAGCGGCGCCCGGCCCTGGATGTTGCCCTCGGCGTCGGCAAGCAGAGCGATCCGGCCGTCGGTGGTCGCGCCCTTGGGCAGGCTGGCGGCGAGCGGAGCCTGCCAGTCGGTGCTCGAGCTTAGGGTGCGGTCCTTGAGGTTGAGCGACGTGGTGTCGGCGATCAGGGCGAGCTGGGTCTCGGCCGCGTCAAGCGCGGCATGCTTGCCGTGCGTGAGCTGAAAGGCAAAGCCGATGATCGCGACGAGGGCGAAGCCCACGAGCAGGAGCGGCACGAGCCGCCGCGACAACTCGGCGTTGGGAAAGTGGCGGCCGAGCAGCGCGCGGAAATCCTGCCAGTCCGGCCCCGCGAAAGCGAATCCCTCACGCGCAGAACGCGCCCGCGCCATTCGTCCCCCTCTGACCTTCCCCTGCTTCGCGCCGGAGAAGTGCCGCATCTCCGAATCGCCCGCATCCGATTGGAATCGATGAAGGCGTGGTCTGTCCAGAGGAAAGCTGTGGAAATTCGGTTAATAACCCGTTGACAGAGCCAGACTCTAGGCGG
>DATICH010000094.1:0-5090 GCA_035456885.1 Methyloceanibacter sp.
GGTTTCCACCCCATGCCATTCGCCGACCGGCCGCTCGATGCCCCAGAAATCGCGCTCGAGCCAGTCCGCTCCGCCGAGCGCCATTTAGAACTCGATCAGCGCCGCGCGTTCTTGCAGGAGCAACGCCGGGTCTGCCGGCTCGGGCAGTGACGGGGGTTTCTCGCCGCCCGTCCCGTACTCGGGGCAGAGGCGCATACCGAGAGCCCAATCGCAGCCAAACCGGTTAGCAGCCACCTTAAGGAGGACATCATGCGCCGCACCATAGCGGCTGTGGCCCCCGCCTGTCCGCTCCTCCTCAGCGGGTGGGCGTCGGCTATAAAGGAAAGAATTGGCCGATCTGGGCATGGGGAAAGATCATGGACGACTTGGCGACCATTTTCAGTCTCAACAATCTCCCCGGTCATCTCTCTTATGTGCTGATCGCGGTGTCCTACTGGATGACCAGCATCTTTTGGCTGCGGCTGGTGGCCGTTGCCGGGCTTTCACTGGAAATCGTCTACTTCATGTTTTCGGGCGGGGATCTGCGCGCCGGAATTGGTTGGGACCTCGTCTTCATCGCTATCAATCTGTATCAGATCTACCGGCTGTTGAAGGATCGCCTGTCGCTGCGCTTGCCAAAAGGGGATCGCGATTTGCTGCGCAGGGTTTTTTCCGGTCTCGACGACGCCCAGATCGCCCGGCTACTCGTCGCCAGCGAGTTCACCGACATTGCGCCGGGGACTGTGCTGGTGGAAGAGAATCGCGACCTCGAAAGACTGTTCTTCATCTGCTCCGGCCGCGTCAAAGTCCGCATTGCCGGCCGGGAGGTATCGCATCTGGAAGCCGGCAATTTCGTCGGCGAGGTTGCCTTCCTGACCGAGCGGCCCGCCAGCGCGACGGTCACCGCGGACGAGCCGGTGCGGGCCTTGGCATTCGATCGCGACAAGCTGAACCAGGTGTTCCGGAACGACACCGACGTCGCCGGGCTGATCTATCAGCTCCTCGGGCGTGAGCTCGCCAACAAAATCAAGATCAGCAACACCCTGCTGGCGGCCGTGCAGGGGTCCGTCTAGCGGGATTCCAACCCGGCAAAACCCTCTTGGCGAAGGCGGGGAAGTTGAGGCATGCTTGAGTCGAGCCGGCGCAAGGGGCGGCCGGACTAGAAATGGAGCATCGCTTTACAGCGGTTGCGCCTGCGCTCGGAGCGCGGCGCCACAGGAGAAGCTGAATGGGCAGTGTCAACCATCCGAAGAAATACGACTACAGCAAGAAGGCCCGCATCGACCTGAACCAGGCCTACCAGGTGGCCTATTGGAAGGAGCGCTTCGGCGTTACCGAGGCCGAGCTCAGCGAGGCGGTGCGCGCGGCCGGCGCGCTGGCGCGGAACGTCGAAGACTATCTGAAGACCAAGCACGCAAGCTGAGCCGCGCCTAGGCGGCTCGCTTGACCCGCCGACCGGCCGGCTTCTAGCCCTTGTTCAACAGCGCCTGGCGCTCCTTGCGCAGCGCGTCGAGCTTCGCTTCCTGATCGGCGATGCGGTTAGCGTTGCGCTCCTCGTCGGCGGCGCCGGAAAACGCCGCCGCCTGCTCTTGCAGCTGGCGCAGATTGTCCTCGACGATCTGAATGGCCTTCTCGATCTCGGCGAGCGACCGCGAATTACCCATGGCGCCGTTCGCCGGATTACACGGCGTCTTTGGCGGCCTTCACCGGGCGAACCTTGAGTACCTTCCGGGCCGGCTTGGCCTTGAAGGTGGTGGGCTCCTTGGTGAAGGGGTTGATGCCCTGCCGTTCCGGCGTGGCCGGCTTCTTCACCACGGTGAACTTGGCGAAGCCAGGCAAGTGGAACACGCCCGCCTTTTTCAACTCCTTGTAGCCGACATTGGCCAAGGACTCGATCACCGACTTGACGTCCTTCTTCGCCAGCGAGCATTCGTCGGCGATTTTTTGGATCAGCTCGGACTTGGAAATCATGCGAATTCTCCCCGCAGAATGGAGGGATTCGGCCGCCTAGGAGGCTTCGGCCATCTCCCATGTAGCATGACGCATGGCCGATTCGGGCCGAATTGTCTGCAAATAATCCCAGGAATCCCGTGAATAGTGCAACATGAGGTTGATCGCCGAGGGGGCCTGCACCCCTTGCAGACAACGCTTTTTCCCCTTGCAAGGCCAGAAGGGAGGACTCGAGGCGGTAAATTGGCGCGGAGAAAGCGGCAGGAGGAGGCCATGACACAGACCCTGAACCATGCGGCGCGCGCCGCGATCCTGGTGGCCGCACTAGGGGGATGCGGCGGCACGGACGTCGCCGACAATTGCGCCAATGCGGACGGCGCGCTCAGCGATGCGTCCTTCGTCATCACGACGGCCCCCCGCGCCGGCGACCGCGTGGCGAGCGGCTTCGCCGTCAAGGGCTGCTCGCGCACCTTCGAGAGCACGGTGAATTGGCGGCTGCTCGGCCGCAATGGAAGCGAGCTGGCGAGCGGCCATAGCCAAGGCGGCGGAGTCGATGGGCCGGGGCCCTTCTCCTTCAGCGTGACCTATAGCGTGCCGGCGCAGGAGATCGGCCATCTCGAAGTGTTCGAGGAGGATGTCTCCGACGGCGAGGGCAATCCCCCCGGCCGCAACGTCCTGCCGCTCGTGCTGAAGCCCTGATCGCGGCGCGCAGTCTCACTCGATCCAGCCGAGCTCTCTCGCCTTGGCGAGAGCGAGCCGCCACGAGCGCGCCACCAGCGTCGAGCGGGGCAGCGGAGCATGCCGGTCGTCCTGGAGGAAATGCGCGGCCAGCGCGGGCAGGTCCTGCCGCTTGCGATAAGCCGCCAGGAACAGCGTCCCCGGCAGCGTCACGACAATCCGATCATCGATCACTTCGACGACGAGGCCCGCGCTTTCGGCCATGCAAGCCCCGTCAATTCGCCGGGCCGTCCTGGCCGATTCCGTTGATCAAGTCCTCGGCCGCCGTGGCCACGGCGATCCGCGCGGCGAGCTCGGCACGCAGCCTGTCGTGCCAGGCGGTGAATTCGAGCAGCTTCTGCGCCAGCCGGCGCTGGGCCCTGAGATGTTCGAGGCTGCTGTCCCGTTCGGACTTGAGTTGCAAAAGCAAATCCTCAAATCGGGCATTTTCGGCGCCGATTTGCGCTTTGAGCCGCTCGGCGCGGCCTTGCAGGTCGTCACGGATGTCGCGCATGGGTCCCCCCGCTTCAGTTCCCCGCCTTCTAACCACGGCGGCAAGAGATGGTTCCAGGTTATCCACAGGCTTGCGTCGTCGCCGGCAAGCCGCAAGTTGCGGCGCCGCGTCGCTTCCTTGTTAACGACCGCAGGATATGATGGCCGCGTCGCAATCGCGGGTGAGGCGTTATGAAGGCGCGCGTCAAATGGGTCGAGGGCCGCACATTCATCGGCGAGTCCGGCACTGGGCACAGCATCGTGCTCGGCACCTCGCACGGGGACAGCGAGCGCAGTCCAGGGCCGAGCGCCATGGAGCTGGTGCTGATCGGGCTGGGCGGCTGCTCGGCCTATGACGTGGTGAGCATCCTCGAGAAGGGCCGCGAGGCGGTCGAGGACGTGACCATCGAGCTCGACGCCGAGCGCGCGCCGGAGCCGCCGAAAGTGTTCACCCGCATTCACCTGCATTACGTGGTCAAGGGACGCGGGCTCGCCCGGGCCAAGGTCGAGCGCGCGATTCAGCTGTCGGCCGAAAAATATTGCTCGGCCTCGGCCATGCTCGCCAAGACCGCCGCCATCACCCACGATTTCGAGCTGGTCGATACCGGGGTAGCATCGCCGGCTTGACGCATCCAGGACTTCACCCGCAGCACAACATGCAAATGAGGACTGACATGATTGGCAATCGTCTCCGCGCTGTTATTCTGTCCACCGCATTCGCCCTGCTCTGTTTCGCGCCGCCGGCCGTCGCCGCGCCGTTCGACGGCAGCTGGAAGATGGTGCTGGTGACCACCAGCGGCCATTGCGGACAGATCAGGATCGGCATGGCGGTCAAGGGCGGCCACATCTCCGCCACCAGCGGCCGGTTCGTCACGCACAAGATCGCCTTGGCCGGGCTGATCTCCGGCTCCGGTCAGACCAAGATCAACGGCGTGGCCGGCCCGCGCCAGGCGATCGGCACCGGACGCTTCACCAAGACCAAGGGCAGCGGCAAGTGGAACGGCACCGGGCCCTCCGGCGTCTGCTCCGGCTATTGGGTCGCCGTCCGCAACTGACGCAGCGGCCAAGGTTGATTCTCGCCGGGCGGCGCCGTGGCGCCGCCCGGTCTGTTATTCCGCCTAGCGTCACGCCGCCTCGCGCCCCTCGGTGGAGCAAGCAAGCGCATCATCGGCGCGCTCGGACGAGCGGTATAAGCGAGACTCCGAACGAGTCTTCGCGCGAGGCTAGAAGATCAAATAGAGAAGAATGATCACGATGAGCGGCACGCCCATCAGCCACAGAAGAATGCCTGCCATGAATGCCTCTCCGTTAGTGGGAAGGTTCTTGAAAGGGAACCATCGCGCCACGATTTCGTTCCCACTTGCACACGTTTTAATCACCGACATTCGGAGAACAACGGAGGCAACGTCATGGCGCGCAATCCTGCAGTCGCAGTCACGGAGGTCGAGGAGGTGGTGGTGGGTGCGTCCCCCGCAACCGCGGGCCGGGCCACCGATTGGGGCGCGATCATCGGCGGCGCACTTGCCGCGATCGCCGTGTCCATCATCCTGTTCACCGCGGGATCCGGCTTCGGCCTCTCTACGGTCGAGCCCTGGTCCTTCGCCAATCGCGCGCCCGAGACCTTTGCCATCGGCGCCGCCGTCTGGTTGATCGTCATGCAATGGCTGTCGGCGGCCTTCGGCGGCTATCTCACCGGGCGGCTGCGCGCGAAATGGATCGGACCGCGTACCGACGAGGTCCTGTTCCGCGATACGGCGCATGGACTGCTGGCCTGGGCGCTGGCGACGGTGATCGTGGCGGCGCTGTTCACGCTCGGCACGCTGGGTGCGCTCGGCGTCGGCGCCGCGGTGGTCGCCACCGAAGGCGCGGCGCCGGCCCAGGCTGCGGCGGCGATGACGGAGGAAGCGAAGGAGGCTGCCGCCAATTTCTCCATCGTCACGGCGATCTCGCTG
>DATICH010000095.1:0-3075 GCA_035456885.1 Methyloceanibacter sp.
TTCCTCTACATCGCCATCATCGAGATTATCGGTAAGGAGTTCGCCGCCCAGAAAGCGATGGGGTTTAATCTCTTTGTCATGGTCTGCCTGGGGCTCGGCCTGATGGCCGCCATCGCGATCTGGGCTTAAGGCACCCCTGGAAAAGTGGTGCGGTCGAGAGGAATCGAACCTCCACGGGCTAAGCCCACAGCGCCCTCAACGCTGCGCGTCTACCATTTCCGCCACGACCGCACAGCATGACCCCGAAAAGTTGCAGACTTTTCGGATAAGGTCATGCGTCCAAAAACTGATTTCCGGAGTTTCCGACTACCGGATATGGCTATAAATTCGCCCCGCTGCAAGCAAGGTCCGGCTGCATTAGCAAACCTGATCTGGCCGTGCAAGGATGGCTTGCTAGCCCTCTCCGCGGCACTCAGAACCAGACGATGCTCGCTATATCCACCCTATCTCCCGCTTTCGCTGCGTCTTCGACACCGGATGTCGAATGGCTGACCAGCGAGCACCCGGTGTCCTATCCGGAAGCCGTCCACCGCATGGAGCAGCGCGTTGCCGAGATCGCCCGCGGCGAGGCGCGCGAATGTATCTGGCTGCTCGAGCATCCTCCCCTCTACACTGCGGGCACGAGCGCCGACTTCGCCGAGCTGATCGAGACTGGGCGCTTCCCGGTGTTCAAGACCGGACGCGGCGGACGCTTCACCTATCACGGCCCGGGCCAGCGCGTTGCCTATGTGATGCTCGATCTTTCGCGGCGACGGCGCGATGTGCGGGTGTTCGTCACCTCGCTCGAGAACTGGCTGATCGCGGCGCTCGCGCAGCTTGGCGTCGCCGGCGTACGCTGCCCCAACCAGATCGGTATTTTCGTCGATGGCGCGAAGATTGCTTCGATCGGCGTCCGCCTGCGCCGCTGGGTCAGTCTGCATGGCGTGAGCCTGAACGTCGCGCCGGACTTGGAGCATTTCTCCGGTATCGTGCCTTGCGGGCTGAAGGATGTGCCCGTCACCAGCCTCGAAGCCCTGGGCGCTAAGACTGATCTGGCGGTAGTCGACGCTGCGCTCCGTGCCGCCTTCGCGGAAGTCTTCGGCGATGGCCGCGCCTCACCAATCCCTGCCGACCACCTTGAAGCCTGACGGCGGCGCGCCGCCTTCGTCGGTGACGGTGACCGCCGTCACTTTCGCGTCCGGCGGACCGTCGGCGCAAAGTTTCAGCATCTCCTCGACCGCCGATGCAGACCCGGAGAACACCGCCTCGACCGAACCATCGCTGCTGTTGCGGACCCAGCCATCAAGACCGAGACCGCGTGCCATCGTCTTGGTCCAGGCGCGGTAATAGACCCCCTGCACCCGGCCCTCGACCCTGACCGTCACCGTCCGCGTTGGTGGTTTTTCGCCAAATATGCCCACGCGCCGAGCCTAGCTCCAGCCCTCAGGCGAACTCAAGGATCACCGCGTCGACATTGAGGCTGTCGCCGGGCTTGGCGCGGATCTTGGCGACCTTGGCGTCGCGCTCGGCCTTGAGCACGTTCTCCATCTTCATCGCCTCGACCACGCAGAGCGCGTCGCCCGCCGCCACCTCCTGTCCCTCGGTCACGTTGAGCGAGACCACCAGGCCGGGCATCGGGCACAACAGGAATTTCGACATGTCGGGCTTCGCCTTTTCCGGCATCCTGCCCATCAGCTCGGTCTCGCGCTCGGTGAAGACCCGCGTCAGCACCTCGACGCCTTGATAGGTCAGCACCTCGCCGTTGAGGATTGGCCGCACTTGCACGGCGGCAGGCCGACCGCCGACCGTCCCCTGCCAGACCGGCTCGCCGAACCACCAGGATGACGCCAACTCGATGCGCCGCTGCTTCTCGCCGGTTCCCTTGCCGCCGAGCGTCACGGTCAGCGGCTTGTCGATTTGGCCCGAGACGATAGCGCGTATCTTCTCATCGCCGAGCTCGACGATGCGCGTCTCGGCGAAGCGCACCGCCTCGCCGTGCATCTGCTGGGTGATGGCGCGACGGCGCTGATTGCCGAGATGATCGATGACCGCCGCCACCGCAACCAAAGTGTCGCGTACCTCGCCCTGCGGCTTCGGCGGATGGAACCCGTCGGGAAATTCCTCGGCGATGAATTTGGTGGAGAGCCGGCCCTCCTTCCACCGCTCGTTCCGCATCAACACAGCGAGGAAGGGGATGTTGTGGCGGAAGCCGTCGATGGCGAAGGCGTCGAGCGCGGTGCCCATCGCCTCGATCGCTTGAAGCCGCTTCGGCGCATGCGTCACCAGCTTAGCGATCATCGGGTCGTAATAGACCGAGATCTCGCCCCCCTCCTCCACGCCCGAATCGAGCCGCGTGGTGATGCCCTTCTCGGTGCCGAGCTCCGGCGGCCGGAAGCGCACCAGCCGTCCGGTCGATGGCAGAAAGTTCCGCTGTGGGTCCTCGGCATAAATGCGCGCTTCGATCGCCGAGCCCTTCAGTTTCACGTCCTTCTGCTTGATCGCGAGCTTTTCGCCGGCGGCGACCTTGAGCATCTCTTCGACAAGATCGAGCCCGGTGACGAGCTCGGTCACGGGGTGCTCCACCTGAAGGCGGGTGTTCATTTCCAGGAAATAGAAATTGCGGTTCTTGTCGACAATGAACTCGACCGTGCCGGCCGAGTCGTAGCCGACCGCCTTGGCCAGCGCCACGGCCTGCGCGCCCATCGCCTCACGCGTTTTGGCGTCGATAAACGGGCTCGGCGCCTCCTCCACGACTTTCTGGTTGCGCCGCTGGATCGAGCACTCGCGCTCGCCGAGATGAATCACGTTGCCGTGCTTGTCGCCGAGCACCTGGATCTCGATATGGCGCGGCTCCTCGACATATTTCTCGATGAACACGCGGTCGTCGCCGAAGCTTGAACGCGCCTCCGACTGCGATGAAGCGAAGCCCTCCTCCACCTCCTTGCGCGAATAGGCGATGCGCATGCCCTTGCCGCCGCCGCCGGCCGACGCCTTGATCATCACCGGATAGCCGATCTCCTCGGCGATCTTCACCGCCTCCTTGGTCGATTGGATCACGCCGAGATGGCCCGGCACGGTCGAGACCTTGGCCTTGGC
>DATICH010000096.1:0-3269 GCA_035456885.1 Methyloceanibacter sp.
AGCTTCGCAACCGAGTTGCAACTGACCGGACGAGGCTACGCGGCATAGCTTGCCTCCGATCGGAACGCGCCGATCGTTAAGCTCGCTTCTTGTCGGTGCGGCGGCGGCGTGGCGCGGCGCGGGCGGGCTCGGTTCCCGGCAGATCGCCGTCGGGAAGCGCCACGAAGATCAGCACGCCGAGCACCGCCCCGTAGAAACGGAAGGCCGCGTCCTGCCCGTTCCAGGTCTGCGATTGCCACATGGCAAACCACTCGCCGGCCACCACCATGAAACCGAAAAACCAGACGAGAAAGGCGAGCGTGGAGGCGGCAATGACCAGGCTCTTCCCTGCGTTGAACACCGCGCCCGGGGCATTGCGCAGCTGGAACAGGCGGACGGCGCCGGCGAGATAGAGAATTCCGGTGATGCCTTCCGCGGCGATGATCAGCGCATAGGCGAGCTGCCAGATCGCGGGGCTGGTGATCGAGCGATACATCATCGCGTTGCCGGGGAAGGTCGTGTCCATGCTGAGGACGTGCTGCACGAACAGGTAGTTCGTGCCGTAGTCGGTGATGTTGTCGAAGGCGACCAGCAGGCAGAACGCGGCGAGCGCCAGGCTCATGACGATCTTGGCGTAGCGCGCCATCAGCATAAAGAGACCCCCCGCTCCGTTGCCCAATCTCAGTTCTTGCTTTTGTCGACCATCTTGCGCTCGGCGATCCACGGCATCATGGCGCGCAAGCGCTTGCCCACCTCTTCCATCTGGTGGGTGTCGCATTTGGCGCGCATCGCCTTGAACGAGGTCTGGCCGACCTTGTTCTCCAGCATCCAGTCCTTGACGAATTTGCCGGACTGGATGTCGGCGAGGATGTCCTTCATCGCCTCTTTGCTGGCGCGGCCGACCACGCGCGGTCCGGAGACATATTCGCCATACTCGGCGGTGTTGGACACCGAGTAGTTCATATTGGCGATGCCGCCCTCATAGATCAGATCGACGATCAGCTTCACCTCGTGCACGCATTCGAAATAAGCCATCTCCGGCGAATAGCCCGCTTCGATCAGCGTGTCGTAGCCCGCCCGCATCAACTCGACCAGGCCGCCGCACAGCACCGACTGCTCGCCGAACAGATCGGTCTCGCATTCCTCGCGGAAGGTGGTCTCGATGATGCCGGCGCGGCCGCCGCCGATCGCTGCGGCATAGGACAGCGTGAGGTCGTGCGCGTCGCCGGTGGCGTCCTGGGCGATGGCCATCAGGCACGGCACACCGGCGCCGCGGCTATATTCGGCGCGCACGGTATGGCCTGGCCCTTTCGGCGCCACCATGCAGACATCCATGTCGGAGCGCGGCTCGATCAGGTTGAAGTGAATATTGAGGCCATGGGCAAACAACAGCGCCGAGCCCTGCTTCATATTGGGCTTGAGATCCTGTTCCCAGATGCCGGCCTGGAGCTCGTCCGGGGTGAGCATCATCACCACATCGGCCCATTTGGCGGCCTCGGGCACGTCCATCACCTTGAGCCCGGCTGCTTGCGCCTTGGCGACGGATTTCGAGCCGGGGCGCAAGCCCACGGCCACCTCCTTGACGCCGGATTCCTTCAGGTTCAGCGCGTGCGCGTGCCCCTGGCTGCCATAGCCGATGATGGCGACCTTCTTGCCCTTGATCAGATTGAGATCGGCATCCCGATCGTAATAGACGCGCATGCGTACTCCCCTGGCTATCGAGCTGACTGACGCGACGATCCGGTCGCGTTTGTGCCGCCCGGAACGTCACTTTGCAAGTGGTCAGGACTCATATCGTCGGCCAAGCCGTCGAAAATACCGAACCATTTGACAAGTTCTTCATCGACTCGATGGCGCGCCGGGTCGAAGCGCTCGGGGTGCCACCGGTCTTCACGCCAATTATTGTTGATCCCCTTGAAATGGCGCAAACTCACGCCGGCCGACGCCTGCCCATCCGCCGCCATGTGACTGATCCTATGCACGCGCCACTGCGCCGAGCGCGGACAGCGGCTGGGAACCACGGCCCATTTTTTTTCGACGCGCCTGGGCGTGCTCACGGCGTCGTAGTAGCGATAGTCCCGATGGCGCCGCGGTCCCGGGGGCGCCATCTCGTCGGTCACGCTTTCGATCCAACGGCTATCCAAGCGGATGTAGCTCGTGGCATTGGCAAGGTCGAACACCGACTTCCCCGCTTCAGGGATCGGAAATTCATCGATATCGATTTGCAGCACCGCCAGCGCGTCCGCAAGGAAGCGAAAGCGGGCATGTTCGAGAATGCCGTATTGGCAAAAGTCGGAATCCCAGGTGTAGCGATCGATCCCTTGCGGTCCGAATTTGTAAGGCCAGCTCACCACCACGACCGTGTCGATGCCCGGCACCGAAGCGATCGTCTGTTGGATCTCCGAAGTCGAGGCGTTGGTCGAAGCGTTGTCGTAGAACAGGACCGCATTGCAGCCATGCGCCTTGGCCAGGAAATAGGCCCAGTCGCGGATCCAAACGAGTTGATTGTCGCGCGATTTGGTCAGCGCAACCTTCTTGCCGCGGAAGATATCAAGGTGGTTGGGCTGGATGGCGAGTTCGCTCTGTCTGAAAATGCCGGCCGGAAAGCTTGGGCGTGTGCGACAGCGGCGGATCCATACTTCCCAACAGCGTTCCAGGTCTCGCCGCTCCAGCCGCGAAAAAAAGCTGCCACGCAGGCCGCGCCGCAGCAATGGGAAAACCGGATCGGCGAGATTTGCCAGCGGCGGCCCGACACCTACGACTTGCCGGCCGTCGGGAGACCAGAACAGATCGTAGAGGATTGTACGGTCGTCGAACTCCTGGTCGTAGCTGGGCTGTCTGAGATGCTGCGGACGAGGAGCGGCGCGAGACAGACCCGACTCCTCGGCGAGCTCGAGTGGCGAGAGCCTGACCTCAAGCATCACATCCGCTCCGCCCCGCGCGAGATGGCCGCAATGCCGGTGCGGGCCACCTCGACCAGGCCGAGCGGCTGCATCAGCGCGATGAATTGCTCGATCTTCGATTGCCTGCCGGTGATCTCGAACACGAAATGTTCGGTCGAGGCGTCGATCACCTGGGCGCGGAAGGCCTCGGCCAGGCGCAAAGCCTCGACCCGCTTCTCGCCAGTGCCTGCCACCTTGACCATGGCTAGCTCGCGCTCGATCGGACTGCCCTTCACGGTGAGGTCGGTGACCGAGTGCACCGGGACCAGCCGCTCCAATTGATGCTGTATCTGCTCGATCACCATCGGCGTGCCGGTGGTGACGATGGTGATGCGCGAGAGATGCGCC
>DATICH010000097.1:0-17347 GCA_035456885.1 Methyloceanibacter sp.
CTCGAAGTGCGCATGTGGTACGGCGCCAAGGTGACCCCCCTGATCGCGGCGTTCCATGCGCTGCTGTTCTGGTTCTCGCTGGTAGTATTCTTCCCGATCCTGCTCTGGGCGTTTTTCGACTCCCGCAAGCGCTGCTTGCACGACATTCTCGCCGGCGTTGTGGTGATCGGCCGGTCCTAATTCAGATTGGTTCTAAACTGCCCGGCTTCACAAAGGCGTGCGGCCTTCCAGGCGGATTGCGTTCGCCGCCCGCCATCTACTAAGCTCACGCCATTGGATTCGTCTTCGGACGGTGACACGTGACTGAGCACAAGAACAACTTTCCGGAATTCTACATTACCGCGCCGCAGCCCTGTCCCTACCTTCCCGGCCGGCTGGAACGGAAACTTTTCACGCATCTAACCCGCGACAAGCCGCAGTTCCTGATCGACAATTTGCTGAAGGGCGGGTTCCGGCGCAGCCAGAACATCGCCTATATGCCCTATTGCGACGCCTGCTCGGCGTGCGTGCCGGTGCGCATCCTTGTGGATGAATTCGAAGCGCGGCGCTCGCTGAAGCGCATTGCGCGGATCAATTCGGATCTGGTTGCGACGCGCATGTCGCCCGCGCCGAGTTCGGAGCAATACTCGCTGTTCCGCTCCTATATCGACGCGCGCCACGCCGATGGCGGCATGGCTGAGATGTCGGTGCTCGACTATTCGCTGATGGTCGAGGACAGCGTGGTCGAGACCTTCGTCACCGAATACCGGCTGAAGCCGGACCCCTATTGCGGTCAATCGCCGCTGATGGCGGTGTCGCTCTGCGATCGCCTCAGCGACGGCATCTCCATGGTCTACAGCTTCTACGATCCCGACCAGGCGCATCGCAGCCTCGGCACCTACATGATCCTCGACCATGTCGAATATGCGCGCACCCAAGGCCACCCCTTTGTCTATCTGGGCTATTGGATCGAGGGCTCGCGCAAGATGCGCTACAAGAACCGCTTCGAGCCGCAGGAGCGCCTCACCTCGAAAGGCTGGGTGCGCACTGAGGTCGAGAACTCGGAAATCAGAGGTCAGAAGTCAGAAGTACTGCGCTGAGCGTTGTCTTCCGATTTCGATCAGAACCGCGGGCCGAACTTCCCTGATTTTGGAAAGCCTTTCGGCGGCAAGCGCCCGGCCTGAGCGCGCTGTCCCCACCAGTCGCGCAGCTCGGTGAGCGCAAAGCTGCGGCCGGCGGAGTCGGTATAGGTCAGCCCGTCCTTTTTGTAGAAGGTCTTGGCGTCGGCTAAGCCGCCATCCTTGTAGCGCTGCAACCGCACGCCCTTGCCCCGCGGCATCTCAGGCAGTTCCTTTAGAGGGAACAGCAAGAGCTTGCGGTTCTCGCCGATCACCGCGAGGCTGTCACCGTCGACCGGCGCGCAAACTGCCGCCTCTTCGCTGGTCGGTACATTCAGCACCTGTTTGCCTTTACGGGTCTGAGCTAGGACCTCATCCTCGGCGACGATGAAGCCGTGGCCGCTCGACGACGCGACCAGGAGCTTGCGTCCAGGCTCATGTACGAACAGCTCGACGGCGTCAGCCGCTTCCTCGATGTCGATCATCAGCCGGAACGGCTCGCCGTGGCCCCTGCCCCCGGGCAATTTGTCGGCGCCGAGCGAATAGAAACGGCCATTGGTGGCGAATAGCAGCAAGGTATCGGTGGTCTGCGCCTTGACCAAGCGTTTGAGCCGGTCGCCTTCCTTGAAGGAAAGGCTATCGGCTTCCGTCTGATGGCCCTTGATGGTGCGGATCCAGCCCTTTTCGGACAGGACGACGGTGACCGGCTCCTTCTCGATCATCGCCTCGGCGAGCTCGGTTTCGACGCCCTCAGGCGCCTCGGCAAAGCTGGTGCGGCGTTTGCCGAGCGGAGTCTTCTGCCCGAATTGGTCCTTGAGCGATTTGATCTCGTCGGCGATCCGCTTCCACTGCTTGTCTTTGGAGCCGAGCAGCGCCTTCAGCTCTTTGCGCTCCCTGGTCAGGCTTTCGTGCTCGCGCTTGATCTCCATCTCTTCCAGCTTGCGCAAAGCGCGCAGACGCATATTGAGGATGGCCTCGGCCTGCACCTCGGCCAGCTTGAAGGCTTTCATCAAGGCCGGCTTCGGCTCGTCCTTCTCGCGGATGATTTTGATCACCTTGTCGATGTTGAGATAGACGATCAGATAGCCGTCGAGCACTTCGAGCCGATGGTCGATCTTGGCGAGGCGAAACTTCGAGCGGCGGACCAGCACGACCTGGCGGTGGTCGAGCCATTCGCGCAGGACCTGGCGAAGCCCGAGCACGTTCGGCACCTGTCCGCGGCTCAGCACATTCATGTTGAGTGAGACGCGGGTCTCGAGCTCGGTCAGCTTGAATAGCGATTCCATCAATAGGACCGGGTCGACGCTGCGGCTCTTTGGTTCGAGCACCAGCCGGACCTCCTCGGCCGATTCGTCGCGGACGTCGGCCAGCAGCGGCAACTTCTTCTGCAACAGCAATTCGGCGATTCGGGCGACCAGTCGCGCCTTGGGGATCTGATACGGGATCTCGGTGACGACGATCTGGTAAGTGCCGCGGCCGGTATCTTCTTGCTCCCAGCGCGCACGCAGACGGAAGCTGCCGCGCCCGGTCTTGTAGGCCTGCACGATCTCGGCGCGCGGCTCGACGATGATGCCGCCAGTGGGAAGGTCGGGGCCGGGCACGAGTTCGACCAGCTTGTCCGCGGTGGCGTTGGGAAACTTGATGAGATGCAGCGCCGCGTCGCAGAGCTCACCGGCATTGTGCGGCGGGATGTTGGTGGCCATGCCGACAGCGATGCCCGAAGACCCGTTGGCGAGCAGATTTGGGAAATTTGCCGGCAGCACCGACGGTTCTTGCTCGCGGCCGTCGTAATTGGCGCGGAAGTCGACAGTGTCCTCGTCGATGCCGTCGAGCAGGTGGGCGGCGACGTCGGTCAGCCGCGCCTCGGTGTAGCGGTCGGCGGCGGGGTTATCGCCGTCGATATTGCCGAAATTGCCTTGTCCGTCGATCAGCGGGTAGCGGACCGAGAAATCCTGGGCGAGACGGGCTAGCGCGTCATAGATCGCCTGATTGCCGTGCGGATGGAAGTTGCCCATCGTGTCGCCGACGATCTTGGCGCATTTGCGGAATTCTCCTTGGGGCGACAGCCTGAGCTGCTGCATGGCGTAAAGCAGGCGCCGGTGCACCGGCTTCAACCCGTCTCGCACGTCGGGCAGCGCGCGGTGCATGATGGTGGACAGCGCGTAGGCGAGATAGCGCTCTTCCAGTGCATCCTTGAGGCTGACCGGCTCGATCGGGCCTTGCGAATCAGGCGGCGGAATGCGTTTTCCCATGCATCGCGCTTAGCGCATTGCCATGGCGCGCTCAAGGCGGCGTTGCGCATCCCCCACATGCACGATAAGCAGGGGCCTATAGTCGCGCCCCCTCCCAGCGAGAGATCAGTGCCCAAGAGTCACAGCTATATTCTCGGCATCAATGCCTACGATCACGATGTCAGCGCCTGCTTGTTGCGCGACGGTGAGATCGCGTTTGCCATTGCCAAGGAAAGAATTACGCGGCGAAAACACGACGCCGGTTTTTTCCAGGAGGTGATCGATTATTGCCTGAATGCGGAAGGCATCACACTCGACGATGTCGATCTCGTCGTGCGCAACTGCTACGTGTTGCCGATCGAGGACCTCGAGGTCCGACTGGTTTCGCAAGGGGACATGGCGCCTACGGAACGCCTCCAGGCGTCGGAGAGTCCGCTCTTCCTGTCGAAATCGAACAAGGTCGTGACGGTTTCGCATCACCTTGCCCACGCCTACAGCGCCTTTGCTGCCTGCCCGTTTGAAGAAGGGGCCGTGATGATCGTGGACGGTGTCGGCAGCTATTCCGCCGACATCACCGAGAAGGATCAGCTGACGGAGAACGTCAACCCGCTCGCACGTGAATCGGAGAGCTATTATACCTTCAAAGGCTCAAAGCTCGAGACGGTGAAGAAAGTTTGGCTCGATCCCGTGCGTGGATTTCTGAGTGACGACTTTTTTTACATGAAGGGCCTCGGCGCCGTGTACAGCCGGGTCTCAAGCTACATTTTTGCCGATTGGAACAAGTGCGGTGAGGTGATGGGGCTCGCGCCGTATGGACGTCCCAACCGCATGAAGCCGTTGATGAGCCTGAGCAATGGCTCGATTGACGTTCCGGATTGGACCGAAGCTTTCGACCACCCCTATCAGCCGGAAGACGGCAAGAAGTGGGATAAAAGCTCTTCAGTTCCGCATTGGGAAGACCTCGCTTGGCAGGTACAGCACGACACTGAGACGATTCTCATCGAGCGCGCCATTTGGCTGCGCGAGACGACCGGGGCCAAGAATCTCTGCATTGCCGGCGGCGTCGCGTTGAATTGCGTGGCCAATGGCAGGATCGTGCGTGAGGCCGGCTACGACAATGTTTGGATCCAGCCTGCCGCCGGCGACGACGGCATCGCCATCGGCTGCGCCTATTACGGGCATTTAGCGATTCAGAAGAAGCCGCGCAGCTTCGTCATGCAGCACGCTTATCTCGGTGCACCCTATAACGACCAGCAGGGAGAAATCGCGGCGAAGAAGTGGGTGGTAAACCGGCAAGTGTTCGACGGACCCGATCAGAGTATTTGCCGCGATACGGCGAAGATCCTGGCCGAGGAGAAAGTGGTTGGCTGGTTCCAGGGCCGGTCCGAATTCGGTCCGCGCGCGCTCGGCAATCGCAGCATATTGGCCGATCCGCGCAATCCGGCAATGAAGGACGTGTTGAATGCGCGGGTGAAGCACCGGCAAGCCTTCCGCCCCTTTGCGCCGATCGTGCTGGCCGAACGCGCCAGCGAGGTCTTTGAGGGCGAGGAGGACTCCCCCTTCATGCTGCTCGCCAAGAACGTCGCCCCAGAATGGCGAGACAGGGTCCCTGCCATTGTCCACGTCGACGGCACCGCGCGGGTGCAGACCGTCCGGCGGGAGCACAACAAGCGGCTCTATCTGCTGCTCAAGGAATTCGAGGCGCTCACAGGCGTCCCGGTGTTGCTGAACACCTCGTTCAATATTCGGGGCGAGCCCATCGTGGAGACGCCCGCCGACGCGATGAAATGCTTCTTATCGACCGGCATCGACTATTTGGCGCTGCACGACATATTGATCACGAAGAACCGCCTCTACACCTATTTGTACCCGCTGGTGAAGTGGGGACAGGACGTAGCGACGATGGTTAAGGTTGGAACGGCGGCCGATTTGCGCAGTCAGGGAGAGGACTGATGGCGCAAGTTGCGCGAATCGTGAGTGTAACACTTCACAGCATCTTTAACGGTTAGGCCGATCTAGCCTTGGCAAAGCCAGATCCCGTGCCTATGCTGCATTCGGTGTCACCGAGGCGCTTCGCCCCCGGTGAGCTTTGTCGAGGAAAGGATCCCTGCCGATTTTCCCAAGGCCGCTTGCATGGGAAGACGCGCGAGGGAATTGAGCTCGTCGCAGTCGCGGCGGAGAGCACCCTAAAGTCTCGCATAGCGCACGCTTGCAATGTGAGGAGAGAAAGGAAGGGTGAGCGGAATGATGAAAGCCCTCATGGCGCCGCGGATGCTGCTCGCCAAGGCCGTCGCGGCCGTGGCGATCGCAGTGTTCTGGTGCATCAGCGCGGTGGGCACGACGATCGGCACGACCGTCGGCGTCACCACGTTGGCAACCGCGGCCAATATGGCGACCAGCCAACCCGCCGAGGCGGGCCGCAGGCGTCGTCGTGGTCGTCGTCGTCGTCGGCGTCGTCGGCGGCGTGGCGGCAACTGGTATTGGTACTGGTGGTATTGGTAGAGCCATCTCGCATGAAAGCGACGGGCCGGTCGGTTGATCGGCCCGTTTCTTTTCAGCCGGCGCTCAGGCGAGATGGGCGGCTCCGGATAGAAGCGCAATCAAACGCTCCCGCGCTTGCGGCATAACGAGACCATGGGGCGCAAGCACATCTCGCTCAAGGAAATAGCCGGTTAGACGGAACCCGGCCGCGACATCCTCCTCGTGCGCCGGCACTGCGTTATCCAAGAGGAAAGCAGGGAGTTTGAGCAGCTTGTTGTCGTAAGGCTGTCCGGCGTCGCGCGAGACGGCGCGACCGGAGCGGGGCGACACATAGGCAAGGCCGTCATCTGCGCCGGTTACGGCGCATTCCGTCAGATCCAGACCGAAACCCAACTCCTGCAAGAGTTGAAGCTCCCATCTCACGAGCAATGCAGGCCAGCTACCCGCGGCATCGAAACTGCGCAAGACCTGCAAGGCCGCGCCATAGAGCGCCGGATGCGGGTCGCGCTCGGGAAGCAGTTTGGCGAGGCCGGTCAGCGAGCCGATCGCGGCGAGCGCCAGCCTGTCGTCAAGCACCCGCGCGGCGGTCGGTTCGATCAGTTCGAGATTGAAGCCCCCGAGATGCTCGGAGAGCCGCGCACGCCAGGTAACGCGCAGAAGATTGCCGAGCTGGAGCAAAGGCCGCATGCGGCGCGAGCGCCCGCCCCGCACCAGGCCGAGATGCCGCCCGTGGTCGAGGGTGAAAAGCTCGGCGACGGCGTTCGCCTCGCCGAGCGGCTTGGCGCCGATAAAGATGCTTTCGTCGGTCCAATCCATGCTAGCGCTTCGGGTATTCCAGTCCCATCTCGCGATAGCGCTCCGGGTCCTCCGCCCAGCGCCCCCGCACTTTGACGAAGAGGAAGAGATGCACAGGCGCGCCGGCGAGTTCGCCGATCTCCGCGCGGGCAGTTGAGCCGATCTCTTTGATGGTCTGCCCCTTCGCACCAAGCACGATCTTTCGGTGGCCCTCGCGCTCGACATAGATCGTCTGCTCGATTCTGATCGAGCCGTCCTTGAGCTCCTTCCAGTCGGTGGTCTCCACAGTCAGCCGATAGGGCAACTCCTCATGCAGTCTGAGGAAAAGCTTTTCGCGAGTGATCTCGGCCGCCGCCTGGCGGAGCGAAACGTCGGTCAACTGGTCCTCGGGAAACAGCCAAGGCCCCTCCGGCACCGCCTTGGCAAGACAGGCCTTCAGCTCGGCTATGCCGTCTCCGGTCAGCGCCGAGACCATGAACACCTCTGCGAACCGAGTTCGCTCCGAGAGTTCGGCGGCGAGGCGAAGCAGGTCCGGCTTTTTCACGAGGTCGATCTTGTTGAGAATGGCGATGGTCGGCCGTTTCACCTCCGGCAAATGTGAGAGCAATGGCTCCAAAGCCTCGTCGAGACCGCGATGGGCATCGATGACCGGGGCGACGATATCGGCGTCGCCGGCGCGCTCCCAGGCTGCCTGGGCCATGGCGCGGTCGAGGCGGCGCTTCGGTTGAAAAATTCCGGGCGTGTCGACCAGGATCACCTGGGAATTATCGATCAAGGCGATGCCGCGCACCGGCCCCCGCGTAGTCTGCGCCTTGTGGGTGACGATCGAGACCTTGGTGCCGACGAGCGCATTGGTCAGGGTCGATTTGCCGCTATTCGGCGCGCCAATCAGCGCGACAAAACCGCAACGTCTGTCTGCGGGGTCAGCCATCTTGCATCGCCTGCCAAACCCCTTCGCGCATGAGCATGGCAAGTGCCGCGGCTTGCTCCGCCGCCTGCTTGTTGGCGCCGCGGCCCCGCTCCGGGGCAACGCCTTCGACCTGCACCTCAGCGGTGAAGTGCGGCGCATGGTCGGGACCCTCGCGGGCCACTTCGAGATAGCGTGGCAGCGGCAGGCCGCGGCCTTGCGCCCATTCCTGCAACATGGACTTTGCACTTGGCCCGGCGAGTTCGCGGGAGCTGAGATGCGGTCCCCAGAATTGGTGCACGACCTTGCGCGCCGCGGCGTAACCGCCGTCGACGAAGATGGCGCCGAGCACCGCCTCGCAGGCGTCGCCAAGAATGCGGCCTTCGGCAACGCCCTTCTTGCCGCCGCTCATCACGATGCATTTGCCGAGATCCCATTCGCGCGCGACATCGGCACAGGTCTCGGCCCGCACCAGGTTGTTGAACCAGCGCGCGAGTTCGCCTTCGCGTGCCTTGGGGAAGGACTCGGCCAGAAGCTCGGCGACGGCAAGTCCAAGCACACGGTCGCCCAAAAACTCGAGTCGCTCGTTATCCTCGTTGGAGATCGAGCCGATACGTGCGCTCGAATGCGTGATAGCGAGCCTGAGCAGCGCGGGGTCGGAGAAGGTGTGGCCGATCCGGGCGGAAAGTTCCTGTAGAGCCGTTTTGCTCGGCTTAGCCAAGGTTCAATGCACCACTTGGAACAGACGCGGCCACCGAATGCTGGTCGGCCAATCCCAGAATTCATAGAAGCGCGAGCTCTCGTCGAGCGAGAAAAAGATGATCTGCGCCTTGCCCACCAGATTCTCGAATGGGACAAAGCCCACCTCCGACAGGAAGCGGCTATCGGTGGAGTTGTCGCGGTTGTCGCCCATCATGAAGAAATTTCCTTCGGGCACCTTGTAGACTTCGGTGTTGTCGCCGAAGCCGTCTTGCACGAGATCGAGAACGGGATAGGTCACCCCGTTGGGCAAGGTCTCCATGAAACGTGGCATGCGCCGTTCACGCCCCGACGGCTCGGTCACCACATAGTCGTCAACACGCACTTTGGGCACTGGTTTGCCGTTGATATGGAGCACGCCGTGCATCATCTGAATTTCGTCGCCCGGCAGTCCGATCACGCGCTTGATATAGTCGGTCTCGTTGTCGCGCGGGAGCTTGAACACGACGACATCGCCGCGCTCGGGCTCTTTGGCCCAGACGCGACCGGAGAATAGATCTGGACTGAAGGGAAACGAATACCGGCTGTAGCCATAGCTGTATTTCGACACGAACAGATAGTCGCCGATCAGCAGGGTCGGGATCATCGAGCCGGACGGGATATTGAAGGGCTGAAACAGAAAGACTCGCACCAGCAGCGCCAGAATCAGCGCGTGAATGATGACGCGGACGGTATCTCGCGTACCGCTCTTGGCTTCCGTCTTGTCGGCTTCAACGCTCATGCGGAAGCTCTCCTTAGAACTTGGCTTTGGCCCGGGGACCCGCCCCTATAGCCCCTCGCTCCGTGCGAGGCAAACCGATCAATCGCGGAGGGAAACCCTAATCGCAGAGATGATGACGATCGCCTGGGCGGTTGGGAAATCGTCGGTAATGGAAAGGTCGATGCGCACTTCGTGCCCTTCAGGGATCAGTTGCGCCAAGGCGCGTGCCGCCCCGCCGGTTAGCTCCAATGTGGGGCGGCCGGAAGGCAGATTGACGACACCCATATCGCGCCAGAACACCCCATGGCGGAAGCCGGTGCCGAGGGCCTTGGCGCAGGCTTCCTTGGCGGCGAAGCGCTTGGCGTAGGAGGCCGCCCGCATCGCCCGCCCGTCGGATTTCCGGCGCTCGATCTCGGTGAACACGCGCTCGAGAAAGCGTTCGCCATAGCGCTCGATCGTGCGCTCCACGCGCCTGATATCGATGACGTCGTTGCCGATGCCGATGATCATCACGTGCTGCCGACCTTGGCTTGCGCGTCGCTCTGCCGCAGGGCTGCCCGCGCGCCGTCCATGGTGGACCGCATGCGGGAGACGCTGTCGAATAGACCCACGAAGAGCGCCTCTCCCACCAGGTAATGCCCGATATTCAACTCGACGATCTCGGGAATCGAGGCGACCGGCACAACATTATCATAGTCGAGACCGTGACCGGCATGGACCTCGAGACCTGCCCGCGCCGCCTCGCGTGCGCCGTCAATCAGACGCTTTAGCTCCCGCCGGAAGGACGGGCCATCGCCCGCCGCCGCGGCGCAGTAGGTGCCGGTGTGCAACTCCACCGCATCGGCGCCAACCTTGCGCGAGGCGGCGATCTGCTCAAGGTCGGGGTCGATGAACAGGCTGACTTGGATGTCCGCATCCCTTAGCTCGGCGATAAAGGGCGTGAGCGTGGCGATCTGGCCTGCGACGTCGAGACCGCCTTCGGTGGTCAGCTCCTGCCGGCGCTCGGGCACCAGACAGCAAGCATGCGGGCGCGTGTTGAGCGCGATCGCCAGCATCTCCTGCGTTACGGCCATTTCCAGATTGAGTGGGGCGATAGCGGCGGCGGTCAACCGCGCAATATCCTCATCGCGAATGTGGCGGCGATCTTCACGCAGATGCGCGGTGATATTGTCGGCGCCGGCCTCGACGGCTAGTTCGGCGGCACGCAGGGGATCGGGATGGCGCCCTCCCCGCGCATTGCGCAAGGTGGCGATGTGGTCGATGTTGATGCCGAGGCGGATCGGCAACACGCTGGTCCCTCCCGGGGCTTTCGCGGTCTTGGCAGTCATTGGGCGCCCAGCGCCTCGCGGCTTGCGCGAAGCTCGAGCTCGCGCCGGCGGCGATGTTTGTAGGCGTCGACCATCGGCTTGACCAGGACATAGCTGAGCGCCGCCAGACCAAGCCCAACCGGCACGGAGCCCAGCGTCATGGGCTTCAGGATCGGCCATAGCTGCTCCAGCGAGGTTTGGAAGATACCGGCGGACAAATCGATGGGCGGTTTTTCCGACGTGCCGCCGAGCATCAAATTGCCGACCTCGTAGGTGGAGTACCAGAACAGCGGATAGGTCAGCGGATTGCCGAGAAAGGTCCCCAGCAAGGCGGCGACGATGCTGCCGCCGATCACCCAGGCGAGGAGCGCGGCCATCACCATATGCGTGCCGAGGAAGGGCGTCACCGCGGTGAACACGCCGGCGGCGAAGCCGAGCGCGACGGCGTGCGGCGAGTCGCTGAGACGTCGTAAGCGATAGACCACATAGCGGCTCGACCGGCTCCAGCTCCGCCGCGGCCAAAGATGCACTCGGATCTTCTCGAGGAAGCTTTCCGCCTCGCGGCGCCTAAACAGCATCACCACCTCAAAACGCGTAACGCCCGACCAGTAGCCAAACGATGGTGGCCCTTTGGCGACGAAGGCCTAGCATATTTAAGTATATTCCCTCGCTCGCGCCAGCGTGCTCAAGCGCCCGCGCGAGCCGCACTCGACACCACGTCCTTCGCGCGCAGGCCGGCGATGATGTCATTCAAGTGCTTCAGATCCCACACTTCGAGGTCGATCAGCATCTCCGTGTAGTCGGGGACGCGGTTGGTCATCTTGATGTTCTGAATATTACCGTCGGCTTCGCCGATCACGGTGGCGACTTGGGCGAGACTGCCGGGCTCGTTCAACGCAGTGACGGCAAGCCGGGCGGGGAAGCGCTGCGGGTTGTCCTCGTCGATGTCCCAGGTAACGTCGATCCAGCGCTCCGGCTCCTCGTCGAACGCCTTCAGCGCCTCGGCATGGATCGGGTAGATGGTGATCCCCTGCCCCGGCGTGAGGATGCCGACGATGCGGTCGCCGGGAACCGCGCCGCCATCGGCAAAACTGACCGGCAGCTCACCGCGCAAGCCTCTAATCGGAATGCTGCTCGGTCCGTGCTCACGGGCCCGTTCGCTCGCCGACCCGGGCCAGCGGAATTTAAGGCCCATTACTTTGCCGAGCCCGAACCAGCCTTCGTCGGTGCGCTTCACCTTGCGCCGGCGTTTCGGCGCCTCCGCCGGTTTCACCTCGGGGAACACGGCGCAAACCACGTCGGCGGAGGCGAGTTCGCCTCGGCCTACCGCAGCCATCACATCTTCCACGGTCTTCTGCGACAGGCGGGGCAATGCAGCGCTCAGGCTCTCCTCGCTGAAAGGCTTCTCCCGGCGCTGAAAGGCTCGCACCACGATCTCGCGGCCGAGCTTGCCGTATTGTGCGCGCACCGCGTCACGCGTTGCCCGCCTGATGGCCGAGCGCGCCTTGCCGGTGACGGCGAGACTTTGCCAGGCCGAAGGCGGGAGCTGCGCCTTGGAGCAGATGACCTCCACCTCGTCGCCGTTCCTGAGCTCGGTCGTGATCGGCATCGGCCGGCCGTTGATCTTGGCGCCGACGCAGGTATTGCCGATATCAGTGTGCACCGCATAGGCGAAGTCGATCGGGTTGGCGCCGCGGGGCAGCGCGATCAAGCGTCCCTTCGGCGTGAAGCAGAACACCTGGTCCTGGAACAGTTCAAGTTTGGTGTGCTCGAGGAACTCTTCAGGGTTGTCGCCGTCGAGCAGCATGCCGACGAGATGGCGCAGCCAGCGATAGGCGTTGGAATCCTGCGACGGTACCATGCCATTGCCGTTCACGCCGTTGGCATCCTTGTAAAGCGCGTGCGCCGCCACGCCATATTCGGCGACGTCATGCATGCGCTCGGTGCGGATTTGCAGCTCGACCCGCTGGTGGCGCGGCCCGACAATTGTCGTGTGGATCGATTGATAGTCGTTCTGCTTCGGGTTCGAGATGTAATCCTTGAAGCGGCCTGGAACTGCGTGCCAGCTCGTGTGCACCACCGAAAGTGCGCGATAGCAATCCTGCATCTCCTGCACGACGATGCGGAAAGCATAGATGTCGGAAAGCTGCTCGAGCGAGATCTGCTTCCGCTCCATCTTGCTCCAGATCGCGTAGGGCTTCTTCTCGCGTCCGGCGACGACGCTCTGGACCCCCGCCTCTTTCAGCTTGCTGGTGAGCGCCGCCTCGATCTCGTCGATCAGGCCTTGGTTGCGCTCGCGCAGAACTTTGAGCCGCTCGACCACGGCCGAATAGGCCTCGGGGTTGAGCGATTTGAAGGCATGGTCCTCGAGCTCCTCGCGCAGCCATTGCATGCCCATGCGCCCGGCAAGCGGCGCATAGATGTCCATGGTCTCCTCGGCGACGATCTTGCGCTTCTGCGGCTTGACGTGCTCGATCGTGCGCATGTTGTGCAGCCGGTCGGCGAGCTTCACCAGCAGCACACGGATGTCGCTGGAGATGGCGAGCAAGAGCTTACGGAAATTTTCCGCCTGCTCGGCCTTCTTGGTGACCAGGTCGAGCTTCTTGATCTTGGTGAGGCCGTCGACCAGGGTGCCGATCTCGCGGCCGAACAAAGTATCGATCTCGCCGCGGGTGGTGTCGGTGTCCTCGATCGTGTCGTGCAACAGCGCGGTGGCGATGGTCGCGTCGTCGAGCCGCATTTCGGCGAGGATCGCCGCCACTTCGAGCGGATGGGAGAAGAACGGCGCGCCGGAGGCCCGCTTCTGATTGCCGTGCGCCTTCATGGCGTAGACATAGGCGCGGTTGAGCAGCGCCTCGTCGGCGCTCGGTTGATAGCTCAACACCCGCTCGACCAACTCGTATTGGCGGGTGGTCATGGCGCGCGCGCCGCCGCGCCACGGACAGCTACAGCCCGGCCGTAGCCGGGATGACGCAGGTCTAAGGCAAAGTGATAGCGCCGGTCAGATGCGAAGCAGCGATGATCAGCGTGCGCGGGGTCCCGCATTGGAGCCATCCGAAGGGGCCTGGCTTGCCATCCTGCGCAACAGCTCCTCCTCGGTCATCTTGTCGATCTGCGAATCGGTCGACTGATCGTCCTGACCGAGAACCGGCATCCTGGTGTCGGTCGAGAGCATCGGCACGGCTTCAGCCTCGGGCTCGTCCACTTCAACATATTTCTGCATCGAGTGGATGAAGTCTTCTTTAAGGTCGTCGGGCGCGATCTTCTTGTCGGCGATCTCGCGCAGCGCCACGACCGGGTTCTTGTCGTTGTCGCGGTTCACGGCGATCTGGGCGCCGGCGGAGATGGTCCGGGCGCGGTGGCTGGCCAGGAGCACGAGCTCGAAGCGATTGGGAATCTTGTCGATGCAGTCCTCGACGGTGACGCGAGCCATCAGCGGATCCTTGTATGAGAAGGGTGGATTTGATCTCTATTTAGGCAGTTCGCCGCTGGCTGGCAAGCACGACGGCTCCTGGAGGCGCCTGAGCACGCGCCCTTCCCGGCCCCGCGACACTTCGCGCCAGAGGTCTCGAACGCCTTGCTTGAGCACGGGGTGACGCCAATTGGGCACAATGTCGAGCAGCGGCTTGAGCACGAAGGGGCGCGCGTGGGCGAGCGGATGGGGCAAGATCAGCGGCCGTGGGCCGGCTTTGGCAAACCGGCCCTTGCGGTTTCGCCAATGCCGCACAAGGCCGCGATAATCGACGATGTCGATGTCGAGCATGCGCGGGCCCCAGGGCCGTCCCCCGCGCCGGCCTGCGTGACGCTCGATTCGCTTCAAGACCCTGAGAAGCGACTCCGGAGAGAGATCGGTGTCGAGCAAGGCGACCGCGTTGACGTAAGCCGGCTGGTGGGCAGCACCGACGGCGGCTGTTTCGTAGAGTGGCGAGACGTCGGTGACGCCGATCTTGGCGCGTTCGATCTCGCGCAAAGCTCGAGCAATTGTCTCGTTGGGCTTCCCCCACGGGCCGGGACAATTCGCACCCAAAGCTACCACGATCCTGCCACGGGCCGGGAATTGCGGAGTCACGTTGTCACACCTATGTTGTCAGTGCAGCCCTTCGTTCGGTCATGCGTTATAGCGACAGGGCAGCTCTTTCTATCCAGGCATATTGCAGTAACGGAACTAAAATGAATTTCTATCCAACCGAGCGCATCGCTCTATTCATCGACGGCGCCAATCTTTACGCCACGGCCAAATCGCTCGCCTTCGATATCGACTACAAGCGCCTGCTCGCGCTGTTTCGCTCCAAGGGCCAGCTGGTGAGGGCGCTCTATTACACGGCGCTCGCCGAGGAGCAGGAATATTCCTCCATCAGGCCGCTGATCGATTGGCTCGACTATAACGGCTATACGATGGTCACCAAGCCGACCAAGGAATTCGTCGACGCGGCGGGCCGAAAAAAGATCAAGGGCAATATGGATATCGAGCTCGCGGTCGATGCCATGGAACTTGCCGACCATCTCGACCATATCGTGCTGTTCTCCGGCGACGGCGACTTCCGCTCTCTGGTCGAGGCGCTACAGCACAAAGGCAAGCGCGTGAGTGTGGTGTCGACGCTCGCCACCAACCCGCCGATGGTTGCCGACGAGCTCCGCCGGCAGGCCGATCAATTCATCGACCTCGCCAATCTGCACGCCGAGATCGGCCGCGATCCTGCCGAGCGGGCGCAACGCGAGCGGCGACGCGCCGAGCCCGGACCGCTCGACGAGTTCGAGCCGGAAGATTTGATCGAGACCTGAGCCAGACTCTCGCGCTAAGTGTTGCGTCAGGCGGGAATCGCTCATGACGCCAACTGCCGCGCGCATCTCCGATCGACCGGAGCCGGACAGGAATTGTCCGCTCTGCCCGCGGCTGGTTGCCTTCCGCGCTGATAACCGCGCTGCGCATCCTGATTGGTTCAACGGAGCGGTGCCCTCCTTCGGACCCGAGCGAGCGCGGCTCTTGATTGTCGGGCTCGCGCCCGGCCTGAAAGGCGCCAACCGCACCGGGCGCCCTTTTCTCGGCGACTATGCCGGCGAACTGCTCTACCGCACCTTGCTCAAATTCGGCTTGGCGCGTGGGAGGCATGACCCTGCCGCGCCCGCGGATCTCGAACTGGTCGACTGCATGATCTCCAATGCGGTGCGCTGCGTACCCCCGCAGAACAAGCCGACGTCTTCCGAGATCGCGACCTGTCGGCAATTCCTGATCGGCCGGATCGGCGCCTTGCCCAACCTTCGCGCGCTGCTGGCGGTCGGCCGCATTGCCCATGACGCGATCCTCGACGCGCTCGGCTTGCGCAAGCGTGACTATCCTTTCGCGCACGGCGCGCGCCACACATTGCCCGGCGGCCTTACGCTATTCGACAGCTATCATTGCTCGCGCCAGAACACCAATACCGGACGGCTGACGACGGCCATGTTCGAGCAAGTGGTGGGCGAAGCTGCGGCAAGCTTACGCAGGGGCTGAACGCCGTCGAGCCGCCTTGCCGCCGCCCGGCAAAACGGGCATGCTTCCGTGGCGGTGGGTTTCTCGACTAACGAGGATTGTCGCCCATGGCGGCGTTGGAGATCTCGCCGGCGAAAGTCGGCTTCGTGATCGTCAAGGCGCGCGAGATCGCGGCCAAGGTGGCCGCCTGGGACGACGGCGCCACCTCGGACCACGACGCCGAGTCGATCCTGGAATCCTTCTCCGATGACGCGACCGCAGATGAGCTGAGAGGCTTCATCCGCGATCTCAATGAGGACGAGCAAGCGAACCTGGTCGCTCTCGCCTGGGTCGGCAGAGGATCGTTCGGGCCCGACGAGCTCGACGAGGCCATCGCTACCGCACGTGCCGAGCGCACCAATCGCACCGAGGAGTATCTGCTCGGCATGCCCCTGCTTCCCGACTATCTCGAAGAGGCACTCGACCGACTGGGTTATTCGGTCGAGGACGCCGAGGACGACAGCCTCTAGCGTCTTGCTTCAAGCCGGCGCAAAACCTCTGCGGCGTGACCCGCGGGATTGGATACGGGATGAAAGACTGTGTGGATCATCCCGTTGTCGATGAGCAGCGTCAGGCGCGTGAGATAAATCGTGCCGCCGGTCGTAAAGCTCGGCAGGCCGAGCGCCGCGCTGAAGCGCCCATCCGCGTCGCTGAGAATTGGGAAAGGTAGCTCCAGCCGTTCGAGCAACTCGCGTTGATAAGCCGTCGTCTGACGGCTCAAGCCGAACACGTTCAAGCCCAGCCGCATGAAATCGGCGTGGTTGTCCCGGAAGCCTTCAAGCTCGGGCGTCGAACCATGCGCGCCGGGGATGTCGTCCCAGCGGGGCGGATTTGCATGGCCGGGGCGTCCGGTCCAGGGATAGACGATCAGCAGGCTGCGGCCTCGCAGTTCCGCCAAGCTTATGGTCTTACCATCCGTGGATGGCAAAGCAATGGACGGGAGCACAAGACCCGACAGGACGTGGTCGGCGCCGACACCGGCGGGCATGCGCGCTACCCCTTCTCGCGCATTAGGCGCCCCTTCTGGCGCTCCCAATCGCGCTTCTTCTCGGTGTCGCGCTTGTCGTGCAGTTTCTTGCCCTTGGCCAACCCGAGCTCGACCTTGGCAATCCCGCGCCTATTGAAATAGAGCTTCAGCGGGACGAGAGTCATGCCCTGGCGGTTCACCGCGCCGATCAGCCGCGCAATCTCGCGGGCATGCAGCAGAAGCTTGCGCGGGCGCGTCGGCGCGTGGCCGTCACGCGCCGCGCCGGCATATTCGGAGATATGCGCATTGATGAGGTAGAGCTCGCCGCCGTCTTCCGTGGCATAGGACTCGGCGATATTGGCCCTGCCGGCGCGCAGCGACTTCACCTCGGAGCCGGTCAAGATGATGCCGGCCTCGAGCTTCTCCTCGATGTCGAAATTGAAGCGCGCCTTCCTATTCTCGGCGACGAGCTTGCCGCTCTCGCGCTTCGGCGCCATGACGTCACCTTACGTTTAGACGAGGGCCAGGCCGACCGCCGACAAGGCGTCGTCGACCTTCTTCTTCGAGGCAGCCGAGAGCGGCGCAAGCGGGAGC
>DATICH010000098.1:0-5973 GCA_035456885.1 Methyloceanibacter sp.
ACGCCAGACCGCGTTTCGCGATCCCGCCTCCTATTTCCATCGCTACTCCACTTTGTCGGAGGAGGAGGCGCGCGCAACCGGGCTGGAGATTTGGCGGGAGATCAATCTCGTCAATCTGCGCGAGAACATCCTGCCGACGCGGCAGCGCGCCGATCTCATCCTGCGCAAAGGCGCGGACCATGCGGTCGAGACGGTGGCGCTGAGGAAGCTTTGACCGGTTAAGTGCCGGGTGGCCGCGCGGGCCGATTATGGAGGCGGCGCGGGATAGAGCTGCGCAGAGCCGAGACCGATATTTAGGCGGAGCATCGTGCGCGTGGCGAAGGCATCGTCGCTCTCGATGCGCGTCGGCCGGTTCCCGGTGGTATAGCGCATGTCCGGAACGGAGGAGATGTACTCGTAATCGGTCCACAACGACAGGCTGGAGCGCTGACCGATCTGCTTGCGGGTTTCGAGCGAAACGGTGCCGATAAAGGCGAGCTCGTCATCGGATTTGGAAAGCCTGCTCTGGAACCCGGGAGAACCGAAAATGGACGGTGAAGCGAAGCGACCGTCATAGTCGGTGTCGGCACTATAGAGGCCGCCCCGGAGATTGATGAAGGTGCGCAGGCCGAGCCTGTCGTAGATTCCGCCCACACCCTTCACCGCAGAGCCTATGAACGGAATGAAGCCGAAACTGTATTCGCCGCCGATGCCGATATAGCCGCCAGTATAGGTGGTATCGAGCGTCTCGTTGTAGACGAAGAGGGGCTGGCCCAGGCCCACGCCGGACACGTGATTCACAATCTTGGTGTCCTGGTCGATCCCCCTGATGTCGGCGCCGACGATGAAATAGTCGTTGCGGTAGAAGTTCGGCTTGGTGTGCACCGGTTGGGCGTGGCCGAACTTGAACTCGAGCTGGCCGCCCCAATAATCGACCTCCCGCTCGGTCTTGGTGATGAACGGAAATCCGGAGGCGCCGAAGGCAGCTTGCCCGGTCGGATCGAAGGCGAAGCAGGCCGCGCCCGACCCGGTCAAGCAGGTGGTGCGGTCGCTGTTATCGAGCCAGGTGTAGAAGCCCTTGACCCCCGCGGTCACGCGCATGCCGTTCCAGTAACCGATCGCCGTCTCGATGCCGGCGCCGGCGGCAGGCCCATATTCGCTGAAGTCGAGATCCTTCTGGCGGCGGAAACCGCTCCCATCGATTTTGGACGCGCTGGTGAATTCGATGTCGGGAAGGGTCAAATATTGGATGCCGCCGCCGATCCACAACGTCGTGCCGCCGAAATTGTAGGTGGTCATGTCCTGGGCTTGCGCAGCCGGGACGAATAGCGCCGCGCCCAGAGTCGCAACCGCAAATACCCGAATCGAACGACGCATCGGACCCCCTTCTATCGATTCCAGCGAAGATAACAGCGAACGGAGCTTCGAGGAGGTTATCTCGCGGCAGCGCAACACGATTTTGACTTTGCGTGGCCAAAAAGCCACAGGCGAATGCCTGCTTTCTAGCCAATGAGCCCGTTCTGCTTGGCGAGCTTCTGCAGCGAGATTTCGGGACGGGCGCCGATATGCGAAATCGCCTCGGCGGCGGCGAGGCTCCCGAGCCGCCCGCATTCGGCGAGCGAGGCGCCGCGGGTGAGACCATAGAGAAAGCCCGCGGAATAGAGGTCGCCCGCGCCGGTCAGGTCGACCACACGGGAGACGCTCTCGGCGTCGATTTCGATGGTCTCGCCGGCGGCAACGATCATGGAACCTGCTTCGGAGCGGGTAAGCACGGCCATCTCGCAATCTTGTAGCGCGGCGTCGGCGGCCTCCTCGAAGCTGTTCACCCGGTAGAGGCTGGTGATCTCCTGCTCGTTGGCGAAGACGATATCGGCGCCTTCCTTGACCAGCGATCTGAAGTCGTCGCGGTGGCGATCGACGCAAAAGGCGTCGGACAGGGTGAGCGCCACCTTGGCGCCGGCCGCTTTGGCCGCGCGCGCAGCTTCGCGGAAGGCGGATTTCGCTGCGTCGCGGTCGAACAGATAGCCCTCGAGGTAAACAACCTTGGCGGAGCCGATCAGTCCCAGGTCGAGATTTTCGGGCCTGAAATCGACGCTCGCACCGAGAAAGGTGTTCATCGTCCGCTCGCCGTCCGGCGTCACCAGGATCAGGCAGCGCGCGGTCGGCGCGCCGTCTGACGCGGGCAAGGTATCGTAGGCCACCCCGAGCGAGCGGATGTCATGGCGGAAGATGCCGCCGAACTGGTCAGCCGCCACCCGGCCGATGAAGCCGCATTTCGCCCCGAACGAGGCGAGCCCGGCGATGGCATTGGCGACCGAGCCGCCGGAGCGCTCCACCGCCGGTCCCATCGCGGCGTAGAGCCGGTTCGCCTCGTCGGCGTCGATCAGGCGCATCGAGCCCTTGGCGAGATCGTGTTTGGTGATGAAGCCTTCATCGCAGCGGGCGATGATATCGACGATGGCGTTGCCGATGCCGACCACGTCGTAGGTCTTGTCAGCCATCCAGAAGTGCTCCCCGACCCTGGTCGCCCTGGTGTAGCGGGACTGCCCCACTATATTCCCCTGGCCAAAAGGGAACACGTCATGCTCGCCGCCGCAGGTCAAGCCTTCCAGGAGCTGTTCACGCCACCGTTCCGCGCTGTGTTGTGGAAATGCGTCGGCTTCACCATCGCCCTGCTGGCGCTACTGATCGTCGCGATCGAGTGGTCGTTCGGTTATCTCGTGGCCTGGCCGGATTGGATCGAGAAAACCATCCAATGGCTCGGCGGGTTCGCGCTGGTGGTGGGGTCGATCTTCTTGATTCCGCCGGTCACCTCACTGATCGCCGGACTTTATCTCGACGACATCGCCGCAGTGGTTGAGCGCGAGCACTATCCTGCCGATCCGCCGGGACGCGAGCTGCCGACTCTGCAATCGATCTGGCTCGCGGCGAAATTCTTCTTCGTCGTGCTGCTGGTGAACATCGTCGCGCTGCTCTTGCTGCTGGTGCCGGGCGTCAACCTGATCGCGTTCTATGTCGGCAACGGCTATCTGCTCGGCCGCGAATATTTCGAACTTGCCGCCATGCGCCATCTCGGCCCTTCCGAGGCGCGGCGCCTGCGCAAGGCGAACCGGCTCACGGTGTTCCTGTCCGGGCTGATCATCGCCGCGCTCGCTTCGGTGCCGATTCTCAATCTGGTGACGCCGCTGTTCGCTACCGCCTTCATGGTGCGGGTGTATAAGGGGCTGGCGCGCCGCGCAGGCCTTGCGCTTGCCGTGCGTCCCTCGACCTGACGCGAGGCGTGACGGCCCTGGCGGCTGGGTTGCAACGCGGGCCCCGAGCTTCAGCCCGCGGGCGCGGGGGTCTTCGGTTTGTAGAGGCAAATGTCGGCGATGATGCAGCGCCAGCATTCCGGCTTCCTCGCCTTGCACACATAGCGGCCGTGCAGGATCAGCCAGTGATGAGCATTGTGCTTGTAACGCTCGGGCACGACCCGCTCGAGCTTGAGCTCGACTTCCAGCGGCGTCTTGCCGGGAGCGAGACCGGTGCGGTTCGCCACTCGAAAGGCGTGCGTGTCGATGCCGATCGTATTCTGGCCGAACGCGGTGTTGAGCACGACATTGGCGGTCTTGCGGCCGACGCCCGGCAAGCTCATCAGCACCTCGCGCGCCTCCGGCACCATGCCGCCATGCTCGGCCACGAGCGCCTTTGCCATGGCGATGAGGTTCTTGGCCTTATTGCGATAGAGGCCGATGGTCTTGATCTTGTCCTCGAGCTCCGTCTGGCCGAGGCATGCGAGCTTGTCCGGCGTCCCGGCGATGCGGAACAAGTCCGGGGTGATGCGGTTGACGGAAGTGTCGGTCGCTTGCGCCGACAAGATCACGGCGACGAGCAGGGTAAACGGGTCGCGGTATTTGAGCTCCGTTTTCGGATGCGGATCGAGGTCGTGAAAGCGGCGGAAGATCTCGCCGATCTCGGCCTCGGTCAGGCGCGATCCCGGCGCCTTCCTGCCGCGCCGAGGCGATTTCTTGCCGGCTTTCGATCGAGCCACGGGCCTTGCCTGCCGTGTTTCAGGGGATTAGCTCTCTACTTGCTATGACAGAGGCCGACGGCGCCCCACAAGCCCCCTCGGACAGCGATCCCGCGCAGTTTCGCGCGGTGCTCACGCCGCACCGCTCGCTCGGGCCGAAGGGTTTCATGGTGTTAATGACCGCGGTTTGCGTGGTCAGCTTCGGCACCGGACTGCTCTTCTTCATGCTCGGCGCCTGGCCGGTGATCGGCTTCATGGGGCTCGACGTGCTGCTGATATATGCGGCGTTCAAGCTCAATTTTCGCGCGCTGCGTCTCTACGAGACGGTCGACCTGACGTCCGATGCGTTGACGGTCACGCGCGTCGGGCCGTCGGGAAAGTCGGAAAGTTGGAGCTTCAATCCCTATTGGGTGAGGATCAGCGTGCAGCCCCGGCTCGGCCGCTCAAGCGAACTGTCGATCGCCTCACATGGCAGGCGGCTGGTGTTCGCCAGCTTTCTCACCGACGACGAGCGCGACGACTTTGCCGCGGCCTTGTCGTCGGCGCTCACCGCGGCGCGAAGTTCCGGCTAATCCGATCAATGCCGCGGCGTTGCGGTGCGCCTTGCTTCGGCGATGGCATCGGCGAGACGCTGGGTGTAGACGGGCTTCGACAGCACCGGCGCGCCCGGCATGCTCCGGCGGATTCGCTCGACGGTGCGGTCATCGTTGTAAGAGGTGACAAAAACCACCGGCACCGCGAAAATCTCGCGCAGCCACCGTCCAACCTCGATCCCTTCAAGCCCTCCTTCGAGGCAGACGTCAACCACCACGACGTCGGGCGGGTCGCCCATGGAGAGGGTGTGGGCTTGTCTCGCATTCGGCGCTACATCGCAGTCGTCGAAGCCCAGCTCGCGCATGACCCCCTCCAGATCGTGGGCGATGAGGTATTCATCTTCCACGATCAAGGCGCGGCGGCGAGAGGGCGAGCACCTGGTCATTTTCCAAACACCCGGCAGTGGTTTCTTCAGCTCGACAGGATAAGCCGGGGCTTGGCTGATGGTTCCGGAGGGTCAGCGAAAGTTTGAAGCTGTGGCCGAAGTGCCACGCGCTCGCGTCTAGGCGGCCAGGTCGCGCTTCCCGGCGACGCTGCCGTCGGCGTTCATCCGGTAGATCAGCGGCGAAGCCGTCCGGATCTCGACCTGCATCACCTCGTCGGGCTCCAGCTTGTCGAGGTGCATAAGAAGCGAGCGAAGCGAATTGCCGTGGGCGACCAAGATCACGCTCTTGCCCTTCTGCAATTCGGGGACGATCCATTTCTCGAAGAAGGGCACCACCCTGGCCGCCGTGTCTTTCAGCGACTCGCCGCCGGGGGGCGCGATATCGTAAGAGCGCTGCCATAGATGCACTTGCTCGGCGCCCCAGCGCTTGCGGGCCTCGTCTTTGTTGATGCCGACCAGCTCGCCATAGTCGCGCTCATTCAGGGCGGCGGCCTTGACGGTGGGCAGCTTGCCTTGGCCGAGCTCGTCGAGAATGATGTCAAGCGTGTTATGCGCGCGTTTGAGCGTGGAGGTGAAAGCGCAATCGAAATGCTGGCCGGTCTCCTTCAGCATGGCTCCGGCGCGGTGCGCCTCGGTCATGCCCTCCTCGGTGAGGCCGACATCCTTCCAGCCGGTAAAGCGATTGGCCCGGTTCCACTCGCTCTCGCCGTGGCGGACGAGAACGAGAATGCTCTCCCCGAGCGGAGATCCCTTGCTGTCAGAATCTGCCGTCATCGCCCCTGTTCAGCCCGAAGCCGGCCCTGAATAACCGGAGAAAGCTAAATTCGGCGTCACCAATGGCGTCCATTTCGGGCCTATTTCCGGCACAGGCGTCCCGCCTTTTAGGCAAGTCCGCGACATTTTTCCAGATGCAAGCGGTGGGCCGGTTTGGTCGCTCATAGGCCGAGCACATCCCGCATCGAGTAGAGGCCCGGTGCGCGCCCTCTGGCCCAAAGCGCCGCCCTGA
>DATICH010000099.1:0-18801 GCA_035456885.1 Methyloceanibacter sp.
AGATCGTTGCGGCGCGACCGCGCATAGTCGACCAGCGCGGCAAAATCGCCGCCGAAATCGATCGCCTCCTCCTGCTGATGCTCGGGAGGCGTAAAGGCCTGAGCGCGGAGTGCGGCATAGACGGCCTCGGTCGCCAACGGCAGCCGCGGATTGGCGAGGAGCACGCCACAAGCCGGAACGCCGCCGGCCGGCATGACGTGCTCGCCACGGCCGGTCACGAGTGCCGGGCGACTCGCAAGACACACGCTCACATCGGAGCCGATTTCCTGCGCGAGACCGGCAAGCAAAGGCTCCTCCAAGCGCCCGGCATTGGCACACGCGATCAGTCGCAAGGCAGCAGCGGCGTCGGCCGAGCCGCCGCCGAGGCCGGCAGCAACCGGGAGCAGCTTGCGTAAGCGAAACCGGCCGAGCGTCAGGTCCGGCGCTCTTACCGCAGCGAGGCTGGCAGCCTTAACGATGAGATTGTCGCCGCCCAAGGCGCCGGCGAACGGGCCCTCGATTTCAAGCCCAAGCCCGTCGCCGGGCTCAAGTGCGACCTCGTCGCCGAGCCGGGCGAAGGCGACCACGCTTCTGATCTCGTGGAAGCCGTCCGTGCGGCGGCCGAGCACCTCAAGCGACAGATTGAGCTTGGCCCAGCCCGTATCACGGAGCGCAGACATGCCCGCTCCTTTGCGCCATCCGGATAGCAGCGCTATTGCGGAGTCTTGGCCGTGCCGACCTGGATGGTCCGATCCTGGGCCGACTTGGTCTCGGCCGTCTCGGTCAATCCCGAGGCGATCTTCTGCTTGAGCGTGCCGATCAGATCTTCCTCGGGCTTCAAGGTGAGTGCCTGCTGCCACTGATACTTGGCTTCGAGGATGCGGCCCACCTTCCAATAGGCGTCGCCCAGATGGTCGTTGATGATCGGATCGTCGGGTTTCAGCTCGACGGCGCGCTCGAGATGCTCGACCGCAGCCCCCAAATTGCCGAGACGGTAATAGGCCCACCCTAGACTATCGACATAGTAACCGTCGTCGGGCTTCAGCTTCACCGCCTTGCGGATGTAATCCATCGCCTGTTTGAGATGGACCCCCTGGTCGACCCAGGAATAGCCGAGATAGTTGAGCACAAGCGACTCGTCGGGAGACAAAGTCAGCGCCTTTTTGAAATCGGCTTCAGCCTCGGGCCACTTCTTCAGCCGCTCGTTGCAGACGCCGCGGGAATAGAACAGCGCCCAGTTCTCCTTGGTCGGCTTCTCGATCAGCTTGACCGCGCGGCCATAGTATTCGCGCGCTTCGGCGTAGCGCTCGTGCGAACGCATGATGTTACCGAGCGCATCGAGTGGCCGGATGTCTTTCGGGTCCTTGGCGATCAACTCCTCGAGCAGCGCCTTGGAGTCGTCCACCTGTTCCAGCGAATTCAGCGCAAAAGCCTTCTGGATCTGCACGTTCAACCAAAGCGGCGAATCCGGCTTGATCTGGTCGAGGGCTTGCATTTCCAGCTCGTATCTCTTGGCGCTCTCATAGGCTTCGGCGAGCGCCGCATAAGCGAGCGGGAAATCGGGCTCGAGGTAGAGGGCGAATTGCAGAAAGATGATGCCCATGTCGAGACCGCCTTCGCCGGCGAGTGCGTCGCCGATGCCGTAGAAGACTTCGGCAAGGCCTTCGGTCGGGGTGGGGACAAGCAGTGGCGGAGTGTTGCCCTCTTCGATCTCGGCAAGCAGCGCTTCCGACACAGGATGCGACGCGGATTTGCTGATATGAGTCTTCAGGGTTTGGCGCGCGAGCTTGCGATTCTTGGCGTTCGCCGCGTGGCGCACATAGGCCTCGGCCACCCGCAAGGTCGACGGATTCTTCTTGAAGGCCTGGGCATAGGCCTGGCGCGCCACATCGGGCTTGCCGGCGAGGTCGGCAATCAAGGCGCGGTGATAGCGCTGATAAAACTGGGCCCAGTCTGCGTCGCTCAGCCCATCGAGCGTGGCGAAAGCCTCGTTAGATTTGCCGTCCGCCTGCTGCACCCAGGCGCGCGCTAAGGTCGAGGTGAGATCGGCGATCGGCCCCTGGCGTGCCGCGGCGAAATGCTCGTCGGCCTCCTGATACTTGCCTTGCTTGAAGGCCTCGCAGCCGAGCAGGAAGCGAGCAATGCGGTGCGCCGGCTCGATCGCGACGAGGTCCTTGGCGAGCTTGACGGCGCGATCCCAATGCGCCGCGGCGGCCTCGAGCAAAAAGGTCTGCTCCAGGATGATTTCATTGGTGGGGTCGCCGGCCAGCGCCTTGGAATAGAAGCCGGCCGCGGCGAGCGTGTCATGGTCGCCGCGGGCGAGCCGGCCCGAAAGGTAATTGCCGAGCAAAGTGCCGGACGGCTCGGGCGGTGTGGAAACCACCTCCGAATAGGCGGAAGGCGCCGTAAGGATCGCCGCGAGGAGAAGAGACCGCCGCGCCCATTTGCGCAGAGCCGCACTATGCACGATCGCCATATCGTTTCGGCTGTGAAGCCGCCCCAAACTGCGGTTCGTAGGATTCCCCGACCCAAGGGTAAGCGGTTTTGACCCCTCTCACAAACCAAAAGCTTCCTTGCAGCCTAATCGAGGCTGGTTTGTGGCCGGTTACCGCGGGATAAGGTCGCTGCTCACATATTAACGTAATTCGGGCCGCCGCCACCCTCCGGCGTGACCCAGGTGATGTTCTGGGCAGGATCCTTCACGTCGCAGGTTTTGCAATGGACGCAGTTCTGCGCGTTGATCTGGAACCTCTGGTTGCCGCCCTCCTCCACCACCTCATAGACCATCGCCGGGCAATAGCGCTGCGCCGGCTCGGCGAACTCGGGAAGATTGTGCTCGATCGGGATCGAAGGGTCGGCGAGCTTCAGATGCACCGGCTGGTTCTCCTCATGATTGGTACCGGAGAGGAACACCGAGGAGAGAATGTCGAAGGTCAGCACGCCGTCTGGCTTGTCGTAGTCGATCGGCTTCGCATCCTTCGCCCGCATCAAGGTGGCATAGTCGGGTTTCTGGTGCCTTAGCGTGTGGCGCAGGAAGGGAAAGATGGTGTTGAGCCACATGTCGAGGCCACCAAGCATGACACCGAGACGGGTGCCGAAGCGCGACCAGAGCGGCTTGACGTTGCGCACCTTCTTAAGCTCGGTCGCCATCGAGCTTGCCTCGACGCTTCGCGGATAGGCGTCGAGTATGTCGCGCGCGCGGCCGGCCTCGATCGCGGCAAACGCCGCTTCAGCCGCCATCATCCCGGACAGCATGGCGTTGTGCGAGCCCTTGATGCGCGGCACGTTCATAAAGCCGGCGGCGCAGCCGATCAGCGCTGCGCCGGGAAAGGCGAGACGCGGGATCGCCTGGTAGCCGCCTTCGGTGAGCGCGCGGGCGCCATACGCGATACGCTTGCCCCCTTCCAGATGCGAGCGAATCAGCGGATGGGTCTTGGCGTGCTGAAATTCCTTGAATGGGTTGAGATAGGGATTGGCGTAGTCGAGATGCACGACGAACCCGACCGACACCAGGTTCTCGCCGAAATGATAGAGGAACGAGCCGCCGCCGGTTTTGTCCTCGAGCGGCCAGCCCATCGTGTGCTGCACCAGACCCGGCTTGTGCTTCTCTGGCGAAATCTCCCAAAGCTCTTTCAGGCCGATACCGAATTTCTGCGGGCCTGACTCCGCATCGAGGCCGAGCTTCCGGATCAGCATCTTGGAGAGCGAGCCGCGCGCGCCCTCGGCAAACAGCGTGTATTTGCCGGTGAGCGCGATGCCCGGCGTGTAGCTGTCCTTGTGGCTGCCGTCGCGGGCGACGCCCATATCGCCGGTGACGACACCCTCGACCTCGCCGCTCTCGCCGAAGATCACGTCGGTGACGGCGAAGCCCGGATAGATCTCCACCCCGAGCCCTTCGGCTTGTTCGGCAAGCCATTTGGTCAAGGCGCCGAGGCTGCCGATATAGCAGCCATGATTGCTCATCAAAGGCGGCATGAAGAGATTGGGAAGGCGGATGCCGCCGGTTTTCCAGAGATAATAGAAGCGGTCCTCGCTGACCTCGGTGGTGAGCGGAGAGCCCATATTGCGCCAATCGGGCAGGAGCCGGTCGAGCGCCACCGGGTCGATCACCGCGCCCGACAGGATATGCGCGCCGACCTCCGAGCCCTTCTCCAGCACCACCACCGACAGGTCACTGCCCTTCTCCGCGGCGAGCTGTTTCAACCTGATCGAAGCGGCGAGCCCCGCCGGACCGGCGCCGACGATGACGACGTCGAACTCCATGGTCTCGCGCTCGGCGGTTTCAGTCGCTGCGGTTTCGCTCAAGGCTCGGCTCCAGATCGGCGGACGTCAAAACGCGAGGTCATTCCCGCGCCGGCAGGAATCCAGTATGCATCAATATGGTAATGGGCGCCGGAGGCGCCAAAGATGGTGGAATGACTGCCTCGGAACGATACGCGGTTCAAGCCTTATTGGCCTGGCAGGCGGCGATGGGCGCCGACGAAGCGATCGGCGAAACGCCGTTCGACTGCTTCGCGCCACCAGCGGCCAAGCCCTCCTTGCCCAGGATCACGCCCAGGCCGCAACCTGAGCCGGGCTTTACCGGCGGAAGCGCCGGCGCAGCCGCAACCCTGGCCGAGCTCGAAGCCATGGTGGCTCACTTCGAGGGCTGCGCGCTGAAGCGCACGGCGAAGCGCCTCTGCTTTGCGCGGGGACGGGACGACGCGAGGCTCATGCTGATCGGCGAAGCGCCAGGCCGCGACGAGGATCTGCAAGGCAAGCCCTTCGTCGGCCGCGCCGGACAGATGCTCGACCGCATGCTGGAAGCGATCGGGCTAGCCGAGGAGCATGTTTACATCACCAACACGGTCTATTGGCGGCCACCCGGAAATCGCACGCCGACGCCGGAGGAAGTCGAGGCCTGCGCGCCATTCCTTGTCAGGCAGATCGAGCTGCTTTCGCCGCAGGTCCTAGTCCTACTCGGCGGGGCCGCGGCCAAGAACATTCTCGGTGTCACCGAGGGCATCATGCGGCTGCGCGGCAAATGGCTTACCTATGCTGGCGCCAGCCGTGAGATCGCTGCGCTCGCGACGCTTCATCCCGCCTACCTCCTGCACAATCCGGAGCACAAGCGGCTCGCCTGGCGCGACCTGCTCATGGTGAAGGAGGCGCTTGCCCGATGAGCCGCATCGATGAGACGAGACCGTTCATCCCGGTGCGCATCGCCGTGCTCACCGTCTCCGACACGCGCAGCAAGAAAACCGACAAATCGGGACCGCTCCTCGTCAAAATGATCGAGGAGGCCGGTCACCATGTGGCGGAGCATGCCATCGTCGAGGACGAACCCAAGGCGATCCGCAAACAGGTGAAGCGCTGGATCAAGGAGCCGAAGGTCGACGTGGTGATCACCACCGGCGGCACCGGCTTCACCGGCCGGGACGTGACGCCGGAAGCCGTGAAGCCGCTATTCGAGAAGGAGATCGACGGCTTCTCCGTCCTGTTCCACATGCTGAGCTATCAAATGGTCGGAACCTCGACGGTGCAGTCCAGGGCCTGCGGCGGCGTGGCCAACGGCACATATATCTTCTGCGTGCCAGGATCGCCGGGGGCCTGCAAAGACGCCTGGGAAGGCATCCTCAAGTCCCAGCTCGACAACCGTCACCGGCCCTGCTCGTTCGTCGAGATCATGCCGCGGCTCAACGAGTCAAATCCGCCCAAGAAGAAGACCAAACAGCGCGCCTGACCGCGCCAGTGCAGAATTGACATTGCCTCCTTTGGTTACCCGGCACGTGCTGCAAGATGTCAGAAATATTAAGGGGGATGGCGCCAGAAAAAGAATGGTCCTAAAGTTCTCCCGCGGTATCGCCTACGCCGAAGGCGGACGGTCCACGCAGGATCCGCTCGCGGCTCTGAAGCGCTATCTGCCTGAGATATCGCAATAAGGACAGTGTGAATTAATCGCGCTGCGGGTTGCTGCCCAAGATCAGTCGTCCGGAGACATTTCGCTGTCGTCTCAAGTCGCTGCCGGTATCGACATCGCTTAGCGTCGCTGCGTAGGCGATGCGGTTACCTTGGAGATTGGCGAGCGTATCGGCGAGAGCGTGCGGGCTCGACCAGCGCACATTGGCGAATGGCTTCGGCACTTTCGGGACGCGTTTCATTCCGACCAGCCAATAGCCACCGTCGGACGCCTGCCCAAACGCGGCATCGGCGTTGCCGAGGCGCCTGAATGCATCGGCGACATGGCGCGGAGAGAGCGCCGGGATATCGCCGCCGACGATGACGACCGGACCCGGCGGTAAGCGATCGAAGATGCGTTGCATGCGGCGGCCAAGATCGCCTGCGCCTTGCGGCAGACGGGCCAATCGACCGAGCGACGGCGACAGGCGCGCCGCGACATCGCAATCGGGCGCGACTGCCACCAAGCAGCGCCAGCGCTTGTCGCGCGTGAGCCGCAGCAAGGTGTGGGCGAGACAGGTGCGGTAGAAGCGCAGCGCCGCCACTTCGCCGATGTCGCCGGAGAGCCGCCGTTTGATCCTCCCCAAGACGGGACTCTTGGCCATGACCACGAGGCGATTGGCAAAGCCCGCTTGGCGCTTTGGCCCGGACCTGCGTCTAGCCATAGAGACGCGCCAGCACCCGCGGCGGCACGCGAAGGAAATAGAGCAGGATGCAGCCGAGATTGCGTAAGCTCCGCGCGAGATAGCCTTCGCGGCGGTAGCGCTCGCCGCTCGTCACCGCGCGCGATTTGAGCATGACCAGCTCGCGGCGCTTCAGCCGCCGCACGAGGTCGACGTCTTCCATGAGCGGCAGCGGGCGAAAGCCGCCAAGACGATTGTAGAGATTGCGCGGGATCAGCAGGCCCTGGTCGCCATAGGGCAGAGCGAGCAGCCAGCAGCGCAAGCTCACCAGCCATTCGACCAGGCGCGGCATCAAGCCGTCATCGTCGAGTGCAAAGCGAAAGGCAGCAGCGGCTTGGGCGCGCCTGCCGCTCTCGACTCGCTCCATGAAGTTCCGCGCCTCCTCCTCCCAGCCCGGCTCGAGCACTGTGTCGGCATGGAGAAAGAGCAACCAGTCGGCGCGCGCATGGCTCGCGCCCGCCTCGAGTTGCGACCCGCGTCCGGACGGCGCCTCGATGAAATGCGTGCCGGCGGCCTCCGCGATGGCACGAGTCTCGTCGGTCGAGCCGCCGTCCACCAGGATAGCTTCCTGCACGATCCCGTCGACCACGGCCGGAACCAGCGCCGCCAAGCTGTGCGGCAGGCTGCGCTCGGCATTGAGGGTCGGGATGATCACCGAAATCATGGCGCGAAACCTATAGCGTTCGGCCATTGCCCAGCAATTGTCGCGTGGCGGCAACCATATTTGTTCTTGATTTGTTCCTACCTGGCTCCTATATAGCCAGCATGTCGGTCGCGTTACGCAAGCCTTCCGATTCGGAGAGCTTCCCGCTCGAGGCGGGAGGCATTTCGGCCACGCGCCGGCACGGCAGGGGTGCGCAGACCAATCGTTCCGGACGCTACGAGCCGGTGGCCTATGAGCCGGCCGACGACGGCTGGGAATCGCTCGCCGACCTTGATGCGCTCGCCACCGAGGTGCAGGAGGTGCCGGCGCGGCGGATCATCACCCGCAACGAATCCCCCGATATCGGCTTTGATCGCTCCATCAACCCCTATCGCGGCTGCGAGCATGGCTGCGTCTATTGCTTCGCGCGCCCGACCCATGCCTTTCTCGGGCTCTCGCCCGGGCTCGATTTCGAGACCAAGCTATTCGCCAAGACCAATGCCGCGCAGGCGCTGGAACGCGAATTGGGCGAGCCGGGCTACCAGGTCCGCACCATCGCCATCGGCACCAATACCGATCCCTATCAGCCGATCGAGCGCCGCTACCGCATCATGCGGCGCATTCTCGAAGTGCTGAGTGCCGCGAACCATCCGGTCGGCATCGTGACCAAATCGGCCCTGGTGCTGCGGGATCTCGATATCCTCAAGTCGATGGCCGAGCGCGGCCTGGTCAAGGTGGCGTTGTCGGTAACGACGCTGGACCGCAAACTTGCGCGGGCCATGGAGCCGCGCGCCAGCACGCCCGACAAACGGCTCGAGACCCTGAAGCGTCTGGCCGATGCAGGCGTGCCAGCCTCGGTCATGGTGGCGCCGGTCATTCCCGGCCTAAACGACGTGGAGATAGAGCGGATTCTCGAGCGTGCGGCGGCTTCGGGCGTGCGCCAGGCCGGCTATGTGCTGCTCAGATTGCCGCTCGAAATCGGCGATCTGTTCACCGAATGGCTGCACGCCAACTGTCCCGACCGTGCCAAGCGCGTGTTGTCCTTGATGCGCTCCACGCGCGGCGGAAAGCTCTACGACGCGAAATGGGGCGAGCGCATGACCGGCGACGGGCCTTATGCCTGGATGATCGGGCGGAGATTCGAGATCGCCGCCGAGCGGCTCGGGCTCAATCAGGGCTCGGTCGAGTTGCGTACCGATCGGTTCACGCCCCCCGCCCTTCCTGGCCAGCAGCTCGCCCTGTTCTAGGCTGTTTTCCACAGCGGGCCGGATGCTCGTCCCGAACGAGTTGCAAACTAGGCCGGCTTTGCGCGAGAGTTCCGGTCCATGGGACTGCCTGCGCGAGTCTTGCCCGAGAGGCCGGAGCCGTCATTCGATTTCGAAGCGGCGCTGATGGACCAGTTCAAAGGCCCGGTCGCCGGGATCGACGAGGCGGGGCGCGGACCTTGGGCGGGGCCAGTCGTGGTCGCCGCGGTCATTCTCAACCCGGACTGCATCCCGGAAGGGCTCAACGATTCGAAGCTGCTCACGCCCGAGGCGCGCGCCGACCGCTACGAAGAGATCATGGCGACCGCGATCGTGTCGGTGGCGATCGGTCCGGTGAGGCAGATCGACCGCATCAATATTCTGCAAGCGAGCCTGTGGGGCATGCGCAAGGCCTATCGCGGGCTCGGCGTGCCAATCGGCGCGGCGATCATCGACGGCAACATCGTGCCGCGGCGTTTCCCCTGCAAGGCGCGCGCGGTGGTGGGCGGCGACGGGCTGTCGCTCTCGGTCGCGGCGGCATCGATCGTGGCCAAGGTCACGCGCGACCGGATGATGGTGAAGCTGTCGCGGCGCTATCGGCGCTATGCCTGGGACAGCAACAAGGGCTATGGCACGCGCGAGCACGCCGCGGCGATCAAGAAGCACGGCGTCTGCACGCATCACCGCCGCTCCTTCTCGCCGATCGAGCGCGCGCTTCGGCTCTTGCAGACTGGCGTAGATCTGCCGGTATCCGAGGAAGAGATTTAGCCTCCAATCCAATCGGCGATGCGGCGGGCGATGGCTTCGGCACCCGGCTCGAGCACGAGCATGTGCCCGTGGCCGTCGAGTTCCCAGAAGTCCGCTCCCGGATAGGCTTCGGCCGTTGCCCGCGCGGTTTGCGGCGATACGATCCTGTCTTCGGCGCCGACGAGGCAAAGCACCTTGCCTTTGACCGAAGCGGTATCGACGACCGTCGCGCCGGTCCGGTCGAGCATCCAGAAGAACAGCTGGAAGAAGGCGAGACCCGATTCGGGTCCGAATTTGTCGAACACCGCGCGTTGTTCCGCCGCCGGTAGGCAATTCAACGTGTAGATTTTGGCGAGATCGAAATCGGCATTGATCACCGTCTTCCAGTACGGCCCGAGCGCCATCAGGTCTTGCGCAAGCTGCTTCTCGCCGTCGGTCGGCGGCAGGATACCCGCGCGAGGCGCCGGCGCCACCAGCACCAAAGCGCTCGCGAGACCTTTGGCCGCCAATTGCTGGGCGAGTACGCCGCCCATGGAATGGCCGAGCAAGACAGGTTTCGGCGGAAGCGTTTCGAGAAAGGCTTCAAGCTTGGCCCGGTAGTCGGCGATGCCGACACCGATCAGTGTTTTCGCGGCGTCATCAGCTCTAGTTCCGTGACCGATCAAGTCCGGGGCATGACAGGTGAAGCCGAGATCTTTGAGCACCGCGCCGAATCTGTCGAAGCACCAGCCTCCTTCGTTGGCGCCGTGGATCATCACGATGTCCTTGGCCATGGCCTGGTCCCCCTCCCGGCCGGTTAAGGCCGCCTTTACCCTAGTCGGCCAGCATAGCCCGTCCGCCGAAAGGCGGCGCGTGCAGTATTGCGTAACCTTGGTGGCGGCATGGGCGTGGGGGACGGTAGCGGGGGCAAGCTCCCGCTCGATCGGATCATTGTCGGCGATTGCATCGAGGAGCTTGCCCGTCTTCCCGAGGCCTCGATCGACCTCGCCTTCGCCGATCCGCCCTATAATCTCCAGCTGGCGAACGAGCTTTACCGGCCGGACAATAGCAGGGTCGATGCGGTCGACGACGATTGGGACAAGTTCGGCAGCTTCGGCGCTTACGACGCCTTCACCCGTGGCTGGCTCTCAGCCTGCCGCCGCGTGCTCAAGCCCAACGGCAGCGTTTGGGTGATCGGCAGCTACCACAACATCTTCCGCGTCGGCACCATTCTCCAGGATCTCGGCTTCTGGGTGTTGAACGACGTCATCTGGCGCAAATCGAACCCGATGCCCAATTTCCGCGGCCGCCGCTTCACCAATGCGCATGAAACTTTGATCTGGGCCTCGATGGGGCCGAAGGCGCGCTACACATTCAATTACGAGGCGATGAAGGCGCTGAACGAAGATCTACAGATGCGCTCGGACTGGCTGTTCCCGATCTGCTCGGGCGCCGAGCGGCTGAAGCAGGATTGCGGCCGCAAGACCCATCCCACGCAGAAGCCGGAGGCGCTGCTGCATCGCCTGATGCTTGCGTCGAGCCATGAAGGCGACGTGGTGCTCGACCCGTTTCTCGGCTCGGGCACGACGGCGGTCGTGGCTAGGCGGCTCGGGCGCCGCTTCGTCGGCATCGAGCGTGAGCAGGACTATGCCGAGGCCGCCAAGGCGCGGCTCGAGGCGCTCATGCCGTTCGACCGGTCCTCGCTGCAAGTCGCCAAAGGCAAGCGCGCCGAGCCGCGCATTCCGTTCGGCGCGCTGGTCGAGCTTGGGCTGATCTCGCCCGGGACTGTGCTCTACGACGCGGGCGCGCGGCACGAGGCGATGGTCCGCGCCGACGGCTCGATCGCCTGTGGCAGCGCGCAAGGCTCGATTCACAAGATCGGCGCGCATGTGCAAGGGGCGATGGCCTGCAACGGCTGGACTTTCTGGCATTACGAGGCAGGCGGGCGACTCAAGCCGATCGACGCCTTGCGCGAGGCGGCACGGGCGAAGCTTGCTCCGCAAGGTTAGCCCGCCTCTCATCGAGCGCGTGCAACAAGACCTTCCGCATCACCGAAGGCAGCGCCGCACCTGACAGCTCGCGGGGCTTGAGCCAGCGGCAGCATTCCGGCTGTGCAGTTCGCTTCGGCGCGGCATTGGACTCCACCTCGGCGCGATAGACCGAGAGCTCCAGGTGAAAATGGGTGAAGGTGTGCTCGACCAGGCCGGGCAGTTTGCGCCAATCCGCTTTGAGCGGCGCGTGGTCGCGCACGGACTTGCCCTCGGGGCGGGTCCCGTCCCAGGGCGACGATGGCGTCTCCAGCATGCCGCCGAGCAGGCCCTTCAGCGGCCGCTCGCGCAGCAGCACCGCGCCATCGGGTCTGACCGCAACGAAGGCTGCGCCGCGCCGGACCGGACGTTCCGCCTTCTCCTCACGATAGGGTAAGACTTCGGCCAGTCCCTCGGCGAATCCCCGGCAATCCGGGCGCACCGGGCAGAGGCCGCAAGTTGGCCGGCGCGGGGTGCAAATAGTGGCGCCGAGATCCATCATGGCTTGGGCGAAGTCGCCTGGCCGCTTTTGAGGCGTAAGGCGTTCGGCGAGCGCCAAGATTTCGGCCTTTGCCTCGGGCAGCGGCGTGGTCACGGCGAAGAGCCGGGCCACCACCCGCTCGATATTGCCGTCGACCGGGGCGGCGCGCCGACCAAAGGCAATCGCGGCAATCGCCGCGGCGGTGTAGTCGCCGATCCCGGGCAGCTTACGGAGCTCGGCCTCGTTCTCGGGAAAACGGCCGCCGTGCTGCTCGACCACCGCGCGGGCACAAACATGCAGATTGCGGGCGCGGGCGTAATAGCCGAGGCCGGCCCAGGCGGCCAGCACCTCACCGAGCTCGGCGCGGGCCAGCGCCCTGACATCGGGCCAGCGCCGCAGAAACAGATCGTAGCGGGGCAGCACGGCCTTGACCGTGGTTTGCTGCAACATGATTTCGCTAAGCCAGACTTTGTATGGATCGGGTGGTTCGCCGGGCGCCGTGCGCCAAGGGAGGTCGCGTTTCTCACGGTCGTACCAGGCAAGCAGAGTCGCGGCGATCCCTCCAGATTCCCGCGACGCGATTTCTCTCTGCATAGACGGGACTCCGTCCGCGCTTCTCCTCCGGCCATGGTGTAAGCTTGCGCGTAGGGAAGCAAGCGGCGGGCGCACTCCCTCCACTATTGGCGCGATGAACGACAGCACACGCAAAGCACTGGCGCGAGCGGCGGCCACGGCACGGCCGATCGGGGCTTATGCCAGCCGCGCGCTCGATCCGGCGGCGCGCGCCCGCGGCTTTGCCTCGACCGCGATCCTGAGCGAATGGGCCGCCATTGTCGGCGCGGAGCTCGCACAATTCACGATGCCCGATCGGGTGGTTTGGCCGCGACGCCGGGAGGAGCATGACGACGCACCGCCGAGCGCCTGGCGCGACGAAGGCGCCGTGCTGGTGCTCAGGGTGGAGGGCCCGCGGGCCATCGAGGTGCAGCACCGTTCGGGCCAGATCCTCGAACGGGTCAACGGCTATCTCGGCTATCGGGCCGTGGTGGAGATGCGCATTCTCCAGGCGCCGGTGACGCGAAGCCCGATGCCGCGGCGGGAGCCGCCCCCGGTACTCGATCCAAGCGCTCTTTCTCCATCCGTGGAGATCGAAGACGAGGGCCTGCGTGCCGCCTTGCTCCGTCTGGGCTCTGCGGCAAAGGCAAGGCTCACAAGAGGTTGAGCGCCCTCGCTCTTGCCAGAACAATGGTCTATCAACCAATGTAGGCCCGGCCCCAGGTCGGGGTCCGGTTCATCGCATCAGGTGGAGTGGAAAGCGTGGCAAAGAGCGAAAAGAAGGCGGCTGCAAAGTCCTCGAGTGCCAAGGCGGCGGAGGCCCAGGCGGCGCCCGCAACGAGCAATCGCAAAACCATCATCATCGGCGCCGCGGTGGCTGCCGCGCTGGTGGCCGGCATTTTGTATTGGCGTGCAGGCTCCGATGCGGGCCCGGTGCGTACCGAAAAGAAGGACGTCCCCGTCTCCGAGCTGATGGCTCCCGGGCCTCTGGAGGACCTCTTCTTGGGACAGGCGGACGCGCCGAACACCATCGTCGAATATGCCTCGATGACCTGTAGCCATTGCGCGCGATTCCACATTGATGTCTTACCGGAGCTGGAGAAGAAATATATCGAGACCGGACAGGCGCGGCTCGTCTTGCGCGAGTTCCCCTTGGACGGACTTGCCACCGCGGCCTTCATGCTGGCGCGCTGCTCCGGCAACGACCGTTATTATCCGATGGTCGACGCCCTGTTCGAGACGCAGCAAAGCTGGGTGGTGCAGGGCGGCGAGGCCAAGGAGAAGCTTTTCTCCATCGCCAAGCAGGCAGGATTCTCCCAGGAAAAATTCGACCAATGCTTAGCCGACCAGGAACTGTTCAACAAAATCGTCGAGACCCGCAAGATCGGGCATGAGAAGTTCGGCGTCGATTCCACGCCGTCCTTCTTCGTCAACGGCAAGCGCCTGACCGGCGAGCATCAGCTCAAGGATTTCGACGCGCTGCTCGGCGGCGGCGAAGCGGCCGCCGACGGTCCGGCAAGTGCGGCGGGCGAGTCGCCGGCCGAGCCCGAGGCGACCCCAGCCGAATAGGTGATGGAGCGATGCTGCGTAAGGCGGCCAGAGCATCGATCCCGATAGCCGTCGCCGCCCTTGTCGGCTGCGGCGGGAGTGCGGGGCCAACCCCGCCGATCGACAAGGCCACCTATGTCCCGCCCGCGGGGGAATTGCTGGCGCCGGGTCCGCTTGGCGAACGCGTGCTCGGCAAGCCCACCGCTCCGGTTACGGTGATCGAATATGTATCGCTCACCTGTCCGCATTGCGCGAACTTCCATAAGCAACTGTTCCCGCGCATGAAGCAGGAATATATCGACACCGGAAAAGTGCGCTATATCGTGCGCGAATTCCCCATCGGGCGCACGGCCGGCACCGCGGCAATCGTCAATCGTTGCGCGCCGGAGGACAAATATTTCTTCCTGCTTGGCCAGTTCCTCACCCGCCAGCCGGAATGGGTGAGCCAGGAAGTCCGCCCCGACGCGATTTTCGCGGTCGCCAAATCCAGCGGAATGAGCCGCGAGACGTTTGACAAATGCCTATCGAATCAACCCATTATCGACGGCCTGACGGAGGTGAAGCAGCGGGGGCGGCAATTTGGCGTGATCGGCACGCCGACCTTCTTCATCAATGGCCGGAAGGCGCAAGGAGCTGTCACCTACGACGAGATCAAGGCCCTGATCGAGCAGGCCCCGGCCTCCTCCTCATGACCTTTCGCGGCGGCGCCGCATTGCCTAAATGCGCGTAAAGTCTTCCACTAGCGAGGCAGATTCAGCGTGAAGATCACTCGTCTTCGCCTTCTCGGATTCAAGTCCTTCGTCGAGCCCACCGAGCTCCTGGTCGAGCCGGGCCTGACCGGCGTGGTCGGGCCGAATGGCTGCGGCAAGTCGAACCTGCTCGAGGCGCTGCGCTGGGCGATGGGCGAGACCTCGTATAAGAGCATGCGCGGCTCGGCCATGGAGGACGTGATTTTCGCGGGCTCCGAGGACCGCCCGGCGCGCAACAGCGCCGAGGTCACGCTGTTCATCGACAATAGCGCGCGCAAGGCGCCGGCCGAGTTCAACGACAGCGACATGCTGGAAGTGACGCGGCGGATCGAACGCGAGGCAGGCTCGGCTTACCGGGTCAACGGCAAGGACGTGCGTGCGCGCGACGTGCGGCTGCTGTTCGAGGACGCGGCCACGGGAGCGCGCTCGCCGGCGCTGGTGCGCCAGGGGCGGATCGGCGAAATCGTCAATGCCGCGCCGCAAGAGCGCCGCCGCGTGCTCGAAGATGCCGCCGGCATTGCCGGTCTGCATAGCCGCAGGCATGAGGCGGAGCTCAGGCTCAACGCGACGGAGGCCAATCTGGCGCGGCTGTCGGACCTGATCGGCCAGCTTTCTTCGCAATTGCAGGCGCTGCGGCGCCAGGCCCGCCAAGCGCAGCGCTATCGGGAGATTTCCGGCAAGATCCGCGAGACCGAGGCCCTTCAGCATCATTTGCATTGGGAAGCTGCCTGCACGCTGGTCGAGCAGGAGGAGGCCGCATTCCAGGCGGCGCTTGCCGCCGTCGCCCAGGAGACCAAAGCCGAGGGCGAAGCGCTGCGGCAGCAGGCCGAGGCTGCCGAGAAGCTTCAGCCTTTGCGCGACGAAGAGGCCGCACGCGCGGCGGTGTTGCACCGGCTGAGCGTCGATCGCGATGCGCTCGAACGCGAGGAGGCCCGCGCCAAAGCCCGCCAGGCGGAACTCGAGACGAGGCTTGCCCAGGCCTCGCGCGACCTTGCCCGCGAGGAGGAACATATCGCCGAGGCGGAGGGCATTTTGCGCCGGCTGGGCGAGGAAAAGCGCAAGCTCGAAACCGCCAGCTCGCGCGATCATGAGGAGCCGCAGCTCCGGGGCGCCGCGGTCAAGGCGCAAGAGATGCTCGAAGCGGCCGAAGCGGCATTCGGCGAGGCGACCACTCTCCTGGCCGAGACGCGAGCGAGGCGCGGGCAGCTCGAAACCGAGCGGAGCGAGATCGAGGCCCGTATCGTCAGGCTCGAAGCCCAGGCGGCGGAGCTTGCCGGTGCGCTTGGCAAGCGCGAGGCGGAAAGCGGCAGTGACAGCGGCTTGGCGAGCCTCGGCACCACTCTCGCCGAGCTTTCCGCCTCCGTGCAGACGCTCGAGACCGAGCTGCAGGCGGCGGAGGCCGAGGAGGAAGCAGCGCGCGCCGCCGAGGCCAATGCCCGCTCCTTGGCTGCGTCGGCCAAACTCGCGAGCCAGGAGCTCGAGACCGAGCTTGCCACCCTGGTCAAGCTGCTGGCACTCGACCATGACTGGTCTCCCATCGTGGAAGAGATCAAGGTCAGCGCGGGGTACGAGCAGGCGCTCGGCGCGGCGCTCGGCGACGATCTCGACGCCGCAAGCGACGAGAAAGCGCCGTCGCATTGGCGGCTGACCCAGGCTTCCGGCGATGACCCGCAGCTGCCGGACGGCGCGGTGCCGCTCAGCAAATTCGTCAAGGGCCCGGCCGTGCTGGCCAGGCGCCTCAAGCAGATCGGCCTGGTCGAGGCGGGCCAGGGCCGGAAGTTGCAGATTGCACTGCAGCCCGGGCAGCGGCTCGTCTCCAAAGAAGGCGATCTTTGGCGCTGGGACGGCTATAGCCTCCAGGCCGGCACATCGAGCGCCGCCGGAGCGCGGCTCGTGGAGCGCCGCCGCCTGGAAGCGCTGAAGCGCGAGGCGGCGAAGGGCCAAGCAAGTGCGGCCGAGACCGAGGCCGAGCTTCAAGCCGCAGCACATCGGGCCGAGCAAGCCCAGCTCAAGACCAAGGCGCTACGGCAAGAGGCGAAAAAGGCGCATGTTGAGCTCGACCGGACGCGCGACCAGATCGCCGCAGCCGAGCATGCAGCGCAAGCGGGCAGCAAAGAATTGGGCGCGCTCGCCGAGGCGCTGGCGCGCACCCGGACCGCGCTCGAAGAGACTAGAGCCGAGGGTGCGCAGCTTGCAGCGTCCTTCGCTGAACTGACCGCCATTCCACAACTCGAAGCCGCTCTGGAAGCCGCTCAAGCCAAGGCCGCGTCGAGCCGCCAAGCGGCGGCGCGCGCCGACGCGGCGCTGGAGGGCTTCGAGCGCGAAATCTATATGCGGCAGGAACGGCTGCAGGCGATCGGCGACGAGGAAGAGCTGTGGCAGAAGCGCATTGCCAATGCCCGCGAGCAAATCCTCACCTTGCGGGCGCGCGAGGAAGAGACCAGCGCCGATCTCGTCGCGCTGGCCAATCTTCCCGCCGAGATCGAGCAGCGCCGCAGCAAGCTGCTAGACGCCATTGCCGCGGCGGAACGCGAGCGCGCCAAGGCGGCCGACGATCTGGCCGTTGCCGAGGCGGCGCTCAAGGCATTGGAGAAGGCTTTGCGCGAGGTGCAGGAGCGCCTGGCCGAGGCGCGCGAGCGGCGCGCCGGCAACGAGGCGCGGCTCGAAGGAGCGCGCGAGCGGCGAAGCGAGATGGCGCGCGCCATCCGCGATCAGCTCGACTGCACGCCGGAGGCTTGTCTGGCGCTGGCCGGGTTGAAACCCGGCGCGGCCATACCGCCCGTGAGCGAGGTCGACGCGCGGTTACTCAAGCTCAAGGCGGATCGCGAGCGGCTTGGCGGCGTCAATCTTGCCGCCGAAGAGCAAGAGGCCGAACTCGCCGCCCAGCTCGAAGAGATGGAGCGCGAGAAGGCCGATGTCGAGGAAGCGATCCGGCGCCTGCGGCAAGGCATCGCCAATTTGAATCGCGAAGGCCGCAAGCGGCTGCTCGAAGCCTTCGACATGGTCAACGGGCATTTCGGCAAGCTGTTCAAGACTCTGTTCGGCGGCGGCTCGGCCGAGTTGAAGCTGGTCGATTCCGACGATCCGCTGGAATCCGGGCTCGAGATCTTCGCCTGTCCGCCGGGCAAACGCCCGCAGGCACTCACTCTGCTTTCCGGCGGCGAGAAGGCACTGACGGCGCTGGCGTTGATCTTTGCCGTGTTCCTGACCAACCCCTCGCCGATCTGCGTGCTCGACGAGGTCGACGCGCCACTCGACGACGCCAATGTCGAGCGCTTCTGCCTGTTGATGGAGGAGATGGCGAAGGAGACCGATACGCGCTTCCTGATCATCACCCACCACCCCCTCACCATGTCGCGGATGAGCCGGCTGTTCGGCGTGACTATGGCGGAGCGCGGCATAAGCCAGCTGGTCTCGGTGGACCTGGAGACCGCCGAGCGCCTGCGCGACGCCAGCTAGGCGTCAGGCTCGCAAATCCAGGGATTCCAAGCCCCCGGACTTTCTTGACAGGGCGGATTCCCTAACTAAAGTGCCGGCCAAGCTTGGGACCAGCCGGTCCTGAAGGCCTTCCCGGAAATTGAGCAGTGCCAATGGCCGGAGCCGATAAAAAGTCCGGCCGCGAAGATGACGGCCGTGACTCCGATCAGATTCGGCGGCGGCTCGACGCGCTGGGCGCGGAGCTCAAGGAGGCGCAAGGCCGGCATGGACTCGGGCCAGGGCTTCCGCCGCAGAGGCCGGGATCCGCTCTGGGCCAGTCGCTCAGGCTCGGTATGGAGCTGGTCGCTGGCGTAGCGGTCGGGGCTTTCATCGGCTGGGCGCTCGATCGCTTTCTCGGCACGGCGCCCTTCCTGATGGTGGTGTTCCTCGCACTAGGCGCCACCGCCGGGATCATGAACGTGGTGCGGACGGCCAAGCGCATGCAGGCTGACGCAACAGTGTTGAAGGACCTGCCGAGCGTACGGGATGACGACGATTAGGGGCTATTGGACGTGATCGGAGCAGCTTACGCCGCGGAAGAAGCAGGGCATGGCGCTGAGGGCGGCCTGCCGAACCCCATGCATCAGTTCGAGATCAAGCGGCTCGTGCCGTTCGAGTTGTTCGGGCTCGACGCATCCTTCACCAATTCGGCGCTGTTCATGGTGATCGCCGCCGCGCTCATCACGCTTTTTACCGTCTATGCCATGCGCCGCGGCGCGCTGGTGCCGACGCGGCTGCAGTCGGTGGCCGAGATG
>DATICH010000100.1:0-9361 GCA_035456885.1 Methyloceanibacter sp.
AGCATGAAGGCGATCTCCGGATTCGATTTCAGGAAGGACTCGGCGTCGTCGAACACGAAAACGCCAACCGGAGACGTCGCTCTGACCGTCGCCGTATGCGGCCGGTTCAGCAGGACCGACATCTCGCCGAACACCGAGCCCGCCTCGTCGATCACCGCGACTTGCGTGTCTCCCCTCAGCACCTCGACGCTGCCTTCGGCTAGAACGTAAAGCCGTCCCGAGGTCTCACCCTCCGAGAGGAGAATCGTACCCGAATCGAACTGCTGGCGCGGGACGCTCGCGCATATATCGAGGATTGAGGCCATTCGCCCCCGATCTTTCCAACTACCGCAGGCAACTTAAAGCGCGCGGCGATGTAGGAAAAGCATGTTCTCGCCGTTAGAGCGGCCACACGAAGAGGATCAGGGGCACGCCGATGACGAGCACGAGGATCTCTAACGGCAGTCCCAACCGCCAATAATCGCCAAAGCCAAACCCGCCTGGCCCGAGGATCAGCGTATTGTTCTGGTGCCCGATCGGCGTCAGGAAGGCGCAAGACGATCCCACTGCCACCGCCATCAGCAGGGGATCGATGCTCACCTCGAGCTGCGCCGCGGCGCCAATCGCAATGGGGCACATCACAGCGGCGGTGGCCGCATTGTTCATAAAGTCCGACAAGGTCATGGTGACGACGAGAAGAATGGCAAGCGCCACCACGGCGTGACCGCCTGCAAGCTGGTTAAGCATGGCATGGGCGACCAGATCAGCCGCGCCGGTCGTTCCCATGACGTCGGCAACCGGGATCAACGCGCCGAGCAACACCACCACCGGCCAATCGATGGCGCTGTAAACCGTGCGGAGTGGGATCACTTTGAACGCCATGGTGGCAAGCACGCCGGCCGTGAAGGAAATCGCCGCTGGCAACAGACCGAGAGCCGCCCCCGCAACAGCCGCCACCATAATGAGCACCGCCATCGTCGCCTGCCGCCGATCCGGGAGGCGGAGCGGTCGTTCTGCCAACGGTACGCAGCCGAATGCGCCGGCAAAGTCGAGCAGGGCCTCAGGGGCCCCCTGCATCAGCAAGACGTCACCGCCGCGGATCGGCATGGTGCGCAGGCGCACGATCGACCGTCGTCCTTGCCGCGAGACCGCAAGCAGATTGACGCCGAATCGCGTGCGCAGGTGAATGTCCGTGGCGGAGCGGCCGATCAGTCCCGAGTCCGGCAACACGGCGAGTTCCATCAAGGTAATTTCGTCGGACTGACTTGCCCTCGCTGTAGGTTCCTCGGTTTTGCCGGCCGCCGCGCCTTCCTTTGCTGCGGCTTGCGCCTCATCATCCGACGACGTTTCCGGCGCTGCCTCCTCCTTTGTCACGGCCTCTTCCAATGTGAGGCCGAGATCGCTTAGAGCCGAGGCGAGTGCTTCCGGTTCCGCCTCGATGACGAGAATATCGCCCGGACGTACTATCCTGGCGCGGCCGAACGCGACCATCCGCACGTCGTTGCGAATAAGCGCCACCACCTGGGCGCCGGATTCCTCCAACGCCTCCTCGACCTGCCGGAACGTCATGCTGGCGGCCTTGGCGCGTTCACCCACCCTCGCCTCTGTGAGATACGCGCCGGTCTCGAAGCCCTCGACGTCAGCGCGCTTGCGTGCCGGCACGAGCTTCCAACCGACCAAAGCCACAAACAGGACCCCGGTCGCCGCGACGGACAACCCTACCGGCGTGAAATCGAACATGGCGAAGCTTTCGCCGCTGGCTTGCAATCGGAAGCCGGAGACGATCAGGTTGGGGGGTGTGCCGATCAGCGTGGTCATTCCGCCAAGAATCGAGCCGAACGCCACCGGCATCAGCACCTGACCCGGCGGCAGGCCCTGCTTGACGGCAATTTGAATCGCGATCGGCATCAGTAGGGCCAGCGCGCCGACATTATTCATGAAGGCCGAGAGCAACGCGGCGAGACCTGTCAACGCGGCGATTGTCAGGGTGGGGCCGGAGGCTTGCGGCAGTATGCGCCGAGCCAATAAGTCGGAGACACCTGATGTCTGCAGTCCACGACTGAGCACGAGGACACAGGCCACGGTGATGACCGCGGGATGGGCGAACCCGTTGAAGGCTTGGCTGGCCGGAACCAGCCCGGCGAGAACGCAGGCCAGCAGGGCCCCGATCGCAACCATGTCGTGCCGCCACCGTCCCCAAAGGAACATGGCGATGGTCGCGACCAGAATGGCAATGATGAGGATCTGGTCTTGCGTCAATGGGTGGCGGCCGGTTGAGACAAATGCGGCGGATGCGGGCGGGTCATAGCATAACCGCTGCCGCACTCCACAGAGCACGTGGTTCCGCTTTTGCGAGCTTGTGGATGGTGCGACCAGAACGCGCCGTTTCGGCGGCGGTTCCCAGCCTACCGGCAGAGGCCGCTCTGCATCGGAATTAGCGTGCCGCAGAGACCCGTCGCCATTGCGCCCGGCGCATCCAGCAAGGCCGCGTGGACTCTTGGGAGCGAAACAGCTCCCCACAACAGCAGAATGGCGCCGATGATGACGGTGAGTTCGACCAGCTGATAGCGGTCTACGACGCGGCGCAGGAGACTGGGCCGCCGGTCAGGGAAATAGGAGTCCGGCTGGACGATATCGGTCATTTGCGTTCCGGGCAGGGGCAAGCTTGGCGGCGAGGCTTACCCGGGAGACGCAAACAAACCGTTCACCGGCCCGGCGATCGCGCGCGTTAGTTACCAAATAGACTCTGCAGAGCCTGCTTCGCGGCAGCTTCGGCGGCTTGCGCCCGCTCGGACCGGGCATCGGCTTCCCGCTTTTTGCCCTTCTTCGCCGGCGCGGGGTTCTCTTCGGTGACCGACTGGCGATCAATACTCGCCGAAGGTGCTGCTTGATCGACGGGCTGAACGCCAAGTATCTGACCGATATTGCCGAGCGGATCTTGCTCGCCCTGCTTGATCAGACCGCTAACCGCATCCGCGCCCCCCGTGGCCGCGCCCGGCAGCGAGACGAGACCGGCGCCGAGGCGATTGAGCTGCTGATAGGCCGCAGCCGGGTCGCTCAGGATTCCTTCGATGTCTGGATAGATCGAAGGCCTCCCCCAGGGCCCTGCGATCATCACCGGCACGCCGAGGCCTTGCAGGTCGTTCCTGCCGCCCTGGCCTTCGAGACTGGCGACGAGTTGCGGCTCGACCTTAAACTTCAGCGTCTGCGCTGGGAGATCGACCGTACCGGTGCCGCTCATGCGCACAAGCGGCCCCAACAGCTTGAGATCGGCAGTTTGCGCTTGGCCCTTGGCAATCGTGAAGCTCGCGCCGAGCGTTGCGAAGTCGGTCTTCTCGGCCTCATTCGCCTGCCATCCCGTGAGGATACCAGTCGAGAGACTGCGCATGGCCTTGGCGATGTTGATCCCCCTGATGGCGCCGTCGGTGAACTCGAACTTGGCACTTCCATTCATCGCCGAAGCGATGGCGCGCTGGCTCGCGCCGCTCGCGGCAATATCGAGGGTGATGGCCCCGGTGCCTTCGATATTCTGGAACCCCGAGCTGTCCCTGAGGAATGGATACGCCTCGAAATTGGCAAGCGAGAGCCTAACGCGCTGCGCCGGCAGCTTGCCGCTCGCGTCGATATAGAGGGCAAGCGCCCCGGCACCGCCATAAAGCTGGAACTTGGGGAGTGACGCGCTGAGCCTGCCGCCCGCGATCTCGGCGTCGAGATCGGCATTGCCGATCTTGATACCATTGTAAACGAGTTGGCCCGCGTTGAGCTTAACCTTGGCAGTCACTGCTCTGAGCGGGGCGAAGTCGATCTTGGCGTCGCTCCAGCCTGATCCCGCTCCATCTGCATCGACGGAGCCAGGGCCAGCGTTCGACTTCGCCAACAGACTGTCGAGATTGAGGGTCTGACCGCTGACGGCGACATTCACCGCTGGGATCGCGCCTGAGAGGTCCGCGACGAGCGACCCGGACAGAGTGTTGCCGCTCGCGCTAAAGCTGAAGGGATGCAGCGTGACCAGATTGCCCTTGTAGCTGACGCTGCCGCTCAGCACCTTGTCGCCCGCCTTGACGGTGAACTTGCTGAGCGCGAGGGACGCGTCGCGATAGCTGACTGTGCCGTCGACCACTGCCCTCTCGTCGATAGAGGAGGGAGCGTCAATGGCGACCGAGAGCGGAACCGTGGCGCCGCCGAGGAACCGGCTGAAATTGCCGAACGAGCCTACCGCCGCGAAGCGATCACCATCGATCAAGGCCGTCGCATCGAACGTTAGGGGGGCGTCGCTGGAAGGGAGCGCTGCCTCGAGATCGAGCGCTTCAATCCGCTTGCCCGGCGTCCCGTCCGCCCTAGGCAGGATCAGAGTGCCGTTCTTGATGGAAAGCTTGTCGAGGCTGAGAGCTTGGAGCGCGGCCACCGCCGATTCTGTGGTCCCTCCTGTCTCGCCTGAATTCGCGCGGTGCGCCTTCTTCTCGGCATGTGGCACCACGATCACCGGATTGACCAGGGTGATCTCGGTCATTTTGACTTTGCCGCCGAGCAGTGCCGAGAGCTTCAAGCCAATACGCAAGGCCTTGGCTCGCGCCAGCTCTGTCCCGCCGCTGGCGCCGCTTTGCGCCAAGCCGACATCCTGGGCCACCAGATCGAGCGAAGGAATCAGCGAGACTTGGACCGGTCCATCGACCCTGAGCCGGTAGCCCGTCGCGGATTCCACTTGAGCGAACAGGCTGTGGCGCAAATCGTCGGTGGAGATGAATAGCGGGCCGAGAAGAACGGCGATGGCGCCGATAACGACGATGGCCGCAAAGCCGAAGAGCGTAACCCGCACGTGCCCCTCCGAGATCGGATGCCGATTGGTTAACGGAATACGCCCGAATTCCTAAAATAAGAGATAAGACCTCCGACCGTTCCGGCCTGCGCCGCGCGCTTCATCTGGCAACCTCTATTGCCGTTTCTTGGTACGCCAGCCAGTCGATCTGGAACGCGAATTGGTCCACGGTCCCTTACATCGACTCCAGCGATGGCTTACAAGACCCCATGACATCATAAGGAAGCTCGAATGCGCAGTTTCATCGTCGCCGTTGTAGCGTTCATCGTGTCGATCCCCGGCTCGGGCCATGCGGTCAAAGGGCAGATCTTTGATCCCGCCGTGCACGGCCTCGTGCGCCTCAAGCCGCTCGAGTTCGGCTCCGAGACGGATATTTCTTACATGGAGCCGAGGGAATACCGGCTAAAGGTGGGCCAGGGCTATCGCTGGAAGATCAAGGCATCGGACTTGCAGGAATATGCGTTTGTCGCACCAGCCTTCTTCCGCAACATTTGGATCCGCAAGATCGAGGTCGAGGACGTCGAGATCAAGTCGCCGACCCTAGACGAGATCGAGTTCGAGAAGGGCGGCGAAGCCGAGCTGTTCTTTGTGGCCGTCCGGCCAGGCACTTATGAGTACGGCTCGCGCGGATTGATGGAGCGCGGCATGGTCGGCAAGATCATCGTCGAATCCGGCGATGACGAAGAAGAAGACAAGGCCGCTAACTAGATCGCATGGCGCACTGGCATCGGCCCGCTCACGCCTGAGCGGGCCGGGATTTCAAAAACCGTAAGCGTCGGGCGAATAGCCGGCGCAGGAGCCCTTCAGCCGCGTGTCGCCGCCGATGATCTGGCAGAGATAGACCTTCTTGAGCGGGTCTTTGCGGACCTGAGCGCCGGTCACTTTGAACCCATAGGTCCTTGCCACGCGCGCGATGTTCTCCTCCTCGCAATAGGGCGTCGCGATCAGGCCATATTTGCTGACCTGAAAATTGCCCCGGCATTCGATGCGCGCCTCGGCCGGCGTGATCGCGGCCGTAACCAAGAGTGCTGTCACGGCAAGCGCCGCCGAACCGATCAAAACAGGTCTCTGCAAGGTTTCCTCCCGCTCTGGGCCCGTCGCTGGAGCGCCCATGCGAAGCCCTTTGCTTACCCGCAAATAGGGTGTCGCCCCCGCCCCGGCAACTGCGCCACACGGCGTTTCGGCCAGGACCTTCCGCAGCTCAGCAAAAGTTTGGCGCCCGGAGAGGCTCCGGCGCCCTCAATATTCTGACAGCCGCGTTCGGCTATTGGATCGGGATGCAGGTCCCGTCGTCCATCTGCAGGGTGCCTTCCGGACATGTTTCGCCCCGGCCTTCGCCCCTGCCCTTTCTCTGCTTCCCGCCTTGCTTGCCGTCTTTCTGCTTTGACGGCGCATCGGCGGTTGGCGGCGGCGGCGGGGCTTCGCCCATAGGCTGCTGTTCGAAAGACGCCGGCGGACCGCCAGGCGGACCTTGGCCCCTCTCCTTCTTCGGCTTGCCCTGCTTCTTCAGCGGGGCCAGCTCTGTGCCTGCCGCGGGCGGTGGGGGCGGAGGCGTGCTCTCGTCCATCGGAGGCGGTGGCGGCGCGCTCTCCTCCGCAGGTGGCGGCGGCGGAGCTGCCGGCGTTTCGGCAGGGTTCGTCTTCTCCTTCTTGAGCTTCTCGTCCTTCTGCTTCTTCAGCTTCGGCTGAGGCTCCTCAGCCGGAGGCGGTGGTGGTGGAGGCGTCGGTGCAGCGTCCTCGGCCGGTGGTGGTGGTGGTGAGGGAGTCTCCTCCGCTGGCGGCGGCGGTGGAGGCGCGGCCTCCTCCGGAGCAGCAGGCGCGGCCTCCTCTTTGGCAGGAGGAGACAGTGGGGGTGCCTCCTCAGCCGGTGGGGGCGGCGGTGGGGGCGCTTCTTCTGCCGTCGGAGGCGGAGGTGCCGCTTCCTCGGCCGGGGGCGGGGGCGGTGGTGGGGCAGCCTCCTCGCCGGCCGATGCTCCGTCCACGGGCGGAGGCGGAGGCGGCGTTGCCGCTTCGCCGGCAGACGGCTCGCCCTTGGTCCCCTCGATAGACGCTGCGCCAGACGGAGCGGGAGCCGGCAGCGCCTTGATCTCGGCCGGCACCAGCGCCTCTTCCGTTGCCGCCGCGCCTTCGGCCTGCTGCTTCGTCTCGCTCTCGGCGGCGACCTCCTCGATCGACTTCGCCTTAGGCGGCACCAACTTCCTCGGCGTCTCTTCGGCGCCCGGCTGGAAAATCTCGACCGCGGCCCCCTCGACCTTGCCGGCCTTCTTCGCGTCCCTGGTCCTCCCGACCTTGTGGACGACGACCTTCTTCCTGGTCTTCCGCTCGACGGTATTGATGTTGACGACGTTGTTCACCACCGTGGTGTTGTTGACCACCGTGACATTGCCCAAAGGTTGCGTCTGGCGCAGGATCGGATTGAACCGGCCCCGGTCGCGCACGATCCGCCGTGGCAGATCGTCATCGAGAAAGTCCCGCGTGGGCACGACCTGCCAGTAATAGTCGGGGATGTTCCCCACCCTGATCGTCAGGCCCAAACCTTCGTCAGGCGTCGGCGGTAACGGTGCCCAAGCGAGATAGTCGTTCGACTGCCGCCACGATACCCAGGCTGGCGCCCAGCGGCTGCCTGGCACCCAGAACCAACCCACTCGGTTGGAGAAGCCCCAGCGGCCATAGTGATACGTGGCCCAGCCGAACGGTTCGCGCGAGGACCACATCCAGCCGTAGCGATCGGTGTAGACCCAGCGGCCCACCGTGTAAGGCCGCCAAGCAGGTCCGACATTGCCGGGCACCCACACATATTGGCCTTGGAGCCAGATCCAGTTCCCGTAAGGCGCCAGCCGGTCGTAGAACATGGCACGATCGGTCCAGCCTTCGCCGTAAGAGCCGCCCCATCTGCGGCGATCGCGATAGAAGGGGCGATTGCGGTAATGAGCATCCCAGTAGGGCCCGATATCGAACGAGACGACTCTAAGCCCGAGTCGGGGCGCGTAATCGCCGAGTGCATAGTAATAGCCCTGGTACCATTTCTTCAGATAGATGGAGCGCATCCAGCCGCGATTGCCGTGGAAGAAGACATCGCACCAGGTGTAGTCGCCGAGACAGCCGACAATGCTGATCGGCGCATGCGTTGGCACCACGACGATGACCGGATAATAGACACCCGGCCCGGCCCTCAGATTGACATTGGTGACGGGATAGCCGTTAGGGCGTGCCGCCTGCGCCTGAGCCGGCGCGTGCAGCATGGCGGCCCAGATTGCAAACGTGCCTGCTGCGGCGAGGACAATGCGATGGAAGGAGCGAGGGGCTGGGGACATGACGTCGATCCTCTGGTCTCTCTTGGCGGCCCTGACCGGACCCCGGCGAATTAACGATTGGCAGCCGCCTGAAGGCACTTGCCTGCGAACAGCTTGGCCGGCTTGAACCGCGTCTGTCGGCGGCATTCAGCGCTCATTCATCTCTGAATGAATGGCTTTTCGCGCATGGGTGTTCCCGTGGCACCCAATCTTGACCAAAATCGGCCTTTGTCAGGGTCTCACGTGCCTGGACTTCGCCTCCGCGAGAAGCTAACAACGCGGTGCCCCTGATCTTTTCCCGCCGGAATCCGAACGCTTTGCCGCACAGCCGGGAGGAGCGATGAACCTGCCTGTCCTAGCTGATGTGCGTTTGGGCGTGATCGGGCTTGGCTATGTCGGTCTTCCGCTTGCCGTGTATCTGGCGCGTCACTTTCCGGTGACCGGTTTCGACATCGATGGGGAGCGTGTCGCCGAGCTTAAGCGGGGAATCGATCGAACCCGCGAAGTGAGCGAGGAAGAATTCGCGCAAGCCCGCCAGCTTTCCTTTTCGGGCGATATCGAAGGCTTGAAGGATGCGAACTTCTACATCGTCACCGTTCCCACGCCAGTCGATCAGGCCAAGCGTCCCGATTTGACCGCGCTGATCGCCGCGAGCCGCCTAGTCGGCAGCGTTCTCTCGCCTGGCAATGTCGTCGTCTACGAGTCCACGGTCTATCCCGGCGCCACCGAAGAAGTCTGCGTCCCGGAATTGGAACAGACCTCGGGACTGCGTTTCAACAGCGATTTCACCACAGGCTATTCGCCCGAGCGCATCAATCCCGGCGACAAGACCCATCGCCTCCCCGATATCGTCAAAGTCACATCCGGCTCGACACCCGAAGCTGCCGATTTGATCGATCGCGTCTACGCTGCCGTCATTAGCGCCGGTACGCACCGCGCGAGCTCGATACGCGTCGCCGAAGCCGCCAAGGTGATTGAGAACATCCAGCGCGACGTCAGCATCGCACTAATCAACGAACTCGCCATGCTGTTCAAGGAGCTAGACCTGGAGACGCGCGAGGTGTTGGAGGCGGCCGGCACCAAATGGAATTTCCAGCCCTTCCGCCCTGGCCTGGTCGGCGGCCACTGCATCGGCGTCGATCCCTATTACCTGACCCACAAGGCCGAGCAGATCGGCTTTCATGCGCAGATGATTCTCGCTGGGCGACGCATCAATGACGGCATGGCGGCCTATGTCGCCAATGACGTGATCAAGAACATGCTTAAGCGGAAAC
>DATICH010000101.1:0-13337 GCA_035456885.1 Methyloceanibacter sp.
CCTGGCTCACCGGCACCCGCGCGTCTTCCATCTGCACTTCCGCTACCACGCCACGGGGCCCGCCGACCACGCGTCGAGTGAGGTCGTTTATCGCGCGTTGCGGAGCGCCGGGTTGAGCGATGCCGAGGCGGCTGGGCTCGGACTTGCGTTCTACGCCTTCATACTCGGCTATTGCTTGGCAGAGGCCGAGGGCTTGCTGCGCCCGATCGGTGATAACGACGAGGCGGAGTTGCGGGCGCTCGACCCTTTGGCCTGTCCTGCCACCTTGGCGCTGATCCCGGCCTTCAAGGCGCTTGATCGCGATGCGGCGTTCGAGGCTTCCGTTGACGCGTTTATCGAAGGCGTCGCCTGCCGCTGCAAGGCGCTTCCGCCGCGTGAACAGCCGGGCGCTCGGGGAAAACGGGCCAAACTTGAGTCGTTCACATAGCGGGTGGCCGCAGCCTCCCCACCGGGTCGGGTTGTCGAAAGGCGCCTAGTTGTGACAGTCTGCCAACGCGGCCGGTTCAAGCAGCCGGCTGAATTGCCACGGTCTAGCGGAGCGAGAATCCCGGGAGCCGTTCGACGATGTCGATTTGGAAGAAGCTCGCCGCGGCGACTACCGAGCTTTCGATGGGGCGCCCGATTGGTGCGCTGCTCGATAGCGGCGCAAGTCATGCACACCGGGAGCGTCAAGAAACAGAGAGCGGTCCGGAAAATGAGATACCCTTCACCGTCGGCGTGATCGCGCTTGGCGCGAAGATGGCCAAGGCCGACGGTAGCGTTTCCTCCGACGAGGTCGCGGCCTTCAAGGAGGCGTTCAAAGTTTCGGCCGGGGAGATGAGGCAAGCCGCCCCGATCTTCAATTCCGCCAAGCAGGACGCAACGGACTTCGAGGCCTGCGCCACGCAGATCTCGACGCTGTTCGGCGGGAACCGAGAGCTGCTCGAGGACGTACTTGACGGTCTCTTCCACATCGCCAAAGCGGACGACGAGGTGCATCCACAGGAAGAACAGTTCCTCGGCCGCGTGGCCGCGCTATTCGGCTTTGACGACGGTCAGTTCAGCGCGATCAAGGCGCGTCATGTCGCTCCCGCCAAGCGCAACCCCTATGAGGTGCTCGGCGTGGAGCCGTCCATCGGCGATGAGGAGCTGAAGAGCCGCTACCTTGCGCTCGTTGCCGAAAATCGGCCGGACAAGCTCATTGCGCGTGGCGTTCCGCAGGAATTCATAATCATCGCCACCGAGAGGCACGCCGCGCTTAGTGCGGCCTATGACGCGATCCTCAAGGAACGCGCGACCTAATCAATTCTGTTTGGCCAGTGTGCGCTGTGCCGAGTTGTCGCTGCGCCGAGCTTTGAACGCCGGGCATGGCGCGGGGCGTCGTCGGCTTCCAAGTCTCTGGCTTGCAACAATTGCTTGGCGCCAAGCGATTCGAGGAAGCGGGTGCTCCATACCGTGCTCCCATTGCGCGCAAGCGTCGCCAGCATGGCCTTATGACGCTCGCGCCGCTCGGCAAGCGGCATGTTGAGTGCGCGCGCGATGGCGGCGGCCACCGATTCGGGATCGTAAGGATTGACCAGGAGTGCTTCCTGGCACTCGGCTGCGGCGCCGGCGAAGCGGGAGAGAATAAGCACGCCGGGATCGTCGGGGTCTTGCGCCGCGATATATTCCTTGGCCACGAGATTCATGCCATCGCGCAGGGGCGTGACCAGAGCGGCGCGCGCCGAGCGGTAGAGTCCGGCAAGCGCCGATCGGCTATAGGTGCGGTTGAGGTAGCGGATCGGAGTCCAGGCGACTTCGCCATATTTGCCGTTGATGCGTCCGGCTGCCGCCCCAACCGCCTGCTCGAGTTCGTAATATTCCGGAATTTCTGACCGGCTCGGCGGCGCAATCTGAAGATAAGTCACCTTGGCGCGCCACTCGGCGTGAAGCTCATAGAAGCGCTCGAAGGCATCCATGCGCTGCACCAGACCCTTCGAATAATCGAGGCGATCGACGCCGATCACCAGGGCCCGTCCGCCAAGGCTCTCGACCACCTCGCGCACGAATGATGATTGCACCGCCCGGCGCGCGCGCTTCTGAAATTCGTCGACATCGAGTCCGACGGGGAAAGCGCCGATCCGCGTCTGCCGGCTTCCGCAGCTGAACAGGATCTGATTCTCCGTCGCTTCGAAAGCCTGGTTCGTGCCCCGGTACTCGGAAACCAGATAGCGGACGAAATTGCCGACATCCGTCTCGGTCTGGAATCCGACGAGATCATATTGCAGCAGGGACGGGAGTAGCCGCTCGTGGTTCGGCAGAACCGTGGTGACTTCGGGCGCCGGGAAAGGGACGTGCAGGAAAAACCCGATGCGATTAGCATGGCCGCGTTCGCGCAAATCTTCGGCCATCGGAATTAGGTGATAGTCGTGTATCCAGATGAAGTCGTCCGGCTCCAGGATCTTGGATAGCTCGCGCGCGAAATAGCGGTTGACCCTGAAATAGCCGGTGAGGTCGCGCCGCGTAAACTCGGTTAGGTCGATCCGGTAGTGCAGGATCGGCCACAGCACCCGGTTGGCGAAACCATTGTAGTATTCCTGATAGTCTTCTTCGGACAGGTCGGTGACCACATAAGCATGTTGGCCCTTTTCGATCCGCTGGGTCCGGACTTTGTCCGCCTCGACCACGTTTCCGCTCCAGCCGAACCAGACGCTCTGGATCCCCTTCAATACTGGGGCAAGAGCGACTTCCAGGCCGCCCGCGCGCGGCGGGCCGCCGGCGCGGGGCACGGAAACGCGATTAGAAACGACAATCAGCCGCGCCAATATCGATCCTCCCAGGTTCGCGACAGACGCATTGCCGTCAGGATGAGACCGGCCATCGAGTAGGTCTGGGGAAAGTTGCCCCAGAGCTGGCCGGTCTGCGGATGGATGTCCTCCGCCAACAGGCCATAGCGGTTGCGGTATCCGAGGGCGTCAACGAAGAGGTCACGCGCTTCCTCGCGACGCCCGAGCCACCACCATGCGTCAATCAGCCAGAAGCGGCAGGTCAGGAAGGCCGCCTCCGGCATGCCGAAATCGTCTTCGCTAGCATAACGCATTACGTGGCTGCCTCGAAGCAAATCTCGCTCGACAGCGGTGACGGTTTGCACAAAACGCGGGTCATTTGGCTCGATCACGCCGGTCTCAGGCAAAAGCAGAAGGCTCGCATCGAGAACTTCGAGACCAAAACCGGCGGTAAACGCTTTTCGTTTCTCGCTCCAAGCCTGTTCGAGCAAATTTTTCTGTATGTTGTTGGCGGTCTCCGTCCAATAGGCAGCGCGGTCGCGCAGGCCGAGATGCGAGGCGATGGCCGACAAACGGCTGCATCCGGCCCAGCACATCGCCGCCGAATAGGTGTGCACGTGGGTGCGCCCGCGATATTCCCAAATGCCGGAATCGGGCGTGAAAGCAAGCCGCGCAGCCTTCTCACCGAGCGATTCCAATAGATGAAACAAGCCTTCGTTCCCCGGGCGCGGCAATCGCCGATCGAAGAACATCGGCATTGCCGCCAGAATGATGCTGCCGAACGTGTCGTGCTGGCTCTGAAATGCCGCGGCATTGCCCACACGAACCGGACCGTCATTGCGGTAGCCGTCGAGATTTGGGGCAATAAGCTCGTCCATGGAGTCGGAGGGTACGACGCCGTAAACCGGCCGCAGCGGATCGTCGGAAGCGATGCCGAGAATGAAGGAAATGAATTCCTCCATGGTCCTCGTGGCGCCGAGGCGGTTGAGCGCCTTCACCACGAAATAGGCGTCTCTGATCCAGCAATAGCGATAGTCCCAGGTGCGTCCCGAGCCGGGTGTCTCGGGGATCGACGTCGTCAGAGCGGCGACGATCGCGCCGGTTTCCTCGAAGCTGGAAAGTTTCAGGGCGATGGCCGCGCGGATGATCGCCTCCTGCCAATCATACGAGATAGACAGGCGGCGCACCCATTCCCGCCAATAATCGCGCGTGCGGTCGGCAAACTCACGACAGGTCTTGCCGACGTCCTCCGGCCAGGACTCGTCGGGTCCGAACACCATGTGGATGGGCTTAGTGAGGACGAAGGCAGACTCGGAGTCGATGTAAGAGAGGGGGCCGTCGGTGGTGAGCCGCACAGCGGTGCCATTGCCGCGATAGGTGATGTGGTTGCTGCCGAGCGATTTGTCCTGGATCGGTTTTCCATAGCCGGTAGTCGGTCGCACCCGAATGGTGACGCGGGGAAGCCCCGCCACGGGCTCGATGATCCTGATGAGCTGCGCTGGACGATGAATACGGCCAAAGTTTTGGAAGCGCGGGGCGAAGTCGGTGATCCTGACGGAGGCGTTTTGGCTGTTGGTCAGGACCGTCGAGACGATGGCCGTATTACGCTCATAGTCCGAAACATAGTCGGCCATGTCGTCGAGAACGATGTCGGAGAACCCCTTCTCCTCGTTGCCGGCAAGCAATCGGGAAAAGAGCGGGTCGCCATCCAGCCGCGGGAAGCACCACCAAACGAGACGCCCGCTGGGCTCCATCAGCGCGGCGGTATGGCCGTTGCCGATCACCGCAAGATCGAGTCCGAAATCGTTCATGTCGCGCGGCGCTCGGCATGAGTGGAAAGCGCTACCAGCCACGACCGGACATGTTCGGGGGACGGGATGACGCCGCGGGCCCCTTCGATCATTCTCCCCACGGAGAAGCCCAACCCGGAAAGCTCGGGCAGAATAGCGAAAACCGCCTCGTCAGTCGTGTCGTCGCCGATGAAGAGCGGGGTACGGCCGGAGAAAGGAACGTGGGTCATCAACTCCAGCACGGCCGAGCCTTTGTTGAAATCCTTGGGCTTCACCTCGATCACGGCCTTGCCGGAGAGAACCTCCACCGGGTCGTCAAACCTGGAGACGATGTTGGCGATCTTCTCCTGCAGAAAATCCTCGTGGTGACGCGCGAGCCGGTAATGCACCGCGATCGAGTGCAGCTTATCCTCGACCAGGAGGCGTGAGTCGATGTCGGAGAGCGCATGTAGGCGCTCGCGAAGTGCATCGCTCAAATCCGGCAGATGACATTTCACGATCGGCCCATCCGCCGTAAGCCGCATTTCGGCGCCATGCCCGCCGATCGCCGGGATTTTCACGGGCGCGAAGAGCTCGTCCAGCATGGCGATGGTCCGTCCGCTGACCAGCGCCACGGCGCCGCCCGTAACCGCGAGCAGACTGCGCAGGGACGCGCGAAGCGTCTCGGGAATGACGACGCCCTCCGGCGTGGTGGCGATGTCGAGCAGCGTGCCATCGACGTCGAGCAGAAGCGCGGTGCGGCTCAGCCTAAGCGAATCGGGGACGGGAAGAACCGCTGCTTGGCGGCGAGGCTTCATGCCTCTCTGCATGGTCATGTCCTAGAATCAATTCTCGCTAGGTAACACTTGCACCTAGCCTCTTCAGGCCGCAAAGGAAACGGTTTGTCGCTTCTTCAGGGGTTGATGCGGCTGATCTTGGAGCCTTCGAGGGTCAGATTATACATCAAGCCTTTCGGGTCGATGATGAAGCCGATCACCGGGCTTACGATCTTGTCGGTGTCAATGGTGCCGCCGACGCCGACGGTTATGATGGTGACCGAGCCATCCACCCCGATCTTCCAGCCAGCCCGGCGCTGAAATCCGGCAAGTGCGTCCTGGGTCATGAACATGATGATGATCGAGCGCGCCTGTACGCCGAGTTGAAAGCCAAAGGAGGCGGAGATCAGGTTGTAATAACCTTCAACCTTCTGCTGATTGAGCAGGATCCCTTCGCCATATTCCCCGCCGAGTCCGATCCCCGCTTTGACCACGGAGGGAAATACCAAAATGCCGGCGGCTTTGTTGGCGAGTTCGCGCGCGCCCGGCACCTGGCGGACGAAGCTGTGCAGGGTTTCGTTCGCGGCCGCGTCGATCTCGGCAGCACCAGCCGCGGCGAGCCGTGGTGCGGCAATGATCGCTAAAGTTGTGACGAGGACCAGGCAGAGCGTTCTTAGCAGCCTGTTCATGGCCAACCCTCCCAAGGAATTGCCTCGTATCAAGCCTAACACCGACACTGTGGCAGACTGCGGGCGGTGCAAAGCCTCAGGCGACATGCGTGGCGAGCGCGCCCTTGACCCTGTTGGGGTGCGTGAAGACTTCGAACCCGTCTTTGCGGGCGATGGCGATCAAGGTCATGCCGCACGCCTCGGCCATGCGTACGGCCAAGGCCGTTGGCGCCGACACGGCAGCGATGATGGGAGCGCCGATGAAAGCAGCCTTCTGCACCATCTCGATCGACACCCGGCTGGTCAGCACCACCAGGCCCGACCGCGCCGTGGCGCCATCCCGCGCGAGCGCGCCGGCGAGTTTGTCGAGCGCATTGTGGCGGCCGACATCCTCCCGCACGGCCACCAGACCGCGTTCGGGATCCCAGAAACCCGCCGCATGCACCGCACGCGTCTCGTGATTGAGAACTTGCAGCGGAAAGAGCGACTCCACCGCGCGCATGATCTCGGCAGGCGTGAAGGCGCGCCCTTGGCCCACCTCGGGCGGCGGGCGCATGGCCTCGACCAACGTCTCCACGCCGCAGAGTCCGCAGCCGGTGGGTCCTGCCAACTTCCGGCGCCGCCCCAAGAACTCGGCCGCTTCCGGTGCCTTGAGCCAGATACGCAGCTCGATGCCCATTTCCTCTTCGACGATGTCGATACCCTCGATCGCGTCGATGGACGGGATCACGCCTTCCGTCAGGCTGAAGCCCACGGCAAAATCCTCGAGATCCTGGGGGGTGGCCATCATTACCGCGTAGGAGGCGGTATTATAGGTAAAGGCGATCGCGGTCTCCTCGGGGATTGCGCGCTCGTCCTGGGCGCTGCCGGAAGCGCGCCAGACGGTGCGGAAAACGCGAGCGATCGGGCTTGGCAAGGGGTTGCTCCGTCGAGCTTGACCGGCCTGAAAGCTAGTCCGTCAGGGTGGCAGTGACAAGCCGTCGCGCGGGAGTTGTTCTGGCGCATTGCCGCCGATTTTCGAGTAGAGTCGGCGGAGGCTGATGGAGAACTGGTACATGGCTTCCTTGATTCGTTCGATGCTCGCTGTGGTGCTCGCCGCGATGCTTGCCGCCACACCGGTGCGAGCCGCGGATGAAGAGGAGCGGAGCCCGTGCACTCAGGATGCGATGCTCGTGTTCGACGCGTCGGGATCGATGGCCGGCAATGTCACCCAGGGCATCGGGAAAACCATTCCCCGTATCAATGAAGTCCGAGCCGCGCTCGCGAGGGTGCTGCCCAACATCACGCGATTTCGGCGGGTCGGTCTTATCACCTATGGGCCAGGCCCCTATCAGCAATGCAACGTACAGCTCGCACTGAAGCCCACGCCTGACGCGGCCGGTTTCATCATGCAGGAGGTAAACACCATCAACCCCGCAGGCAAGACGCCGCTGACCACGGCGGTCGAGCAGGCTGCGGAAGTGCTCGACTACCGCAACAAGCCTGGGTTGATCGTGGTGCTGACCGATGGCGAGGAGACTTGCGGCGGCGCACCTTGCGATCTCGGCAAGAGGCTTCGTGCCGACGCCGCGCAGCTCACCATCCATATCATCGGCTTCCGCTTGAAGGATTTCACCTGGACCGGCGAGCAGAGCATTCTCGATGCCAAGTGTCTCGCCGAGCGAAATGGCGGTCTCTACGTCACCGCCGATGCCGAAGAGGATCTGGTCGAGGCGTTGGAGAAGACGCTCGGCTGTCCGATGCTGTCAGAAAGCGGTAATCGCTAAGCGATCAGCCCCAGGGCCTGCGCCTGCGCTCGATCTCGAAGGGCCGCGAGTGGGGCGGCTGGAACAGCGGCACGTTGCTTTTCTTGAAGAACGGCACCAGTGCCATGCCGGCGACGAAACCGCCGACATGCGCCCAGAAGGCAACGCCCGGCCCGTCGCCTTGCGCGAGGGCGGCGCTGGCGATCTGCGTCAGGAACCATATGCCAAGCACGATCATGGCCGGCACATGCGCCATCGTGACAAACACGCCGAGCACGATCAGCACGCGTATCGTGGCTTGCGGGTGCAGCAGAACGTAGGCGCCGAGCACGCCGGAAATGGCGCCGCTCGCGCCGACCATGGGAATGGTCGAGTCGAGATTGGTCAGCGCCTGCGCCATGGCCGCGGCAATGCCGCAGGCAATATAGAAGATGAGATAGCGCACATGCCCCATGGAATCCTCGACGTTGTCGCCGAAGATCCAAAGGAACAGCATGTTGAGGATAAGATGCATCCAGCCGCCATGCATGAACATGGAGGTAATGACGGTCAGCCACGGAGGTGCGGCGCTGAATTCGGGTCCAAGCTCCGCCGTACCGAACACGCGCGCGGGGATCATCCCCAACTCGAAGACGGCGATCTGACCGCGTTCTTCGCCGAGCGAGGCCTGCCACAGAAAGACCAGCACGCAGACGCCGATGATCGACCAGGTGACGTAGGGCGTTTGCTGTCGCGGATTGTCGTCCGAGATGGGGAACATGCGCGCCTAACCTTTGCTCCGGTCAGTACAGCAGATAAGGCCGGATCGTCGCGGCAAATTCCGCTTCGCCGGAACGCCAGCCCGCGGCGATGTCTTCGAGCGGGACTTGGGCCTCGATCTGCTCCCGCAGCTCCGCCGATCCGGCGAGAATATCGATCGGCATTTTGTCATGCTCATACTCGTAAGGTGGTGGGCGCCACAGGAAGCGGGCCGGGTCGAGCGCGTAGCATTCGCGCATCAGCGCCACGCCGGCCTTCACCGGCTCGAACTCGGTTCGCGCCGTAACATGGATCTGGCACCCGCCGCAGCTGGTCCGCGCGTGTTTTTGGAAGGTCGGCTCGAAGATCGCGGGGCGGAAATGCACGCCCTTCAGTCCGGCCGCATTCAGGCGCGCGGCAAGCGCTTCGCCATCGAGCCAAGGCGCGCCAATCAGCTCGAAGGGGCGAGTGGTGCCGCGGCCCTCCGACAGCATGGTGCCTTCGAACAAGACCGTTCCGGGATAGACGATTGCCGTCTCGAGGGTCGGCATGTTGGGGGAGGGCATCACCCAGGGGAGGCTCGTCTCGTCCCAATACATGTCGCGCGACCAGCCCTCCATTGGGACCACTTCGAGATCGGCGCCGATACCATGCCGTTCGTTGAACAGCCGCGCGAGCTCGGCGACGGTCATGCCGTGCCGCATCGGGATCGGGAATTGGCCGACGAAGGATTCGAAACTCGGCTTCAGCATCGGTCCTTCGATCGCGCCGCCGATTGGATTCGGGCGGTCGCAGACGATCACCCGCAGCCCCTTGCGTGCGGCGGCGCGCAAGCAATTGGCGACGGTATAAATGAATGTATAGATGCGCGCGCCGACGTCCTGAATGTCTATGACCAGCACGTCGATCAGATCGAGCATCTCGGGCGTCGGCTCGCGGGTCTCGCTGTAGAGCGAGAAGATCGGCACGCCCCGCTTCGGGTCCTTCTCATGCGGCGTCTCGATCATGTTGTCTTGGAGATCGGAGCGGAAACCATGCTGCGGGCCGAAAATCGCCGCCAGCTGCCAGTTCGACGCGGCGGCGAGGCGGTCGACGATGTGGCGAAACACCGCGTCGACCGAAGCCGGGTTGGCAAGCACCCCGACCCGCAAGCCGTTCAGGCGCGAGGAGGCGAGCAGTCGGTCGGAGCCAAGCAGCATTGCGAGCGAAGAGCAGCGTGAAATTACGGACGATCCGGGCGCGATCCCTGCGAAAAAGTCCCTTCAGCTAGCACCGATCTCCGGCTTCCCCAAGCGCTGGATTCGGGACAACGCTGCTGTCGGTAGTGGTTTGGCTGACCCGGGCGCAGTCCTCCAAACCTTGCGGACGCTTCGACGCAGCCCGGCGGGTTTGAAACCGGCGCCATGCTATGCTAGTCGGCGGCGGGGCCTGAGGGACTTCCCAAAAACCCCTAAGAATTAAGGCCTCTGGCCTAGCTGGTCGTCTTGCCCGATTTCGCCGCATCTTCAGGTAGAATGCGGCGAGCGGGCGCTGGGTGGGAGATCGCATGAGCCAAGAGCGTAAGCATGCCGTTCCGGCCTTCATCGACCTTGCGGCACAGCGGGCGCATCTCGGCGACAGCGTCGAGCAGGCGATCTCCAGGATTCTGGAGCACGGTCAGTTCATTCTCGGGCCGGAAGTCACCGAACTCGAGCGGCGGCTCGAGACGTTCTGCGGCGCACGGCATTGCATCACTTGCGCCAACGGCACCGACGCTTTGCTGCTGGCGCTGCTGGCCGAGGGCGTCGGCCCCGGCGATGCCGTGTTCGTGCCGGCCTTCACCTTCGTGGCCACGGTCGAGGTCGCCGCACATGTCGGCGCCACGCCTGTCTTTGTTGATGTGCGCCGCGACACATTCAATATGGATGTCGACAGTCTCAAAGCGGCAATCGACAACTCCAAGAAGTGTTCACTTAAGCCGCGCTGCGTGATCCCGGTCGATCTCTACGGTCAGCCGGCCGATTACCAGGCGATCGGCGCCATCGCCGAGGCGCATGGACTCGCCGTGATCGCCGACGCGGCGCAGAGCTTCGGCGCGAGCCTCAATGGCAAGAAGGTCGGCACGCTTGCCGCCTACACGGCGACGAGCTTCTATCCGTCGAAGCCGCTCGGCGGCTATGGCGACGGCGGGGCGATCTTCACCGACGACGATGAGAAGGCGGACCGCCTGCGCGCCTTGCGCAATCACGGCAAGGGTCCCGACATGCAGGAGATCGAGTATCTCGGCTTGAACAGCCGGCTCGACTCGATCCAGGCGGCGATCCTCTTGGAGAAGCTTCGCCTATTCCCGGACGAGATCCCGGCGCGCCAGGCGCGGGCCGACCGCTACAACGAAGGCCTCGCCGCGGTCGCCGAAGTGCCGGGTCTGATGCCGGGCGCGACCTCGGTCTGGGCGCAATATACGATCGTCACCGAGCAGCGCGATGCGCTGGCCAAGTCCTGCCGCGAGGCCGGCGTTCCGACCGCGATTCATTATGCCAGCGTACTCAACCGGCTGCCGCCCTACAAAGATGCGCCGGCGCCGCCCGACGGCGTGCCTCAGGCCGAGTGGCTGGCGGAGCGCGTGATCAGCCTGCCGATGCATCCTTACCTCGAGGCCGAGGGGCAAGATTTCATCATCGATACCGTGCGCCGGGCGCTCGGCGCAGCGAGGCCGGGAGTCGCGCATGCGGCCGAGTAGGGGAGACCGCTAGGCGATGGCAGGGCGGGTGCGCGTCGCCGTGGTCGGCTCCGGCTATTTCGGCCGCTTTCACGCCAATCACTACGCGCGCAATTCTCGTGCCGAGCTCGTCGCCATCGTCGATACCGACGCCGAGCGGGCCAGCGCGGTGGCCGCCGAGTTCGGCGGGGAGGCAGCTTCAGACTATCGCAGTATCATCGGCAAGGTCGACGCGGCGAGCGTCGCCGTGCCGACGCCGCTCCACTACGAGATCGCGCGCGAGCTGATCGAGGCCGGTATCCACGTGCTGGTGGAGAAGCCGCTCACCGAAGGCGAGGAGAGCGGGCGGGCGCTCACGAGCCTTGCCGATGCGCGCAAGACAATCTTGCAGGTCGGCCATATCGAGCGCTTCTCCAGCGCCTACCGCATGCTGTCCGAGATCATCGGCGAGCCGCTCTATTTCGAGAGTTATCGCATTGCGCCGTGGAAGAATCGCGGGGTCGAGGTCGACGTGATCCTCGATTTGATGATCCACGACATCGACATGATCATCGGCCTGGTCGCGTCGCCGGTGGTTCAGGTGGACGCGGTCGGCACGCCGGTGCTCGGCAAGCGAATCGATATCGGCAATGCCCGCATCACCTTCGAATCCGGCTGCATCGCCAATGTCACGGCGAGCCGGGTCAGCTACAAGACCGAGCGGCGCATGCGGGTGTTCTCGCGCAATCAATATCTCAGCTGCGATCTCGGCGAGGGCCACATCAACGGCTATCGCTTGCAAGGCGATCCGATGACCCAGGGGCTCGCGGCCATCGCCGCCGAAACCTACGAGATCGAGAAGCAGGACAGCCTTGCCAACGAGATCGACGCCTTCATCGATTGCGTTACCACGGGTTCGAAGCCTTTGGTCGACGGGCGCGCCGGCTGCGAGGCGCTGCGCGTCGCCAGCATGATCAATGACAGCATCGAGGAGCACCTGAGCAGGGTGCAGGGCGGTCCGGGCGCCGCGGCCGCCGGAGCAGGCCGCTCCTAGGCCTTGCCCGCCGCCCGTCTCTGGACGATGTCGAGCACGACTTTGGCGGCGCGCTCGCTCGGCGGCGGCACGCGCTCGCCGAGCGTCTTGGCTACCTGCTCGAAGGCTCGCTGCTGCGCCGCGCGAGCCTGCTCGGAACCGAGCAGCTCAGCCACGGCCGCCGCAAGATTCGCAGCGGTGCAGTCGTCCTGAAGGAATTCCGGCACCACCTGGCGGCCGTTCAACAAATTCACCAGCGAAGCGTGCTCGACGGCGACGCCCATGCGGCGGACGAGGAAGGCGGAGGCCGGGTTGATCCGGTAGGCAACGACCATCGGCACGCCGGCAAGAGCGAGCTCGAGCGTCACCGTCCCCGACTTGGCCAAGGCGGCGTTCGACGCGGCGAACGCGTCGAAACGCTCTTGCGTGTCGCTGACCAGGAGCACCGGCAACGGCCAGCGCCGTGTGGTCTGGCTCACCAACTCGGCGACGGAATCGACCACGGGAATGACGATCCGGAGATCGGGGAATTTCTCCTTGAGGAGCCCCAGCGCTTCGGCAAAGACCGGAAGCATGCGGCTGGCCTCGGCCGCCCGGCTGCCGGGGAGCACGCAGAGAACCGGCGCCTCCGGGTCGAGCCCGTGGCGCGCGCGAAAACCCGGCCCGTCGCCGTGCTCTGCGCCGGCGTCGATCGCCGGATGGCCGACATAGGTGGCGGGGATGCCGTATTGCGTGAAGAAGGGCACCTCGAACGGCAGCAGCGCCATGACATGGTCGACGCGTTTCCTCAGCTTACGCGCGCGGAACGAGCCCCAAGCCCAGAGTTGCGGCGCCACATAGTGGATCACCGGAATGCCCGAGCCGCGCAGATGATGGGCGAGGCGGAGACAGAAGCCCGGCGAGTCCACGGTCACCACGGCGTCGGGCTTCAGTTGCTTGGCTGCCTTGGTTGTCTCACCGAGGCGCCTGAGGAGACGCGGCAGATGCGGCAGGATTTCGGCAAGGCCCATGACCGAAAGGTCGCGCATGGGAAACAGGCTCTTGAGCCCTTGGCCCTCGCTTTGCGGACCGCCAACGCCGGCGAAGCGGACCTTGCCGCCGGTCTCGCGCTTGAGCGCCGCCATCAGCCGCCCGGCCAGATTGTCTCCGGACGTCTCGCCGGAGACGATGAAGATCAGTGGCTCCCG
>DATICH010000102.1:0-3908 GCA_035456885.1 Methyloceanibacter sp.
CAGCTCGGCCGACATCGCCCTGAGTTCCTGCGCCTGATTGGCGAAGGTCTCCAGGCAGTCATGCCAATACTCGATCTGCAGCCGCAAAATCCGCACCGGGCTCTTCGCCGCGGCGAGGTCCCGCACATGATCGAGGCTGGAATTGACATTGGCCCGCGCGAAGTCGAGCAGCTTGCAATTGACCGCGACGGTCCCCTCCCCGGCCGCCTTGAAGGAGCGCTCGAGGGTCTCGACCGCGTTTTCAACCGGATGCTGCGGTGCCTCGGGGGCCTTGCTGACGACCGGCTTGCTCATCGCCGGCTTGCTCACGACCTGTGCGGGTTTGGCCGGCGTCATAGGCTTCGCGGGCGGTTCTGCGGCCGGCTTGGCCGCGGCCGGTGCGGGCGCGGCCTGCGCCGGTTTGCGCGGTGGAGATTTCACCGGCGCGGGTTTCGCAACCGGAGGGATGGGCTTCGCCGCCGTGACGCGAACCGGCCTTGGCGGCTCTGCCTGCTTGGGCTCGCCGCTTGCGGTTTGCTCGCGCATGACCGTGGCGCCGATCTCGGCGGCGAGGGTCTTCGGCTTCGGCACTTTCCTGCCGGCGCCGTTCGGCTTCTTGCTCTTCGACAATTTCGCGTCAGGCGCGCGTTCGCTTTGCGCCTTGATTGCTACCGGCTTGTCGCGGGCCGATTTACGCGGATTGCTCATGGACAGGTCCCCTTGTTTAGCCGCAATCAGGGGCAGCGCCTAATCTCTAGCCATCGTGCCGCCGGCTTGGACGGCACGGCGGCGCCGATGCTTGGGACTAGACGGGCCTCGCGGCCATTTTGCGGCGGAAGACCGGCTTCCCCGCTCGGCCGGTACAAGGGTCTTGCAGGATGCGTGCCGCGGCGGCCTAGCGCGTTTTGCGGCGGTTTACCTCGGCTTGGCTGACCTCGCCGGAGGCGACCAGCGCCTTAACACAGGCCCTGGAGAGGCTGTTGCCGGCCTTGTCCATGCAAATGCGCAAGGCCGCGCTCTCGAGCCCGTAGTCGCCGCAATATTTATGATAGTCCGTGGCGCAGGATTTCTTCACTGCCTTGCTGTAGGAGTCGGCGCCTGCCGTGCCAACAAAGCTAATCACGAGCAAGGCGCCGAGCATCGTCGCGAGAGTAGTCCGCATCGTATGTTCCCCCGTGTCTCGACTCAAACCGAAGTTTAAACCGAAACGGCGCGGAACGTTGCATTCGATGCGGGATCGCGCACAAAAAAATGTGCGCATTGTTTTTGCGCAACAGCAACGCTTGCGCGATTAGCGCTCGGCACGCTTGCGTCGGTTGACCTCGGCCTGGCTGACCTCTCCAGCCGCCAACAGCGCGTTGACGCAAGTTGTGCTCAGGCGGTGGCCGACGCGGTTCATGCAAAGTCTGAGCGCATTGGTCTCGAGGCCGAATTCGCTACAGAAACGCTTGTAGTCGCCGGCGCAGGCCCTTTGCAGCTCCTTGCTGTAGCGCGCGCCCTCGGCGCTGGCGGCGCTGGCGAGCATGGCGAGAATGATGACGGTAATCACCAGTTGCATGGTGGTCATGAGCCGCAATCCTTCATATCCGCACCGGCCCAAGTTTAAGCCACGACTGCGTGCGCCTGGTCCCGAAATGCGCATCATCGTGAAAACATCGTTGCTTCTCTCGTTGCTCATCACGCTCTCTCCTGATTTTGCGGGCGAAGGCCCGGCGATCCAATGACGACCTTCCGCAACCTTCGACGCTGCGAGCCGATCATCGGTTCAATTGGAGATTCGACACCGAGCCTGTGCTCGGGTCAGGGAACCGGGACTATCGCTGGAGTGCGGGAGAAGGGGGTTTTTCCCCCGACACGGAAAGCACCGACACGATAGCCAACCGCTATTGGGAATTTCGCGGGCGAGGGTCCAATTATCGCTTGTTCGAACGGACCCCTGGCCAGCCGCCGAATCTCAGATCAACCGGCCAACCTAAAGGAGACTATCGATGAAGAAGATCATGCTCGCCGTTGCCCTGATCGTCGCCTCTGCCGCGCCCGTCATGGCCGAAGGCTTCCCGAACCCCTACCAGACGCAGCGCTAGTTGGCGCGGGGGAAAGTGTGAGGTCGCCGTGACCAACAACCACAATCTCTTCCCGCTTCCCACATGGGCACCCGCTCTTAGGCGGGTGCCCATGCCGCTCCAGCTGCTCGACGAGGCTTACGCGCGCGGCGACCGCGCCTGCAACAGCGTGTTGCTCGAGAGTTTGGCCGCGGAGCCCGTCCAGGATTTCATACGCGCTTTCTGCTCCCCTCTCCCTTCGGGCAGAGGACGTTAGCCGGACGTTTCCGGCCGACAGGGGTGAGGGGTTTGGCGATGGCGAACCCCTCGGCCGGCACGCTCGCGATACGCGCTGCCGTTACGCTGCTTACGCGCTGGCGCAGCGTGCCGGTCTCTCCCTGACTGTCTCGTGACGGCAATGAAAAAGGGGCCGCCATGCGGCGACCCCTCGCTCACGTCCTATCTGGCGTGGGCTATTCCTTGGACGTCTCCGACTCCATCGAAGAGTCTGGCTTCTCGGCCGCAGCCGGACCCCTATCGATCTCCGATTCCGGGGTCACGAGGTCGGGCGATCCTGCATCAGCGGTGCCCGCGCCGGCGCTCGCTGCGCCAGAGTCCGGAGGCGCTGAGCTCCGCTCCTGAGCGCCGCCCGAAGTATCGGCGGAGCCGTCGTTCGGCTCGAACGCTTCCTTGGCCACGTCAGGCGACACGCCAGGTTGGGTCGGAAGCTGGTCCTCGACATCGGAAGGCTCATTGGCCGCCTGCGGCTGCCCAGGCTCCGAAGCCTCGGGCGACATGCCCTGCTCGCTCGGCAGCGCAGAAGGCGATTCATTCGACTGAGAGGCCTCTGGAGCCGTGGACTGATCCGGAAGCTTCGAGGAGTCCTCGATAGCCATGGCCGGCGCAACGCCAAGCAGCAAAGCGACGGCCGTAGTGGTCAAGAGTCGATGCATATCATCTCTCCTAGGGTTCCCAGCCGACCTTGCGGCCGGCATGTTTTGGTCACCCCGCCTCTCGCGAAAAAACGCGGCCGCCATGGCCGCGGTTCCCCGGAAAAAACGTCGCTAGTCGAGCTCCTCGCGCACCTGCGCGTAGCTGATCACGGCGAACAGGAGAGTTCCGCCAAAGACATTGCCGGCGAGGGTGGGCAGGAAGAAGTCGAACACGAGATGCGCCAGGCTCTCGTGGCCCGTGAGCCAAAGATAAATGGCCTCGGCCGATCCGGCGATGACATGGGTGAAGCCGCCGAGCGCGATGAGATAAGTCATCAAGGTGATGACGAAGATCTCGGTTCCCTCCGCTGACGGCATCATCCACACCAAGGCCGCGATCAACCAGCCGGCGACAATGCCCTTGAAGAACATCTCCGAAGGCGAGTTGGCCATCAGCTTCATGCCGATCGCGCGCACGGCTTCGGCGAAATCCGGCGTGAACGCGCCCGAATAGGCCAGGAAGGCGGCGAACAGGAAACAGCCGGCGAGATTGCCGAGCAGCACGATGCCCCACAGCCGCAACAAGACCCACAGCCACTGCCATTCCCTGCGGGCGATCACCGGCAGCACGGCGGTCAGCGTGTTCTCGGTGAACAATTGCTGCCGCGAGAGAATGACGATCAGGAAGCCGACCGAGTAGCCCACGTTTTCGATGATGGCGGCCCCCGGCGTGTCGGGAAGGTAAGCCTTGAGCAGGGCTTGAGCGAGCACCGAGAACCCGATCGAGAGGCCGGCGGCGAGCGCCGACCACCACAGCGCGCTCACGCTGCGGGCGAGCTCGCCCTCGCCCTCGGTGCGGATGATCTCGTAGACGACGGCGGCGCGGAGCTTGCGGCGCTCGGAGACCGAGCGGGTCTCTTCGCGCGTCAAGCCCTCCTGCGGCGGAGGAATATCC
>DATICH010000103.1:0-9508 GCA_035456885.1 Methyloceanibacter sp.
GGCAAGCCGCTCGCCAACGCGATCGTCTGGCAGGATCGCCGCACCGCCGATCTCTGCGCTGATCTCGTCCGCGAAGGCTGGGCGGCGCATGTCGCCGAGACGACCGGGCTCGTCATCGATCCTTATTTCTCGGCAACGAAACTGGCCTGGCTGTTGGACAATGTGCCGAGGCTGCGGCCGCGCGCCGAGGCGGGGGAGGTGTGTTTCGGCACGATCGACAGTTATCTCTTGTTCAAGCTCACCGGAGGCAGGTTGCACGCAACCGACGCCTCGAACGCCGCACGCACCAAGCTCTACGACATCAGGTCTGGCCGCTGGGACGCAAGGCTGCTCGAGCGGTTCGACGTGCCGCGGGCGATGCTGCCAGAGGTGCGAGACAGCCAAGGCGATTTCGGCACAACGTTGCCCGAGCATTTCGGTGCCGCAATCCCGATCAAAGGCGTGGCCGGCGACCAACAGGCGGCAGGTTACGGCCAAGCCTGTTTCAGACCCGGCATGCTCAAGGCGACCTATGGCACCGGCTGCTTTGTGCTCGCCAATACCGGCGCGGAGAAAGTGGCCTCCGCCACGCGCATGCTCTCGACCGTATTCCATCAGATCGATGGCAAGCCGACATATGCGCTGGAAGGCGCGATCTTCATGGCAGGCGCTACCGTGCAGTGGCTCAGAGACAGTCTCGGTCTCATCGCCACGGCGGCGGAAAGCGACGCGCTCGCACGGCAAGCTGATCCGAATTCGGGCGTCTATCTGGTTCCGGCGTTCCAGGGACTCGGCGCGCCGTTCTGGGACGCGAGCGCGCGGGCGGCGATCCTCGGGCTGACGCGTGCCGCCTCGAAGGCCGATCTGGTCGCGGCCGGACTCGAGGCGGTCGCCTTCCAGACCCGTGATCTCTTGACCGCGATGGGCCGCGACATGGCGGTGAGCGGCATCGAAACTCCACACACGCTACGCGTGGATGGCGGCATGACGGGGAATGCCTGGTTCATGCAGCGCTTGGCCGACATTCTCGGGCAAAGGGTAGAGATTGCCCGCACGCCGGAAACGACGGCGCTGGGCGCGGCCTATCATGCCGGCCAGGCTGCGGGCATGTTCGGCGATATGAGCGCGATCGAGGACGCGTGGGTTCCGGCGCGAATATTCGAGCCGCTAATGACCGCAACCGAGCGGGATAACCGCTATGGCGGCTGGCTCGAAGCGGTGACCAGAGTGCGGTCTGAGGGTCACGATGGCAGGTGAGGGCGTGCCGCAAAAAATGCAGCGTTGGGCGCTCGGCTTGCTGTGGAGCTTGAAGCCGCCGCGGCTCTTTGGTGTGCCCGCGACTTTGCTGATGCTGGCGAAGCATTATGGCGGACTTGGACCTGCGCCGGGCGCTTTGCCAGATCCCGAGCAAGCATTGCGCCAGCCGGACGGGCTCGCTGGCATCTGCACCGACATGAGCGTGGCTCGCTTGAGGTCTGCCTATGCGAAGGGACTGTTCCCGCTCGCGCATATCGGGCCGCAGAAATGGTGGGCGCCCGCCGAGCGCATGGTCTGCTTCCCCAGCGATGTTCACATCGCCAAGAATGTGCGGCGGCTCCTGCGCAACAAGCAGTTCACGGTGACGTTCGATACCGCCTTCGACGCGGTGGTCGCGGCTTGCGCCGAACCGCGTCCGGGACGGCCGCACCTCACTTGGATCCGGCCCGACATCGTGCAGTCCTACCAGGCGCTGCACGAGGCGGGCTATGCTCATTCCGTCGAGGTATGGGACCGGGCCGGCAATCTCGCGGGCGGACTTTACGGCGTGGCGATCGGCAAAGCCTTCTTCACCGAGTCGATGTTCGCACGCCAGCCGGAGGCATCGAAGGTCGGTTTCGTCGTGCTAAGCTACTACCTCCAGCAATGGGGTTTCGCCCTAAATGACGGCAAGCGCGACAGCGAGCATCTCCGCACGCTCGGCTTCCGGCCCATCCCGAGGTCGGAATTCAACGTCTTGCTGGCGCAAGCCTGTAAAAAGCCGGGCAGGCCTGGCCGTTGGAGCGTCGACGGCACCGCCGACATTGCCGAATGGCGGCCCGAAGCCGGGCCTAACGCCGCAGCTTGGCCTCCTTTATAGTACCGTCACAGGATTGTCATAGGGTGCCGCTCCGCGAGCATGCCTAAGGGCAAGGAGGACAGCGCATGACGATGGCTGCAATAGACTTCCAACTGCTCGCCAACGCAGGGTTTCCTCCCGCCAGCTTCAAGCCGGGCGAGACGATCTTCGCGGAGGGCGACAAAGGGGACGCAATGTATCTGATCCGCACCGGCGAGGTTGAGGTCGAACGCAACGGCAAGATCGTGGAGATACTGTCGGCCGGGGGAATTTTCGGGGAGATGGCCCTGATCGATGGCTCGCCGCGGGCGGCCACCGCGCGCGCCAAGACGGCTTGCGAGGTCGCGCCGATTACCGAGAAGAGCTTCCTGTTCCTGGTGCATGAGACACCGTTCTTCGCCATCGCCGTGATGCGGGCACTAGCCGACCGCTTGCGCCGCTCGCCGCCGTAAAACCGGCGCCTTCGCCCCGCATTTGGACTTCGGCTTGCCATCATGGCTCGTGCCAGCCATGATCGAAGGCAACTCAACCCGAAGCTTTTCCGCCTTACCACCTTGTCGCTCCTCGCGAATCTGGCGCTCCGCCGCCCGCGCAATATCGAAGCGTCGACGCTCGGGCGGGACGCTATGGCGGGCGCCATCTCGGCGGTGGTGCAGATCGCCTACTGCATCTCTTTCGCCGCGCTCATCTTCACCGGCGATTTGGCCGGCGGTTTCCCGTTGGGGCTCGCCGGCCTGATCATGGGCACGGTGGTCACCTGCGTGGTGATCGCCATAACCTCGACCTTCTCGCCGGTAATCGGGGGCCCTGACTCTCCGGCCGTCGCGGTGATGAGCGTGCTCGCATCCACGATGGCCGCGGGCCTCGCCGCCAAGGGCGCCGGAACCGAAACGATCATCATCAATGTCTTGATCGCGCTATCGGTGAGCACCCTGCTTACCGGCATCCTGCTCTACGGCGTCGGCGCGCTCAGATTGGGGCAGTGGTTGCGCTTCATTCCCTATCCCGTGATCGGCGGCTTTCTGGCCGCGTCGGGATTCCTGCTGATCACCGGCGGCATGGAGGTGGTGACCCAGACCGAGCTGTCGCTCTCGCCGGCGAGCTGGGAGCCCTTTTATTCGACACTCTATGGGGCGCAGATCCTCGTCGCGGCATTGTTCGCTCTGGCGATTCCGCTGCTTGGCCGCTGGATCCCGGCCTATCTCGCTTTGCCGGTGGCATTTTTTGCATTCCTCCTGGCGCTGGACGGCAGCCTGTTCGGTTTGTTGCAAGACGAAGAGCTGCGGAGCGCCTGGTTTCTGCCGGCTCTTGGCGAGCTCAGCCTGTGGTGGCCGGCCAACTACATCTTCGGCAGCGAGGTCGATTGGGGCGTGATCGCCCAGAGCAGCGCCGAGATCGGATCATTTTGCGCGGTGATGGCCATCGCGCTACTGCTCGACGTGTCGAGCCTCGAAGTCGCGCGGCAGAAGACCGCTGATCTCGATCAAGAGTTCCGTTCCAACGGGCTCGCCAATCTGCTGGCCTCGGTGCTTGGCGGCTTTGGCGGTTCGTTGTCGATGAATGCTTGCGTGCTGCTCGACGAGTCGGGCGCCACGACGCGATGGGCCGGCGCGATCGTCGGGCTGGTCGCCGCCTTCATTCTGTTCTCCGGCATCGATGTCGGCAGCGTGGTGCCGAAGGCCATTCTCGGCGGCATGCTCGCCTATCTCGGCGCGGTGATCCTGATCGAGCTTTGGGAAGCGCCGGCGCAAAGCTCGTGGATGGAATGGGCGCTGACCGGAGTGATGACCCTGGTGATCATCAATTTCGGCTATTTCATGGGGGTGGTAGTCGGCGTGATCGGCGCCTGCCTCATGTTCGCGCTGAACTACAGCCGCATCGGCGTGATCAGGCGCCATCTCACCCGGCAAGAGTTCTCCAGCAATGTCGAACGCTCGCCCGAGCAAGCGCGCTTGCTGCGCGAGGAAGGCTTGCGCATGCATGTCTTCTGGCTATCGGGCTTCATCTTCTTCGGGTCCTCGAATGGCCTGTTCGAGCGCATCAGGGGGGCGATCGAGGCGCAGCGGGACAAGCCCGTGGGCTTCGTGGTGCTGGATTTCAGCGCGGTTCCCGGCCTCGACACGTCGGCAGTGTTGAGTCTCGTCAAGTTGCGCAATTACTGCGAGGAGAACGGCGTGACGCTCGGCTTCTCCGGCTTGAGCGAGAGCATGCGGGTGAATTTCGAGCGGGCCGGCTTCTTCGGTTCCGACCGGCCGCATCAGGTGTTTGGCAGCCGCAACGAAGCGATCGAATGGTGCGAGGACATGCTGTTGATGCACCATGAAGTCGGCGCCGCCTCGACGCATAGCTTTGAGAGCTGGTTGCAGTCCGAGCTCGGCGGCAAGGTCGATTTCGCGCGCATCGCCTCGTACATGGAGCGCCAGGAGCTGTCGAACGGCGAATTCCTGTTCCATCAGGGCGAGCCTTCGGACTCAATCGTGCTTCAGGCCTCCGGCTCGGTGGCGATCACCATCGTCGACGAACATGGCCGGCCGATCCGCCTGCGGCGGATGCTCGGACACACGATCGTGGGCGAGATGGGTTTCTTCCGCGGCGTGCCGCGCGCGGCAAGCGTAGTCGCCGAGGGGCCAACGGTGGTCTACCGGCTCACGCGCGAGGCGTTCGACAAGATGCAGGCCGAGGATCCGGTCGCCGCCGCCGCGTTCCACAAGCTGATCATTAGGCTGTTGTCGGACCGGCTCGAATTCGCCAATCGCGAGATCTCGGCGCTGCTCTAGGCGGCGATGGCGAGCAGTACGACGACGATGGCGAGATAGGTCAAGCCGTGCACCAATTGGTCGGTGCCGAGCGCATACCAGAAGCCGCGATCTTGCGGCGTCCAGCCGTTCCTGTGGGTGATCTGCTCCTTCAGCCAGTCGATGTGGTAGTGGAGCAGGAACTCGGCGAACGCAATGGCGCTTGCGACCAAAAACGAGCCAGGTACCAGGACGAGATAAACGAGCGGCGTGAGCGCGGTGTGGATGCCGGCGTGGATGATGCCGCCGGGATGGCCGTATTTTCCTTTGTTCAAATATTGATACGAGGTTTGCAGGTAGAAATCGGCTACCCCATGCTTGAACATCAGGACCGCGACAGCGACGAGGGCGAGGAGAGCGATTTGGGGCATCGGCCTATTTCGACAAGGCCTCGGCCGTGCCGTCCCAATCGGGCGGGGGAGGGTTCATGCGGAAGAAGGCGATGCGTTCGCGATAAAGGGCATAGACCCGATCGAGCCGAGCGCTGTTGAGCTTCTCGCATTCATGGCTGAGCGCTTCCGCCGCGTCCCAATCCTTGGCTCGGAAGCGCGCGAGAAATTCTCCGTGACGCTCCGCAAGCCTGATGAAGCCCTCGGAGTTTTTGAGCACGCTGTCGCCGAGCAGGGCGAAGGCGCGCGTGGCCTCCGTCTTGCCCTTGACCTTTAGGAGGTCGAGTTCGAGGAAAGCGAAGTCGGGGGCGCGCTTGATGGTGGTTTCGCCGACCACGGTGCCGACGTCGTAGGTCTTGCACTGACCCTCGAGGCGCGATGCGACATTGACGTTGTCGCCGATCACAGAATAGTCGAAGCGCGTCTCCGAGCCGAGATTGCCGACGCAGCACACCCCGGTGTTGAGGCCGATGCCGAGTCGCACCGGTTTGTAAGGCCTGCCCTTGGCTTCTGCCTCCTCACGCCAACGCTCATTCAAGGTCGTCATCTCGCGCATCATGCGGAGCGCCGCGCTGCAGGCATGGGTGGGATGGGCGCTGTCGTCGAGCGGCGCGTTCCAGAAGGCCATCACCGCATCGCCCATGAATTTGTCGATAGTGCCTCGCTCGTCGAGGATAATGTTGCTGAGCGGTGTGAACAGAGAGTTGAGGAAGCGGGTGAGTTCTTCGGCGTCGAGACCTTCGGAAATGCCGGTGAACCCGCGCACGTCGCTGAACAGGAGCGTCATGTCGCGGGTCTCGCCGCCTAGTTTCAACCGCGACGGGTCTCCGGCAAGGCGCTCGACAAGCGCCGGCGCCATATAGTGCGAGAAGGCATTGCGGACGCGGTTCCGCTCCCGCTCGGTGCGCAGGAACACGAACAGAGTACCGGCAAGATAGATCGCCGCCAGTGCGAAGGCCGGGTAGATCGGATCGACCAGCCAGCCAAAGGCGTCGAACGCGTACCAAGAAACGCCGATCACCGCGGCGACCGCAAGGCCGCCCAGCACGGCGCTGCCGGCCGCGCCCAGGCGATAGATCAGAAAGGCGATTAGCAGGCCGAGCACGAGAATGTAGAGAAGCTCGGCCGCGGTAGCGAAGTCGGGCCGCTGGAGGAAGGCGCCTTGCAGGATCTGCTCGATGGCCTGGGCGTGCAGTGACACGCCCGGCACCGAGGGTTCGAGCGGGGTTGCCCGCAGATCGAGCAGGCCCGCGGCGCTCGTGCCGATTAAGAGAATGCGGCCGCCGATATCGTCGGCGCCGATTTCGCCGTTGAGCACCTTCCAGGCCGGAAAATAGCGTTCCGGGGATTCTGGCGTGAACCTGATCCACATCTGGCCATGTGCTTCGGTCGGAACTTCGAAATCGCCGAGCTTGATGGCGACGATGCCGGTTTTTTCGCCGAAGGCCTTTTCGCCACTCGCGCCGGAAGACTTCACTACATAGGTCGAGGCGCCTTGGGCGAGGCGGAGCATATCGGCGGCAAAGGACGGATAGAGCGTATCGCCCAGCCTCACGAGCATGGGCATGCGGCGGATGATCTGATCGCTTTCCGGGATCCAGTTGAGCGAACCGCCGCCCTGAGCGCCGTCTTGCAGCTCCTCGAGGCTCACCGCGGCGCCGGGATAATAGGGAGCGAACAATTTCGGATCGTCGCCGGCATGGGCGAAGCCTGCCTTGGTCTCGGGGAGAGAGGTTGCTTGCGGTGAAGCGATGAAGCCGAGCACGACAGGAGCCTTGGCGATCGCCTCGGCAAAGACCTGATCGTTCGAGGGAAGCCGCTCCACTTCCTCACGCAAATTCGCCAGAGCCTCAGATTTCGGCCAATAGCGAAGCGTATTGGCGGGCGACATGCGATCAGGCTCGGGAAACACCATGTCAAAGCCGATCGCCGCCGCGCCGCCTGCGGCCAACTTGTCGACAAGCTCGGCAAGCACGGTACGCGGCCAAGGCCATTGGCCGATCCGTTTCAGCGACTCTTCGTCGATATCGACGATGCGCACCGGAAGGGAGGGATCGAATTGGCGCGGGCTCAAGCGCTGATAGGAGTCGAAGACGAGCGCCCTTAGCCGGGCGACGGGAGTTGGGTCCCAGACACGCAGGGCAAGCGCGGCCAAGATGACCGCCCCCACAATGAGGGCATAGAGAAGACGCGGACCCATCCCGTGTTCAATTTTGCCTTCTGGAGAGCGCGGCGGACAAGAGCAAGGTGCCAGACCCTAGCCAATGGCGCGCGGATGCTCCAGTGCCAACTTCCGGCCGTTTAAACAGCCGGATTTCCTTCGGCGTTACGCCTTCTCGGGAATACGAGACACGCGCCGGACTGCCTCAAATTGGCGCTTGGGATTGAACGCGGTTTTGCGTGCCGGTTTGTCCGCTGTCGATCGCGTCGGCCATCGATTGATCGGCACGGGATGAAACATAGGCGTCGGGATGGACAAACTTGGCGGTCCAGGCACGTCCGCTTTTGTCGTCGGCGGTGGCGGGACTAATCCCACCCAACAGGACAGCAAGGCCTAACGTGGACTTGAGCATAGACGGTCTCCAGTGGCTCAAGCGGCCCAGGCCAAAAATGGAAGGGTCGCCGCACACATCCAGGTAGCAAGCGAACAGGGTTCAACCAAGGGGCCCAAAGTAGAATTTTTTTGGCTTGTCAAAAGCGCAAAATGCAAAACTCCGGCGGCCGGCTTGCGCGATGTTTGGTCAAGGGCGCAAGCCGAAGCGCCGGAGTTTGCGTGTTCTGTGATTGGATGCGCCGGTTCGGCTTAATCGTCGAACCACTCGGGACGCAAATTCCGCCAAACAGCCTCGGTCTCGAAGTCGAGCTTGGGATCGAACTTCTTGCGCTTAGATTTCACGGCTCGAGCGTAGGTGTTCGATCGGTCGGTGTAAGCGGTGGACGGGTAGGTATCCAGATATAGGGGCTTATTCGCCCAGACATATCCGCCCTTGCCAGCGGTGGCAGGGGCCGTCGCGCCGAACAGGACGGCAAAGCCCAAAGTTGCGGCGGCGAAGTGCTTGAGCAGAGATCCACTCCATTGGCTCAAAACCGCGGGGGGGGGCGGTGCGACCCTCATGTAGGCGACAGGCTTGACGCGTTCAATGAGGCGGCCCGAAGTGGGCTAGCTTGCGCTTTCGCCCTTTTTACCGGAGGCAATCCCCACCGTAGCGCACCGTGGGATAATATCGGGCTTACGGTCCGGTCACACAAAGGTGCTTTGGGCGTACGAATGATGAGGATAATGTTTGCGAGAAAGACAACCCGGGAAGGAGCGCGATTGATGCGTCTTCCGGTCCTCGCAATGGCAGCTAGTGTCGGCCTCGGGCTGTTTGGCGGCAGCGCGCAGCCGGCGCGAATGTGGTTGCCGAAGGCCGACAATCCCTATTGCGACGTCACGACCTATCGGGCGCGCGAGCTGCCGGAGCAGGCGATGTCCTTACTCGATTCCAACGGCAGGCCTACGATCATCATCAGCGGTCTTGCCCTGGCGGAGCAGCCATCGTATGGCCGGTTCCTGATGGCGCATGAATGCTGCCACCACAAGCTCGGGCATGTGGGGCGCTTCCGCGAGGGCCTCGGTCATGTCGGACCGCAGCCGTTCTTCTATATCGCGCCGGCGTTGCGGCAGATGGAGCTCGATGCCGATTGTTGCGCCGTCAAGCTGCTGAGAGAGAGGCAGGAGGCGGACAGCATTGTGTCGGCGGAACAGGCGATGGCGGAGTTCGGCGACAAGCCGACGGGCGCCTACTACCCGACGGGAACCGAACGGGTCGACAATATCGATAAATGCGCCACGGAAGAGTGACGCAGCGAGCCTGCGGCGCGGTGCTTCCCGAAGCCGGTGAGCGGTTTGTCAGGGAAGTTTAATGTTGCCGCGGGCTGGCGGCTTTTCCTTCCAATATCCATATTTCGAGGCGTTGCATCGCCCGGGCACGGCCCGGCCTTACTGCCCTTGTGCTACGATAGGCCCGGGATCGTTGCCTACGAGACCGGTTTGAACAGTCTGACAAACATGGCGAAGCTGGTGCGTTGCTTGGGACTGCGGGCGGTCGGCGTCGCGGCGTGCATTACCCTGGCCGCGACTGTTGCCGCCGCGCCGGCAAGCGCGAGCGTTTTGCGTGTCTGCGCCGACCCGAACAACATGCCATTCTCCAATCAGGCGGGCGAGGGCTTCGAGAACAAGCTCGCCGAGTTGATTGCCGGGAAACTCG
>DATICH010000104.1:0-7426 GCA_035456885.1 Methyloceanibacter sp.
CCTCGTGGATCAGAAGCGCGGCGACAGCCGAGTCGACGCCGCCCGACAGCCCGCAGATCACCTGCCCGTCGCCGACCTGCTCGCGGATGCGCGCGACCTCCGCCTCGCGGAAATGCGCCATGCTCCAGTCGCCGGCGCAGCCGGCGATCTCGCGCACGAAATTGCCGATCAGCGCCGCGCCTTTCGGCGTGTGCATCACCTCGGGGTGGAACTGCACGCCGTAGAGCCTGCGCGAATCGTCGGCGATCGCCGCGAACGGCGCGCCGGTCGAGATGCCGACAGCGCGGAAGCCGGGCGGCAGCCGCGTCACCCGGTCGCCATGGCTCATCCACACGGGCGCCTTCTCGCCCACCTGGAACACGCCTTCGAACAGCGGCGTGTCGTCGATGATTTGCAGCTCGGCGCGGCCGAATTCGCGCGCGTGCCCGCCTTCGACCTGACCGCCGAAATGATCGACCATCGCCTGCTCGCCGTAGCAGATGCCGAGCACCGGCACGCCGGCGGTGAAGACGGCGGGCGGCACTTGGGGCGTGCCCTCCTCGGTGACGCTGGCCGGGCCGCCGGAGAGGATGATCGCCTTGGGCAGCACGGGGCCAAGCGCGGCTTCAGCCTTGTCGAAGGGCACGATTTCCGAATAGACGCCCGCCTCGCGCACTCGCCGGGCGATCAACTGGGTGTATTGGGCGCCGAAATCGACGATCAGCACGCGTTCCTCGCCTGCGTCATGCGCCGGGTCGAGGGCGTGCTTGGCCGGTTCCTGTGCCTCGTCGTTCATGGCCGGTGGTTATAGCAGCGCCTTCGAGTCGGCAATGGCTTCAAATTGGCTTATGCAGGGCTGGAACCGGGCGGGGGGACGATGAGCCAGGCCGGAAAGGACGTCTTGGAGGAGCGGCTCACCCGCGCCATCGAGGCCTATCACGAGGCGGCGTTGCTTTACGCCGCGGTGAAGCTCGGCCTCGCCGAAGCGATGGGAACGCGGGCTTGGACGCCCGAGACGCTTGCCGCTGCGCTCGGCCTGTTCGCGCCGCATCTCGCCCGCTTCCTGCGCGGACTCTGCATCGTCGGTATTTGCGAGGAGCGGGCCGACGGCAGCTTCGCTCTGACGCCGCTCGGCCAATCGCTCACATCAGGCTCGCGTCTCGCCCAGAAAGTGCAGATCGTCGTCGAGCAATATTGGCAGCCCTGGGCCAGCCTCACCTCGACTCTGCAAACCGGCACGCCCGCCTTCGCGCAGACATTTGGCGCAAGCGTCTTCGATTGGCGCCGCGACCATGCGGAGCAAGGCGCCATGTTCGCCTCCTATCTCGCCAAAACCACACAGGCCGAGACCGAAGCCATCCTTGCCGCGCTCGATGTGGCGGAGACCGATCGGGTGGTCGAGATCGGTGGTGCGGATATTTTCCCGGCCACACTTCCGGCCAATGCCGATCTTTATGTTTTGCAAGGCGTGCTGCAAAACTGTGCCGATGAGGACGCCGCCGCGATCCTGCACAATTGCCGCGCGGCGCTGCGCGACGGCGCGCGGCTCGTGATCGTCGAGCGGCTCAGGCCGGAACGCGCGACCGACGACCCCGCCGCGGTCATGCTCGACCTGCATATGATGACCATCACCGGCGGCCGCGCGCGGAGCTTCGCCGAAATCGAGACGTTGCTGTCGCGTTCGAGGTTCAAGCTGTCGGGGGTAACGGCGACCGGTAGGGGCCTCAGCGTCATCGAGGCGATTTAAGCCATCCGGCCATTTCTTAGTAGCAAGCCTGCCCCATCATATTGCCGCCATTGGGGAGGCGCGCCTCGCACGGTGCGCCGACGGGGATCTTGGAATTCGGATTGGGCCCAAAACGGCCGGCGGGTGTACAGCAGAAAAGCGGAAATGCGCCCGGCCCGGCGGCTCCCGCGACGATACCCACCACGAGGCCGCTCGACGTCGCGCAATAGCGCTGGCTGCCTGCCGGGCCTGTGGCCGCACAACTGCCATGGGCCGTCACGCACGACGTTTGTCCTAGAGCCGCCGAGGAGGCCGATCGAGAGTATGGTGGCGACCACCAGGCGGTGTGCGATCATCCCCCGCCTGTGCCCATCGAGGAGAAAATCGAACGATGCTCGGACGAGCTTGTCGTCAAATGCGGCCAAGCCGCGCTGTCGGCGATCAGTGTCGGCATGCCATCCTTCACCCTCACGTGGAAGCTATCCCGGTGCTTGCCCGAATAGACGATGTCGAGCGGAATGGGGTCGACAGCGACAAGTCCGCTGGCCGGCACATTGCCGAACTTGTAGTAGGAGACCGGAAACTTCTCGCCGATGCGGAACGGCTGGTCGCGCACGATCGGCTGCGCGATCAAGTGCGAGGGTCGAACGGGAGCCGCAACGAAACGGCGCACAGCCGTGACTTCCGATGCAATGGAAGCCGCTCTCGCCAAGCGACACCAATGGTTAACATATTGCCGCACCGTCCCACCGCCGAGTGGATGTCGGCCTCAGCCCACCCGTTCCATGACCGCGACGAAGAAGCCGTCGGTGCCGTGGCTCCGCGGTGTCATCTGCAAGGTCTCGGCCGAGTTATCCGCCGAAGGGATCGGCGGCGTGTCCGGCAGCGCCGCTTCCCAGAGCTTGGGCCAGGGGATGAGCTTGAACGCGGGGTGTCCCGCGAGGAAGCTATCGACCTGGTCACCATTCTCCGAGGGCAGGACGGAACAGGTAATATAGGCGAGGCGGCCGCCCGGCTTGACCAGCTTCGCGCCCTCCTCGAGCACTTGGCGCTGCTCGGTCTGGCGCGCTTCGACCATCTGCGGACTGAGCCGCCATTTGGCGTCGGGGCGCCGCCGCCACACGCCGGAGCCTGAGCAGGGCGCATCGATCAGCACCAGATCCATCTTGCCGTCGAGCTTGGCCAGCGCCTCGCGGTCGCCCGCCGGCAGCACCTGCACGTTGCGCGCCCCTGCCCGTTTCAGCCGTTCGAAGATCGGCCTGAGCCGCATGCGGTCTGCGTCATAGGCGTAGAGCTGACCGGTATTCTCCATTGTCGCGGCAAGCGCCAAGGTCTTGCCGCCGGCGCCGGCGCAAAGATCGATGACTTGCTGGCGAGGTCCCGCGCCTGACAGCAAGGTGGCGAGCTGCGAGCCCTCGTCCTGCACCTCGTACCAGCCTTTGCCGTGGCCGGGCTCGGCCTCGACATGCGGACCTTTCGCCGGGCCTGGCCCATGCACAATGCGCACGCCGAGCGGCGAGTGTGGGGCCGGCACGGGATCGAAGCGATGCAGCGCCTTGAGCACCTTGTCGCGCGGCGCTTTCAGCGTGTTCGCGCGCAGATCGACCGGCGCGCGCCGCGCCAAGGCAGCGCCTTCCTCCGCCGCGCGACCTCCGAAAGCGCGCTCGAACTCGGCGTGAAGCCACGCGGGATAGTCGCCCTTGACATGCGGCGGAGCATCCTCCGGCAGCTCGCGCTCGAGGCCGGCGCGCTCGTCGTCAGTGAGCGGCGGCGGCGCATGCCGCGTGCCGTCGATGATCGCCGACACCGCCTCGGAACTCATATGCCAGGAAGCCGCCAAGGTGCGCAGTACGAGCGCGCGCGGGCTCTCCCCGCCCATCGCATAAGCAGCCGAAGCTCGTATGCGCAACGCGTCGAACACGAGATTGCCGACCGCCGCGCGATCGCTCGACCCAGCAAAGCGATGCGCAAGACCCCAGTCCTTCAACGCCTCGGCGGCAGGCCGCTTGCGCGCTTCGATATCGGCAAGCACCTCGATCGCCGCGCTCGCACGCGCCCCTGGCGTCATCAGACCGGCGGAAACAGATAGATGCGGGCAATGACGATGACCCACATCAGCGCGAGTGCGATAGCGCCGACCAGGAACATCGCCGTCCGGTGATCGAGCCGATTATAAGTCGCGTGGATATAGGTGTGCACGTAGCGCGAGATCACAAACATCCACATCAGCACGTAGAGGACGACGTCGAGCGAGTTGGTCGCCAGCGCAAGCAGCACCACCACATAGAACAGCATCGGCAATTCGAGCTGGTTGTGGAAGGCGTTGCCGATTTGGATGACATAGGGCGGCCACGCTGGCTCTCTCAGCGCCACCTGATGCGCGCTCACCTCACCGCGGCGAAGCGCGCGGAACCGCAGATAGAGGGTCCAGAACAGCAGCGCGAAGGCCAGCGCAACCATCGCGAACATCGGCAGCAAAATGGCCTGGATCGACATGGCGTCCCTCCCCTTGCCCGGCTGTGCCCCCACAGCGCCGCGGCGCCGTTATACTCGATGCCTGCCAATCTTGCCCGGTAAACATGGACGGAAGTTCAATTGACGAGGCCCCGAGACCCCCTCTAAACCTACGCACAAAAGGACAGGTATCGGAGTTCCCAAGGAGGTTTTCATGCGCTTTCGCGCTCTCAGATCGTTTCCTCGCGCCGCACTGGCAGGCGCCCTCCTTGCCGCGCTCTGGCTCGCACCGGCGCAAGCCGAAGATGCGCTCGGGCCTTGCTTCGACGGCCAGGGGTCGGTCAAAGAGGTCCTGGACGCCTGCGCCGACTTCATTGCCAAGGGCACCGACGACAAGAAGCTTCTGATCAGGGCCCATAGCGTCCGGGCCATGGGCTTCTCCGCCACTGGCAATCTCGATGCGGCGCTCGAGGAGATGGATGCTGCCGTCGCCATCGATCCCGAGCGCGCCAACAGCTATTTCATGCGCGCCGCGGGCTACGACGCCAAGCAGGAATACGACAAGGCGATCGCCGACCTCGACAAGGCCATCACTCTGAAAGGCGACGACGGGGACTATTACCTGCTGCGTGGCACCGTCTATAGCCACAAGGGTGAACTCGACAAGGCGCTTGCCGACTTCGACGAGAAGGTCAGGCTCAATCCCAAAGCCACTAACGGCTATTCCAGCCGCGGCGACGTTCACCGCCAGCGCAAGGAATACGATCTTTCGGTGGCCGATTACACCGAGGTTATCACGCTCGATCCGGAACACGCCAAGGGCTATATCGACCGCGGCTGGGTGTTCGTGCTCAAGAACGATCTCGACAAAGCTGGCGCGGATTTCGACAAGGCGCTCGAGCTGCAAAACAACGATCCGTCGGCGCTGGTCGGCCGCGGCGTGGTGAAGAGCCGCATGGGCAAGCCCACCGACGGGCACGCCGACCTTGCGCTGGCGCAAAGGCTCGAGCCCGGCATTTTCGAGGAGATCCGCAAGCTCGGCATCGAGTAGCAGCTGTCGATCCGGCGGCACTACCCGTCGCGCGGATAGTTGGGCGACTCGCGCGTGATGGTCACGTCGTGCACATGGCTCTCGCGGAAGCTCGCCCCCGAGATGCGGATGAACTCGGCGCGCTCCTGGAATTCGGCGATCGTGCGTGAGCCCGTGTAACCCATCGAGGCGCGCAAGCCGCCGATCAGCTGGTGCAGCACGCTCGCTACCGGCCCCTTATATGGCACTTGTCCCTCGATGCCTTCCGGCACGAGCTTGAGCGCGTCCTTGATCTCCTGCTGGAAATAGCGATCGGCCGAGCCGCGCGCCATGGCGCCGATCGAGCCCATGCCCCGATAGGCCTTGTAGGAGCGGCCCTGATAGAGGAACACCTCGCCGGGACTCTCGTCGGTGCCGGCAAGCAGGGAGCCGAGCATCACGCAATCTGCCCCAGCCGCAAGCGCCTTGGCGAGATCGCCGGAATATCTGATGCCGCCGTCGGAGATCACCGGCACGTCACTCTTCTTCGCCACTTCGACGGCTTCGAGCAGCGCGGTGAATTGCGGCACGCCAACGCCCGCGACGATGCGGGTGGTGCAGATCGATCCAGGGCCGATGCCGACCTTGACCGCATCGGCGCCGGCGTCGATCAGCGCCTTGGTGCCGTCGGCGGTCGCCACGTTTCCCGCCACCACCTGCACCGCGTTCGAATGGAGCTTGATCCGCCGCACCGCGTCGAGCACGAGCTGCGAATGGCCGTGCGCGGTATCGACCACGATCAGATCGGCGCCAGCATCGATCAGAAGACCGGCCCGGTCGAAGCCTGAATCGCCGACGCTGGTCGCCGCCGCCACGCGCAGCCGCCCTTGCTCGTCTTTGCAGGCATTGGGGTGGAGGCGGGCCTTCTCGATATCCTTCACCGTGATCAGGCCGATGCAGCGATAGTAGTCGTCGACCACCAACAGTTTTTCGATGCGATGCGTGTGCAGAAGGCGCTTGGCCTCCTCCATCGCCACGCTCTCCCTGACCGTGATGAGATTCTCCTTGGTCATCAGCTCCGCCACGCGCTGATTGGGGTTGGTGGCGAAGCGAACGTCCCGGTTGGTGACGATGCCGACGAGCTTCCCCTCGCGGCCGCCGTTGCGACCGGGCTCCACCACCGGAATGCCGGAGATCTGGAGGTCGGCCATCAGCTTGAGTGCGTCGGCGAGGCTCGCCTCGGGATGGATGGTCACCGGATTTACCACCATGCCGGACTCGAATTTTTTGACCTGCGCCACCTGAGCGGCTTGGGTCTCGGGATCGAGATTGCGGTGGATCACGCCCATGCCGCCGGCCTGCGCCATGGCAATGGCGAGCCTTGCCTCGGTGACCGTGTCCATGGCCGAGGAGATCACCGGAATGTGCAGACCGATCGAGCGTGTGACCCGCGAGGAGACGTCCGCCTCGTTCGGCAGCACGTTGGAAGCCGAGGGCCTGATCAGAACGTCGTCGAAGGTGAGCGCAATGGCGCCGTCGGCCAATCGCAGGTTTTGAGGGGTCTGCCCTTCGGGCATCGGCCAACCTTTCACGAGCTTGCGTCCGCACGGGACACTGGTTGGCGCCCTCCTTTAGCAGCTTCTGGCCATATTGCAAAGACGATGACTGGCCGACCGCGGGGACATCGCAATCCCGGAACCGGCTCCATACATGAGGAATTGGTTACTTGAGCAGGCGTTGCCCCGGCGATTGGGGCGGCGCTCCCAGAGAATCACGACATCGTAAGGAGTTACGCGCATGAACGGCAAACTGGCAGCAACGGCGGTTCTCGCCGGCGGTCTCGCATTGATGTCTGCCGTGGCGGCGAGCGCGACGCCTTCCGTCAATCTCAAACCATCTCTCGCCACCGGCTCCCTCATCGAGTTCACCGGCCGGGGCGGAGGCGGCGGCGGAGGCGGCGGAGGCGGCGGGCGCGGCGGGGGTGGCGGCCACGGCGGCGGCTGGGGCGGCGGCGGTAAAGGCGGCGGCGGTGCAGGCTTGGCCGGCCGCGGCGGCGGCGGCGGTGCGGCCTGGGCCGGCCGGGGCGGGGGCGGCGGCGGTCCCTCGGGACGCTCGGCCGGCCGCTCCTATGGCGGCAACTTCAAAGCCGGTCGCGGGTCCGGACGCTATGCCGGCAGAGGCTGGGACGGCGGCAAAAAATGGGACGGCGGCAAGAAGTGGGATGGCAAGCACCGCCCCGGCAAGCCTGTGCGCCGTTT
>DATICH010000105.1:0-3020 GCA_035456885.1 Methyloceanibacter sp.
TTGAGCGAAGGCCCGCGCAATGAAATCGCCGAGACGATCGAGGACCTCAGCAAGAAGAACCTCATCTACAAGGGACGCTTGCCGCCGCCGAAGGGCAAGGTCGACGAGGATTGGGAGGATCGCGAGCAGCTCCTGTTCCGCGCCACGGAGTTCGGCGACGATCAGGACCGGCCGCTGGTCAAGTCCGACGGCTCATATGCCTATTTCGCCGGCGATATCGCCTATCACCGCGACAAGTTCAAACGCGACTTCAAGACCATGATCGATGTGTTCGGCGCCGATCATTCCGGCCACATCAAGCGCATGAAGGCGGCGGTTGCGGCGCTGACCGAGGGCGAGGCCAATCTCGACATCAAGATTTGTCAGCTTGTCCGCTTGTTTCGCGCGGGTGAGCCTGTCAAGATGTCCAAGCGTGCCGGGACTTTTGTCACCTTGCGCGAGGTCGTGGACGAGGTGGGCGCTGGCCCCGTTCGGTTCATGATGCTCTATCGCAAGAACGATGCGCCGCTCGATTTCGACTTTGCCAAGGTCACCGAGCAGTCGCGCGACAACCCGGTCTTCTATGTCCAGTACGCCCATGCGCGGGCGAATTCGGTTCTGCGTAATACGAAGCAAGCCTTTCCGGACCTCGATCTGGAGGAGGGGGCTTTGGCGGGGAGCGATCTAAACCGGTTAACAGACGAGGGGGAAATCGCCCTGATCCGGCGCATCGCCCAGTTTCCGCGCCTGGTCGAGGCGGCCGCGATGGCACACGAGCCGCACCGCATAGGCTTTTATCTGTATGATCTTGCTGGAGACTTTCACGGCCTCTGGAATAGAGGCAAAGACTTGCCACAATTACGATTTATTTACGAGAGTGACCGAGAGTTAACGCGTGCTCGTGTTGCGCTGGTAGCCGCCACGAAGCGCGTTTTGGCGTCGGGTTTGGGGATCCTCGGCGTTCACGCCATGCACGAGTTGCATTGAGCCAATCCGGGGCAGGGGGAATGGTTCGAGGGAAGTATCATGTCTCAGCACGATGACGGATACGGTCGCAAGGCCGGTCCTAATCCTGGGTCGCAGTCAGATTTCACCAACCGACAGAGTGTGGGTGCTCCGGGTGTGGACACTTGGGGCAACAACGCGCTGAATGCTCAACCGAGCGAGGTATCTTTGATGGCTCAAGGAGCGGGGAGGCCGGGTCAGCCGGCCGGCGGGCAACGGCCGATGTTCGGCGGGGGAAGCCCGGTATTTGCACAGATGCCGGTTTATACGCCGGTCACCCGCGGTCCCGAACACGCCCCGCAGCCGCAGCAACCGCCCCAGCAACCTGCCTATAATCCCTACGCATCGCCGCAACAGCCAAGCCAGCAGCCCGCCGCAGGTCCGAGCTACCCGAACCTACAGACGCCGTCTCCGCTCGCTTATCCGAGTCCTCATCCGAGCGCGGCGCCGAGCTATCAAGGTCCCCATCCCGCCGCGGCTCCGAGCTATCAGCCGGCCGCGCAGCCAAGCTACTTCAATCCACAGTCCGCGCCGAGCCATCAGACCGACGAGTTTTCCTCGCAGGCCTATCAGCCGGCCAGCCAGCCCTCCCATGCGCCGAGCTACTCACCCGCCGAGCATGCTGGCCATCAGACTTATCCCGGGTCGAGCTATGATGGCGGGCAGGGCTTCCCGCGTCAGTCCTACCAAGATCAAAACTTTGCCGATGCGAGCTTCCCAGAGCCGCAGTCGGGCGACGCGAGCTTCCCCGAGTCGAACTTCGACCAGCCCTTCACCGACACGAGCTTCGCCCATCAGAACTTTGCCAAGCCGGGTTTCGGCGACGCGAGCTTCCCCGAGCCGCAAAACTTTGACAGCAATTTCACCGATGCGAGTTTCCAGGCGCCGGCCTACGGTCATCAAGCCCAGGACAACCAGGCCGACCAAAGCTTTGAGTCCTTCACCGAGGAACCGGCGCAGGATTACGGCATGGCCTCGGGGGAGGTCGCGCCGAGCGACCCGCGCCGCCAGTTGCAAGCTTTCGATGCGCTTTACGACCAGCCGCCGCAAATCTCGCTTGGCGCGACCGAACCTCGCCGCGCCGCGCAGGATTTCTACGAAAGCGAGCGGCTCGACGCCGATTTTCTCGATGAGGGCCAAGCCCTGCCGCCTCCCGGCGCGCGATCGAAGCTTACCTTTAAGAGCCGCAGCGCTTTCATGGTGGGTAGCGCGCTGCTCGGCGCGATCGCCCTCGGCGGCGCGCTCGCCTTCGCCTATAAGCAAAGCGGCGGCGGCTTGTCTGCTGAGCCGCCGTTGGTGACCGCGGACAACCGCCCGGTCAAGGAACTCCCCGACGATCCCGGCGGCAAGGAATTTCCTCATAAAAACAAGCTCATATATGACCGGCTGACCAATGGCGACGAGCCCGAGTCCGAGCGTCTCGTGCCGCGTCAGGAGAACGTTGCCGTGCCGGCTCTGCCTGGAACGCCGCAACCGGTCGCGAGCACCGATCTCGGCGGGCCACCCACCACCCAAGCGGTCGGCAGCGACCAGATGGCCGTGGCCTCGGTCGATGACGGCACGATGCCGGACGGCGGTCCGCGCAAGGTGAAGACCATGGTGGTGCGCCCGGACGGCTCGGTGATGGAGTCGGAAGCCGCGCCGCAAGTCCCTGCCATGCCGGGAGACCAGCCGCAGATGTTGGCGGCTGCCGCCCCGGCTGAGGCCGCGCAGCAAGAGCCCGCGCCGTTGCAGGCCCCGCCGGCGCCTGAGCCGAAACCCGCCGCGGCTGCACCGCAGCAGACCGCGGCCGTGGCGCCGCAAGCCCCGGCCGCCCCGAGCAAATATGTCGTGCAGGTCGCGTCCAAGAAGAACCAGACCGAGGCGCTGGCGAGCTTTGCCGACATGCAGCAGAAATATCCGAGCTTGCTCGGCAACTATAAGCCGATCGTGCAGAAGGCCGATCTCGGCAGCAAGGGGGTCTGGTACCGGCTGCGCATCGGCCCGATCGCCGACAAGAGCTCGGCCAGCAAGCTTTGCACGCAGTTGAAGCAGCA
>DATICH010000106.1:0-7934 GCA_035456885.1 Methyloceanibacter sp.
CTGGTGGTGGCCGAAGCAACCACCAAGCGCAACGGTGGCGGCCACGATCGTGGCGACGATGATAACGCCCTTCAAACCCTGCATGGTCTTCTCTCCTTTGGTTAAAACGGCAGTAGCCGTCTTTGCATGTACCGGTGTGGCATATTCAGATCAAGAACGGAACACTGTCCCCCGACCGTTTTCCCGGCGATTGATGCTAAAATGCCACGCCGAACTCAACCTCCAGCCAAGTCAGGCTAGCCGTCCTGGAAAGCCCGATCAAGCTTGGTTAACAACCTGGAGCCTCATAATGAAAAAAGCGTAAGGCGATAGTTGCCTTTGGGACACAGACGTCAGAAACCCTGAATTTCCAGCCGAAAACTCAGGCCGAAGAGATCTATCAGGCCGAAGAGATCTAATTGATGAGGGGAGACCAGGCCGGGTCTGAGCCGAAGGCCGGCGTGGCCACTTGGCGCTCGTTATAGCCGGTCAGATCGATCGTATAGAGTTTCGGCCCGCCGGCAGAGCCCGGCGACTCCCGGAAGAACATCAGCACCCGGCCGTTCGGCGCCCAGGTCGGCCCCTCGTTATGAAAGCCTTCGGTGAGGATGCGCTCGCCCGACCCGTCGGGCTTCATCACCCCGATCAGAAAGTGACCGCCGCTCATCTTGGTGAAGGCGATCAGATCCCCGCGCGGCGACCAGACAGGGGTGGAATAGCTCCCCTGCCCCTGACTGATGCGCCGCTGATTGGCGCCGTTCCCGTCCATCACATAGATCTGACGGGTACCGTCGCGGTCGCTCTCGAACACGATCTGCCGCCCGTCCGGGGAGTAGCAAGGCGCGGTGTCGATCGCGTTGGTGTTGGTGAGCTGCATGGTGCGCCGGTTACGCAAATCCATGGCGAATAGGCTCGAATTCCCCTCCCGCTCCAGGCTCATGACGATGCGCTGCCCGTCGGGCGAGAACCGCGGCGCGAAGGTCATGCCGGGGAAGGCGCCCACGACCTCCTTCTGCCCGGTCTCGATATTGAGCAGATAGACCTTGGGGGTCTGGCCCTCGAACGAGGTGTAGGTGATTTCCTGGGTCGACGGGCTGAAGCGCGGCGTCAGCACGAGATTTTGCCCCGAGGTGAGCAGCCTGACATTGAAGCCGTCCTGATCCATCAGCGCCAGCCGCTTCATGCGCTTGTCCTTCGGACCGGATTCGTCGACGAACACGATGCGGGTGTCGAAATAGCCCTTCTCGCCGGTGATCCGCTCATAGATTGCGTCGGCGATGATATGGCCGATGCGGCGGGCGTCTTTCGGCCGCGCGAAGAACTGCTCGCCGGCGAGCTGTTTGCCGGCGAACACGTCCCACAGCCTGAACTCGGCCCTGAGCTTGCCGTCGGCGCTGCCGATCCGGCCCACCACCAGAGCCTGGGCGTTGACCACACGCCAATCCTCGAAGCGTGGCACCCGGTCGGTGCCGACATTCTTTTCGAGGAAGGCCATCTGGTCGATGGGGATGAACAGCCCCGATGACCTGAGATCGTTCGCCACGACGCTGGAAATCTCGCGCGCCATTTGGGGATCGATCGACCCGTCGTCGGCGAAGTCGGGGATGGCGATCGGCAGCGGTTGGATGGTGCCTTGGGTGATGTTGAGCTCGAGCGCGGCACGCGCCGGCGGCGCGGCGGCAATCGCGGCGAGCGCAAGCAGCGCGAGCGCCAAATGGCAATAGCGGCGGGAGGGGTTCTGATCGGTCGAGTCGGTCATGGCAGCGGTTTCAAAGCGGCGGTCAGCCCGCGCGATACATCTGGCTTGGGTCGAAATTTAGGATCATGTCGCGCCAGAGCGCATATTTCTCGCTCGGCAAGCTGTAGGGCTGGCATTGATAAACGGCCCTGACCGCACTATCCGCCGCCGCCTGGAAGAAGGGTGACGCACCACGATTGGCGATGGTCGGATAGCCGACGAGGGTTCCGTCCTCGTTCAGTCTGAGCCTGAGCTTCACCACGATCTGCGCGGCGCCGAGCCCGCCCGGCGGCGGGCTCCAGCATTGCGCGATGCGAGCTCTGAGCGCGTCGATCTCGTTGACCGACATGGTCATCTGCGTGCCATCGGACTGCCCGCGAACTTCTTGCGGCAGCGCTTCGGACGGCAGCACGGGCCGAGGCTCCTCATCCGCGTCTGGAATCTTGTTGAGCAACGCCGCGATGTGGTCGGTATTGAAATCGCGCTTAGGCTTTTTCGACGCTGGCTTCTTGGCCGCCGCATCGGCCTTCTTAGGCTTGGCCGGCTTCTCCTCGGGCTTCTTCGCCTCGACCTTTTTCACCTCGGGCTTCTTAGGTTCGGGTTTCGGCGCCGCCTCTTTCGGTTTCGGCTTCGGTCCGGGTTTCTGTTCCGCCTTGGGCTTTTCCTCCGGAGCGGGCTCGGGCTTTGCCGCCGCCTCGCGCACGGCTTGCGGCCTCTCCTCCTTTTTGCCTGCGAGCGGGGCCTCGTCCTTCGCGTCTTTGCTGCCGGCCTTGATGCTGGTGACCTCCGACGGCGTGGCGAGGTCGATCGGGATGGCGACCAGCGGTGCATGTTCCATCTTGGCCGCGGGAAAGGCCACGAGCGCAAACAGCAGGATCGCCAGATGCAGCGCAGCCGAGATGAACGTGCTCCTGCCCATCATGACTTTCGTTCTTCGACTTCCCTTTAAGGTTGGTCGTCCTGGTCGGTGACGATGGTCACTGGGAACCCGGCCTGACCGATCCGCGCCAGCACTCTGGCGACGTTGCCGTAAGGCGTGCCCTTGTCGCCGCGCACCCAAACCTTGCTGCCGCCGCCGGCATCCCTGATAGCAGCGAGTTTGGGCACAAGTTCGTCAAAGCCGATTTCGGTATTCTGGAGAAAGATGGTGCCCTGCGGGTCGACGGTAACGCTCAACGGCGCCTGCTCGGGGTCGACGGGCCCCGCTTCGGTCTTCGGCAATTCGACCTTCGGCAGGCTGGGCGACTCCACGTCGACACCGACCGTGAGCAGCGGCGCCGTCACCATGAAGATGATCAGCAAAACCAGCATGACATCGACGAAGGGCGTGACGTTGATCTCGCTCATCGGCGGCGAAGATCTCCGCCGCGCGCGCCGGCTCTTTAACGCACCGCCAAGCTCTAGACCCGCTCCCATCGGTCCCCTCACATCGTCTTATCGATCTGCCGCGATAGGATGGCGCCGAACTCGTCGGCGAAGCCCTCCAACCGCGCCGCGTGGCGCGCCACCTCGCTGGTGAATTTGTTATAGAAAATTACGGCAGGAATCGCGGCGAGCAGGCCGAGCGCGGTGGCGAACAGGGCCTCGGCGATGCCGGGCGCTACCACCGCAAGCGACGTATTCTTGGTCGTGGCGATCGCCTGGAAGCTCGTCATGATGCCCCACACCGTGCCGAACAGACCGACAAAGGGCGCGGTCGAGCCCACCGTGGCGAGGAAGGTCAGCCGCCGTTCGAGCCGCTCCACCTCGCGCGAGATGGTCACGTCCATGACCTTGTCCACCCTGAGCTGGACGCCCGGCATCGGGCGGGCGCCGCGATCGACCCCTTCCCGCTCGGTGGAGCGCTTCCATTCCCGCATCGCCGCCACGAACAGCGCCGCCATGCCGGTGTTCCGGCGTTGCGAGAGCGCCTGATATAATTCCTCCAGCGATTGCCCCGACCAGAACACCTGCTCGAACTTGTCGGCCTCTTTGCGGGTCTTGGCGTAGAGGAAAAGCTTTTCGAGGATGATCGCCCAGCTCCAGACCGAAGCCAGGATCAATCCGACCATCACGATCTTGACGACGATATGCGCGTGTCTGAACAGCTCGAGGATCGAGAGATCGACGACATCCGGAGGATTCATGACGGCCTCGTGGCATGAGCTCCAAGGGCGCCGCCTCCCGCTTCGAGACGGCAGCCCGGGTCCCGCGGGTCACCCGCAGGCGTGAACGATATCGCCGGAGAAAGCGCGCTTTCCGCTCGCGAACCGACCGTTTCGCCAGCGAATGTGACTAAACTTGGGCTTGGTTAACCCGCATCCCCGGTCCGCGCGGCCTTCCGGCACAACGACGCATTACCGGCATTAGCTACGTTTCACGCGCTTGGTTAACGAATCGTTGAAGCGCGCCCCTGACGAGAGCGCCAAGGCGCTGCGGTTTGCCGGCGCTCGACACCAGCACAACGGTGACTTTGGCTCGGGCGAGCAAGGTTCCCTCGCGGCGCACGTCCTGTTGCAAGGTCAGGCTCGCGCTGCCGATCTCGGCGCAACTCGTGACCACCTCGAGCACGTCGTCCATCCGGCCCGGCTTGAGATAGTCGATCTCAACCCGGCGTACGACGAAGATCGCCGGCTCGCCCTTCGCCGGATCGGCCAGACCTGTCGCCTCGATGCCGAGCAACCTGATGAAGTCCGAGCGGCCACGCTCGCAATATTTGAGAAAGTTGGCGTGATAGACCACGCCGCCACAATCGGTGTCCTCGAAATAGACCCGCACGGGCAAGACATGCGTATCGCCCTCGATCCGCCCGGCAAGATCGGGCCATTTCTTCTCGCGTCCGCTCATACGCCGTTGACTGTCCTCTTGAGAGCGGCGACCCTATCGCAAATTGGAAGCCTAGGGCCACGCCAATGCACGGGAGGGAGAAACATGATCGACACCAAGCGCCTGTCGGAGTGGACGCCCTACGCCCTCGGCGTCCTTAGAATCGTCGCCGGACTCATTTTCCTTGAGCATGGCTCGCAGAAGCTCCTGGGATTCCCCGCAGGCGAACGCGCTTTGGTGGAGGCGTTCACCCTGTCCTGGTGGGCTGGCCTGTTCGAGCTCGTTCTCGGTGCGCTGATCGTGGTCGGGCTGTTCACGCGTCTGGCCGCCTTCATCGCCTCTGGTGAAATGGCGTTCGCCTATTGGCTCGCGCATGCGCCGCGCGACGTCTTTCCGGTCAATAACGGTGGCGACGCGGCAATCCTTTATTGCTTCGTATTCCTGTTCCTGGTGTTCGCCGGCCCCGGCAAATGGAGTCTCGACGGCTTGCGCAAGGCAGACCCATAGGCGGCGCCGCTTACTCGTCGCTGCCGTTGAGCAGCGGGAGTTGCGCCGCCTGCGTCGGCTGCGGCATGCCGAGATGGGCGTAGGCGACGCCGGTCAACACGCGGCCGCGCGGCGTGCGGGCGATAAATCCCTGCTGCAATAGATAAGGCTCGATGATCTCCTCGATGGCGTCGCGCGGCTCCGATAGACCCGCGGCGATGGTTTCGATTCCGACCGGGCCGCCGCCATAGTTGACCGCGATCAGGCGCAGATAGCGGTGATCCAGCGCGTCGAGACCTTTGCCGTCGACTTCGAGCTGCGACAGCGCGCGATCGGCGATCTTGGCGTCGACCGCGCCGGCGCCCTCGACCGAGGCGAAATCGCGCACCCGCCGGAGCAGCCGGCCGGCCACGCGTGGCGTACCGCGGGCGCGCCGCGCAATCTCATGCGCGCCCTCCGGTGTAAGCGGAAGCCCGAGCAGACGCGCGCCGCGCCGCACGATCTCCTCCAATTCGCCGACCTCGTAAAATTCGAGCCGGATGGGAATACCGAAGCGCTCGCGGAGCGGCGTGGTGAGCAGTCCGGTGCGCGTGGTGGCGCCGATCAAGGTGAAGCGCGACAGATCGATGCGCACCGAGCGCGCCGCCGGTCCCTCGCCGATGATCAGGTCGAGCTGAAAATCCTCCATCGCCGGATAGAGGATCTCCTCAACCGCGGGATTGAGCCGATGGATCTCGTCGATGAACAACACGTCGCGGTCTTCGAGATTGGTGAGCAGCGCGGCGAGGTCGCCGGCCTTGGCGATCACCGGGCCGGAGGTGGCGCGGAAATTGACGCCGAGTTCGCGCGCGACGATCTGGGCAAGCGTGGTCTTGCCAAGGCCCGGCGGCCCGGCGAACAGCACATGATCTAGCGCCTCGCGCCGCCCGCGCGCCGCGTCGATGAACACCTTGAGATTGGCGCAGACTTTGGTTTGGCCGATGAATTCGGCAAGCGTCTGCGGCCTGAGCGAAGTTTCGCCCTGATCCTCCTCGCGCCTGACAGCTTGAAGCATTCTCTCAGCCATGGGCCAGCTCCTTCAGCCCCAAGCGGATCAGCTCCTCGGGCCGGGCGTCGCGCCCTGCCTTGCCGATTGCCGCCGAGATGGCAGCGGCCGCCTCACCATGGGCATAGCCGAGATTGGTGAGCGCCGACACCGCATCGCGCGCGGCGAGCCCCTCCGGCAACGTCGCAACCGGGGCGAGCGCCGCGCCGACCCTGATCGCCGGCGCCAGCGACGGCATTTTGTCCTTCAGCTCCGCCACGATGCGGGCGGCGACCTTCGGCCCGACGCCCGGCGCCCGCGCTACCTGTCCCTTGTCCTGTAGCGCCACGGCGTTGGCGAGCTCGGCGGCCGACATCGTGCCGAGCACCGCGAGCGCCACCTTGGCGCCGACGCCTTGCACCGTCTGCAGCGCCCGGAACCAGGCGCGCTCATGCTCGGTGGCGAAGCCATAGAGCCTGATCTCGTCCTCGCGCACATGGGTGTCGACAGCAAGCGTCACGCTCTCCCCGACCGGCGGCAGGCTCGCAATGGTGCGCGCGCCGAGGGTCACCTCGTAGCCGACCCCGCCGACATCGACGATTGCCGCGTTGAGCGACGCGGAATCGAGCCTGCCGGTGAGTTTGCCGATCATGGCGCGGCCTCCGCCGCGAGCACCGCCTCGAGCCGTCGCCAGGCACGCGAATGGGCATGGGTGATGGCGATGGCCAGCGCGTCGGCCGCATCGGCGCTGTCGAAGGTCGCGCGCGGCAGCAGGCATTTGACCATCGCCCTGATCTGCCCCTTGTCCCCGTGGCCCGCCCCGATCACGATCTTCTTCACGGCATTCGGCGCATATTCGGCAATCAGCAGTCCGGACAGCGCCGGCACCAGCAGGGCAATCCCCCTCGCTTGGCCGAGCTTCAAGGTGGCGGCGGCATCGCGATTGACGAAGGTCTGCTCGATTGCGGCCTCCACAGGTTCCAGCCGGGCCAACACCTCTTGTAAACCATCGAAAATCTGCCGGAGCCGCGCCCCCAAGCTCTCCCCATCGGCGGAGACCACCGAGCCGCAGGCCACAAAGGCGAGCCGGACTCCGTCGCTGTCGATGACCCCCCAGCCGGTGCGCCTAAGCCCCGGGTCGATGCCGATAATGCGAATCGCCTGCCCCATAGGCGAATCGTAGCACAGACGCCAAAAGGTCAGGGCAGCGCCGGAACCGGTTCGAACAGCTTCAAACCGCGGCTCTCGCTATAGCCGAGCACGAGCAGCCGATACCGCTTGTTGATCTGGAACAGCAGCCGCTCGAGGTTGTGCGGGCCGGGGCCGGCATTCACGTAGATGCTCCCAAGGCCCGGCGAGTGCTTGAGATAGATGCCGAAACCGTCGTCGATCACCAACACGCTGCCGAACAGCAAGAGACCGAAGACCAGGGCCAAAAGGAGAAGGAATCTCATCGCATTCACGTCGCTCTGGCGGAGCCTGCGCCGGGCGCAAAACTGACCAGCCTCTCTTCTCCGCACCAGGGGCATGTCGGCACCACGCCGCAGGCATTTTGCAGTGGGACACTGGGGCGGGAACACCCAGCGCGTGAGCCAAGCGCCACAATCATTGCTATAATTTCGGCATTACTGCCGCCGCCCAGGACAGGAACCGGCGGCGAAGCCTTGCGTTAGGAATTTCGGCGTAGCGTGTTCGGCGTAGCGTTGGAAGTGCGGCGCTTCGACGGGGAAGAAGCGCCGGTGATGCCCGCCCGTTGTGAGACGCCGGCAAGGGTCGTCGACCCGGCTCGCGCCTCGGTTTGAGGGAGCACCATCTTGACTGGTGCCAGCAAGGCGCTCGACCCGATTGCCGCCGCCGAAGCGGACATCGCCGGGTCGAAAGATCTGATCGCCGCGGTCGCCC
>DATICH010000107.1:0-14663 GCA_035456885.1 Methyloceanibacter sp.
GCCACACCGGTACATGCAAAGACGGCTACTGCCGTTTTAACCAAAGGAGAGAAGACCATGCAGGGTTTGAAGGGCGTTATCATCGTCGCCACGATCGTGGCCGCCACCGTTGCGCTTGGTGGTTGCTTCGGCCACCACCAGAAAGAGGTCATGGCCGAGCCCCTGAAGCTCGGTTCGGTCCGCTAAGCGGCTGAAGGATCGCGGAAGCGCGTCTTCCGCTTATGGGACATGGATGCCGGGACGCCGTAGCGAGATGCGGCGGCGTCCCAGGCATCCCTTCCTTTTTTAGGCCCCGGTTTCGCCAACCGGCGGCGTTAGACTCCCGCCAAAACCGCCCGTTTTCGAGGGAACTAGGACATCGTTAAGGACTTACCTTTTACGGTTTCCTAAAATTTGCTAGCGGGAGTAACCAAGTCATGCGTTGGAGTGGTGGGATCGGCTACGTCTGCAAATTCGCGGGCGTGGTCGCGATTGCTTTCGTGCTAGCCGCCTGCTCGCGTCAGGGCACGCCAAAACAATACGGCCTCGGCGGGGAAGGGCCGGCGACGCCCGGTACGGAAAGAGATTTCGCCGTCAATGTCGGCGACGTGGTGCATTTCACGGTCGACAGTTGGTCGCTGACCGGCGAGGCGCAAGGCATCCTGCGCAACCAGGCGCGCTGGCTCAATCAATATCCGCAATACACGATCACCATCGAAGGCCATGCCGACGAGCGGGGCACGCGCGAATATAACCTTGCGCTCGGCGCAAAGCGCGCCACCTCGGTTCGCTCCTTCCTGGCAAGCCAGGGGGTGAACGCACCGCGGATCAGGACCGTGTCCTACGGCAAGGAGCGGCCGGTCGCGACTTGCGACGACATTTCCTGCTGGTCGCAGAACCGGCGCGCACAGACGGTGCTCAACAATCGGGCCGTGGCGCGCGGCTATTAGGCGCCCTGCCGGATTCGGCTGGAATTCAGCCGAAGTTTGGCCCAAAACGCCTCGCAAATGCGGTATGGTCGCGCGTTTGGCGCATCTCTAGGGAGAAGCGCCGCTCGCGGCCAATTGCGAGGCTCCATTCGTGTCCTTCTCGGTTTTCACACGGCGCGGGCGATCGGGCCCGGCTTGGGCTTTGGTGGCAGGCTTAGCTCTGGCCCTACCCGCTGCGCCGAGCCTCGCGCAGCAGGGCGACGACTCGGTCGCGTCCCGGCTTTCGCGACTGGAGGAGAAGGTCAAGGATCTCCAGGTGATGGTCCGCACCATGGAGTCGTTCGCCAGGACCAAGCCCGGTGCGGTGCTGTCGCAAGAAGCCCCCGCGCCGCAAGTCCCTCCACCCGGGGCCGATCTTGGCCCGCGCATCGATGCGCTGGAGACGCAAATCGGCGCGCTGACCAGCCATCTCGAGCGGATCGGCAAGCAGATGGGTGCGCTCGAAGCGAAGCTCTCGGCGCTTGAAGCGGCGCCTCCGCCTACCCCGCTTTCCCCACCGGTCGAACCGCCGCCTTTGCGTCAGGGCGCGGCACCGCTCGATCCCGGCGAGGCCACGGCGGCTCTCGGCGCGGTAGGTGGCGAGGACGACGACGACAGTCGCGATCCGAAGGCGCGCTGGTATGGGCCGAAGCCCGGCAGCGACACTTCCGCGCCACCTCTGGAGAGCCAGGGCGACCTGCCGCAAAATCTGACGGCGGCGCTTGGCGGCGGGAACGCGCAGAACCTCTATCAGCGAGGCTACGGGGCGCTGCTGCAGAAGGACTATGAAGCTGCGGAAGGCGCCTTCCGCGATCTGCTCGACACCTATCCAAGCGACCCGCTGGCGGCCGATGCGCAATATTGGATCGGCGAAAGCTACTATGTACGCGGACAGTACAAGAACGCCGCCGACGCCTTCCTCAACGGCTACAAGAAATACAAATCGAGCCAGAAGGCGCCGGACAGCCTGCTCAAGCTCGCGATGTCGCTCGCCGAGCTCGACCAGAAAGATGCGGCCTGCTCGACCTTCGATGAACTCAAGACCAGATTCCCCCAAGCGCCGGAGCATGTCAGCGACGAGGCGAGGGCCTGGCGCAAGAAGACCGGCTGCTGAGATGAACGTCTTGCCGATCGCCGCGGTCGAGGCGGAAGGGCTGCTCGCGCCGCTCGCCGGTTTTTCCCAGGTAGCACTGGCGGTGTCCGGCGGTCCCGACAGCGTCGCGCTGATGCAGCTTGCCGCGCGTTGGCGCGCCGGTCTCGCCAAGGGTCCAAAGCTCAGCGTGCTGACCGTCGATCATCGGCTCCGGTCAGGCTCGCGCCAGGAAGCCGAACAGGTGGCATGCCTGGCATCGGTCCTCGGCCTGCCGCATGCGATTCTGACTTGGGAAGAGCAAGAGCCTTCCACGGCGGGCCTGCAGGAACGCGCGCGCGAAGCACGTTACGATCTGATGGCGGCCTATTGTCATGCGCATGACATCCCGGCGCTGGTCACCGCGCATCATCTCGACGACCAAGCCGAGACCTTCCTGATGCGGCTCAAGCGCGGCAGCGGTCTCGATGGCCTGGCGGCAATCCCGGAGCGCGGCGACTGGGCGGGCATTGTCGTCTTGCGGCCAGCGCTCGATGTCTCCAAGGCACGGCTGGTCGCCACCCTGGAGGCGGCCAATATCGATTTCGTCTCAGATCCCAGCAATCTCGATCCGCGATTCGAACGCGTGCGCCTGCGCGAAAGCGGCGCCGCGCTCGCGGCGCTCGGCCTAACGCCGGAGGCCATTGCGCTCTCGGCCCGGCGGCTGAGACGAGCACGCGAGGCGGTCGAGTCCGCTGCGCGCGATTTCCTCAACCGCCATGGCGAGATGAGGGAAGCCGGCTACGCCGTGCTCGACCGCGATGCGCTTGCGGCCGCGCCGCAAGAGATTGCGCTTCGGGCCCTGGCGCAATTGATCGCCGCGATCGGCGGTACGGAGGTTCCGCCAAGGCTCGTCAAATTGGAGGCGCTGCTCGCGGCGATCGAGGCGCAGCCGGACAAGGCGCACACGCTCGGCCGCTGCCGGATCGCGCCGATCAAGGGCCGCCTCGGCATCTTCCGCGAGGTGAGGGGACGTGGGTTACCCGAGACGCCGCTGCGTCCGGGCGAGCGTACCTTGTGGGACAACCGCTTTCGCATCGAGCTCGGCGCGAAGGAGAACGCGCCCATCGTCGTCAGGGCGCTCGGCGAAGAAGGCTTGCGCATGTTGAGCGAGCGGGAGGCGTTGCCCGCCTCGATGCCGAGGCTTGCGGGCAGGACCTTGCCCGCGTGCTGGCGTGGAGAGGTTTTGTTAGGTCTGCCCCGGCTCGGCACCGCCGCGGGAGGCGGGCCAGCCGGCCTCGATTGCCGCGCGATCTTCATCGGCGGAAGACGGGCCAATTGGCCTGGAACAGCGGCGCCTTCAGGCCGTTGAGAAAGCATGCACTTCTTTGCGTTAGGCTAACTTGGCAAAAGGTGCGCATATTCCTATGTTAACGAGGCTTAGCCTCATTTTTGTGCCTTAAGCTGGGCGAGGCTTCCTCCGGGAGCCGCGATAGGATCGAGCCGTCAGGTCAGTACATGAATTCGAATTTTCGCAACTTCGCCATTTGGGTGTTCATCGGCCTGCTTCTGGTCGCGCTGTTCAACCTGTTCCAGAGCCCGAACGTGCATGTTCGCGGCAACGAGATCAGCTTCTCGCAGCTCCTCTCCGAGGTGGAAGGCGGCAATGTCCAGGATGTGACCATCGCCGGCAACACCATCACCGGCCATTTCACCGATGGACGCAACTTCCAGACCTATGCGCCGAACGATCCGAACCTGGTGGACAAGCTGAACCAGAAGGGTGTCAAGATCACCGCCAAGCCGTCGGAGGACGATGTGCCGTCGCTGCTCGGCGTGCTGGTGTCGTGGTTCCCAATGCTGCTCCTCATCGCGGTGTGGATCTTCTTCATGCGCCAGATGCAGTCGGGCGGCGGGCGCGCCATGGGCTTCGGCAAATCCAAGGCGAAGCTGCTCACCGAACGGCATGGCCGCGTGACCTTCGACGATGTCGCCGGCGTCGATGAGGCCAAGGAGGATTTGCAGGAGATCGTCGAGTTTCTGCGCGACCCGCAGAAATTCCAGAAGCTCGGCGGACGTATTCCGCGCGGCGCGCTCTTGGTCGGGCCTCCGGGCACTGGCAAGACCTTGCTCGCGCGCGCCATCGCCGGCGAAGCCAACGTGCCGTTCTTCACCATCTCCGGTTCCGACTTCGTCGAGATGTTTGTCGGCGTCGGCGCGTCGCGCGTGCGCGACATGTTCGATCAGGCGAAGAAGAACGCGCCCTGCATCATCTTCATCGACGAGATCGACGCGGTCGGCCGTCATCGTGGCGCCGGTCTCGGCGGCGGCAATGACGAGCGCGAGCAGACGCTGAATCAGTTGCTCGTCGAGATGGACGGCTTCGAGGCCAATGAAGGCATCATTTTGATTGCGGCGACCAACCGGCCCGACGTGCTCGATCCGGCGCTGCTCCGCCCCGGCCGGTTCGACCGGCAGGTGGTGGTGCCGCGGCCCGACATCATCGGCCGGGAGAAGATCCTCAAGGTGCATGTGCGCAAAGTCCCGCTCGCGCCGGATGTGGATTTGCGCGTGATTGCGCGCGGCACGCCGGGCTTCTCCGGCGCCGACCTCGCCAATCTGGTGAACGAAGCGGCGCTGCTCGCCGCGCGCCGCTCCAAGCGCCTCGTCACGCAGATCGAGTTCGAGGACGCCAAGGACAAGGTGCTGATGGGCGCCGAGCGCCGCTCGATGGTGATGACCGAGGAGGAGAAGACGCTCACCGCCTATCACGAGGGCGGCCACGCGCTGGTGGCGCTGCACATGCCGGCGTCAGACCCGGTGCACAAGGCGACCATCATTCCGCGCGGCCGCGCGCTTGGCATGGTCATGCGTTTGCCGGAGCGCGACATGCTCTCCTACACGCGTGCCAAGCTGAAGGCCGACATCACCGTCGCCATGGGCGGGCGCGTGGCGGAAGAGCTGGTGTTCGGCTATGAAAAGGTGACGTCAGGCGCCGCCGCCGACATCAAGATGGCAACGCAGCTCGCGCGCGCCATGGTCACGCAATACGGCATGAGCGACAAGCTCGGCCCGCTGGCCTACGGCGACAACGAGGAGGAAGTGTTCCTCGGCCATTCGATCGCGCGGCAGCAGAATCTGTCCGACGAGACACAGACCATGGTCGATGAGGAGATTCACCGCATCGTCGATGAGTCCTTCGAGGGCGCGCGCAAGATCATCGCCGAGAATATCGACGATCTGCACACGATCGCGCGCGGGCTGCTCGAATACGAGACCTTGTCGGGCGAGGAGATCAAGAACCTGCTCAAGGGCAAGCCGCCGGTGCGCGAATTCGCCGCCGAAGTGCCGACCCGGCCCGCGCCGGCCTCGGCGGTGCCCTCGGCCGGGCGCGGCAAGCGTACGCCGGAGCCGGAGCCGGATGCCGGCGGGCTCGAGCCGCAGCCGACCTAAGCCAACGCTATACGCTGCTGAGATGCCCGGCCTCGTGCCGGGCATCTTCGTTTTCGGCTTGCGAACGGCTTTGTGTTAAGGCTCGGGGATGGCAAGCACGAAGCTCTATCTCAGGCCGCTCGGCCTGCTCTATGGCGCGAGCGCCGAGGCGGCGATCGCCGAAGGTGTGGCGTTGCCGCTCGCCGGCGGTCCGATCGCCTTCGCCGCGGCGGAGCTGATCGAAGGCGTGCCTGGCAAGTCAAAACTTCGGCTGTTCACCGCGTCGGCGCTCGCCAAGTCACGCGACGAAGCTCTTGCCGCGCTGTTGCAGCGCGTTACGGCGAAGCGGCCACCATTCGCCGGGCTTGAGCTCGACCGCCCGCACCTCATGGGCATCGTCAATGTCACGCCGGACTCCTTCTCCGACGGCGGGCTTTACGACAGCAAGGAGGACGCGATCGTGCATGCGGCCGAGCTTGCCGCCGCGGGCGCCGCCATCGTCGATATCGGCGGGGAGTCGACGCGGCCGGGGTCGGACCCGGTCGAAGCCGGGCAGGAGGGCACCCGCGTGTTGCCGGTGATCGCGGGACTAAAGGGGCTCGACGCTGTCATCTCGATCGATACGCGGAAGGCGAGCGTGGCGCGCGCCGCGGCAAAGGCGGGCGCCAAGATTTTCAACGACGTTTCCGCGCTGACCTACGACAAACAGAGTCTCGCGACCGCGGCGGAGACGGGGCTCGCCGTCGTGCTGATGCATGCGCAAGGCGAGCCCAAAACCATGCAGGACGATCCGCGCTACGACGACGTGGTGCTGGACGTGTTCGATTATCTCGAGACGCGGATCGAAGCGGCCGAGGCGGCGGGAATCGACAAATCCCGCATCGCCGCCGACCCCGGGCTCGGCTTCGGCAAGACCATGGCGCACAATCTCGCTTTGCTCACCCATACCAGCCTGTTTCACGGGCTTGGCGTGCCGCTGCTGATTGGCGCGTCGCGCAAGCGCTTCATCCAAGGGGTGGCCGGCGGTACGGAGCCCCGTGCCCGCGAGCCGGGTTCGCACGCTGCGGCGATCGCCGCGGCGGCGCAAGGGGGGCAACTCTTAAGGGTGCACGACGTAGCGGGCACGCGCCAGGCCTTGGGTGTCTGGCGGGCCTCGATGTTCGGCACTGATAGTTAAGGGAAATCTGGCAATCTCGGGCCCGATCTGGTGTAATCTTTGCTTACATTTTTTGAACGTGAAGCTGGTACACCAGGAGCATAATCCCATGCAGCGCCAGACCAGACAAAACAAGCGGCAGGCGCCGAGGGGGACTAGACCGGGGGGCCTCACCATGGCTCGCAACTATTTTGGCACGGATGGCATCCGTGGGAGCGCCAACACCCATCCCATGACCTCCGAGGTCGCGCTGCAAGTGGGGATGGCCGCAGGCAAGTTGTTTACCAAAGGGTCCTACCGCCACCGGGTGGTGATCGGCAAGGATACCCGGCTCTCCGGCTATATGATCGAATCCGCGCTGGTGTCCGGCTTTACCGCGGTGGGCATGGACGTGTTCCAGCTCGGCCCGATGCCGACTCCGGCCGTGGCCATGCTGACCCGCTCGCTCCGCGCCGATCTCGGCGTGATGATCTCCGCCTCGCATAATCCGTTCGGCGACAACGGCATCAAGCTGTTCGGTCCCGACGGCTACAAGCTCTCCGACGAGATGGAGGAGGAGATCGAGCAGCTAATGGAAGGCGACAGCGCCGAACTACTGGCCGCGCCGGAGCTGATCGGACGCGCCACCCGCATCGACAGCGCGCGCGAACGCTATATCGAGTTCGCTAAGCGCACCTTGCCGAAGAATATCCGCTTCGACGGCATCAGGGCGGTGATCGATTGCGCCAATGGCGCGGCCTACAAGGTGGCGCCAGAAGCGCTGTGGGAGCTTGGCGCCGAGGTCATCAAGATCGGCGTAGAGCCTAACGGTTTGAATATCAACAAGGATTGCGGTTCGACCTCGCCCGAGGACTTGATCCGCAAAGTCAACGAGGTGCGCGCCGATATCGGCATCGCGCTCGACGGCGACGCGGATCGCGTGGTGATCGTCGACGAGAAGGGCAGCATCATCGACGGCGACCAGCTGATGGCGGTGATCGCCGAATCCTGGCTGATGCGCGGACGGCTTGCCGGCGGCGGCATCGTCGCCACGGTGATGTCCAATCTTGGGCTCGAGCGCTATTTGGAAGAGCTGGGGCTTGGGCTGGCGCGGACACCGGTCGGCGACCGCTACGTGGTCGAGCATATGCGCCAGCACGGCTACAATGTCGGCGGCGAGCAGTCGGGCCATATCGTGCTGTCTGATTTCTCGACCACGGGCGACGGCTTGGTCACCGCGCTCCAGCTGCTCGCGGTGGTTGCCCAGAGCGGCAAGCCGGTCAGCGAGATCTGCAATCGTTTCGAGCCGTTGCCGCAGGTGCTGAAGAATGTTCGCTACAAGAATGGCGGCCAGCCGCTCGACAATGTGGGCGTGCAGCGGGCCATCAATGACGGCAAGTCGAAGCTCGGCAAGTCGGGGCGGCTGGTCATTCGCCCGTCGGGCACCGAGCCCGTGATTCGGGTGATGGCCGAGGGCGACGACGAGAAGCTGATCAAAACCGTGGTCTCCGACATCGTCCACGCGCTCACCGACGCCGCCGCCTAAGCCGCTTCGCCAATCAGAAGAAGGGGGGTGGTTTCAACGCCTTGCCGCCGGCAGGGGCGTTTCTGCCAGGGCGGTCCCGTCCCGGCACGGTGGTTAGGCTTCGGTTAACCATTGGCCTTCCATAGTCCCGAAACGACACAGCCCACGGGCGAAGCTTTATCAGGCGCCAACGCTCTCGGCACCTGGCACTGCGTCACGCCCTATGTCGGGGCGGCGGCGTCGGCTTCGCCTCGATCGACGTGATCGGCCTGAAGGACGTCAACGTGCCCAATCTCGGCGTCGCCTTCGCCAAGGACCATACCGAAACCAATTTCGCCTGGGCGCTCTATGCGGGTCTCGCCTATGACGTAACCCCCGGCGTGACCATTGATCTGTCCTATCGCTATCTCGATCTCGGCGACGCAGAGAGCGGCACCCGCTTCGCCTATAACGACCCGTCTGTTACGGCCGGGCCGATCGAGATCAACGACATCACCTCGCACGATTTGATGCTCGGCGTGCGCTGGAAGCTCGGCAGACAGCCCGCGCCGATGCCGGTCGCTTTTAAATAAAGAAGCCCCTCAACCACCAGACTGCTAGCCACTTGCCGCCCGTCGCTTCGACGGGCGGTTTTTTTTGTCGGAGGTTGACGTTGCGCGCGGCTGTCAGTAAGGCCACGCCGAGGGGCTGCCGATCCGAGAAAGGCCGCATGTGACGACAAACAAGAAGCCCACGTTGCGCCCGAAAAATCCGCGCTTCTCTTCGGGCCCTTGCGCCAAGCGCCCGGGTTGGACGGTCGAGGCGCTCAAAGGCGCGCTGGTCGGCCGCAATCACCGGCAGCCCGAGACCTTGGCGCGGCTCGAACTTGCGCTGAAGCGCACGCGCGACCTGCTCAAACTGCCACAAGATTATCGTATCGCGATCGTGCCTGCCTCCGATACCGGCGCGGTGGAGATGGCGCTGTGGTCGCTGCTCGGTCCGCGCGGCGTCGACGTGCTCGCCTGGGAGGCGTTCGGCAGCACTTGGGTGATCGACATCGTCGAGCAACTGAGGCTGACCGACATCCGCGCGCTGGTCGCGCCCTATGGCGAGCTGCCGGATCTTTCCCAGGTCGATTGCGACCGCGACGTGGTGTTCGCCTGGAACGGCACCACCTCCGGCGTGCGCGTGCCGAATGCCGATTGGATCGCTCGCGACCGCAAGGGACTCACCATCTGCGACGCGGCCTCCGCCGTGTTCGCGCAAGCGATCGATTGGCAGAAGCTCGATGTCGCGACCTTCTCCTGGCAGAAAGTGCTGGGCGGCGAGGCGCAGCACGGCATGCTGATCCTGTCGCCGCGCGCGGTGGAGCGGCTGGAGAACTACGTACCGCCCTGGCCACTGCCCAAGCTGTTCCGCATGGTGCGCGGCGGCAAGCTCAACACCGAGCTGTTCGACGGCTCGACCATCAACACGCCGTCGATGCTTTGCTTGCAGGATTATCTCGATGCGCTCGATTGGGTGGAGAGCGTCGGCGGCCTCGCCGGCACGATCGCGCGCTCGGATGCCAATGCCGCCGTCATCGCCGAATGGGTCGGCCGCACCGCCTGGGTCGAGTTCCTCGCCCGTGTCCCCGAGACGCGCTCGAACACTTCGGTCTGCCTGAAGATCGTCGATCCCGAGGTGCTGGCGCTGCCGCCGGAGATGCGCGACGCCTTCCCCCTCCGGATGGCGAGCCTGCTCGACGTGGAGAACGCGGCCAAGGACATCGCCTCCTATCGCGCTGCCCCGCCCGGTTTACGCATCTGGACCGGCGCAACGGTGGAGCGAAGCGACGTCGAGGCGCTGCTGCCATGGCTCGATTGGGCCTTCGCCGAGGTCAAACAGGCCATCGCTCGGGCCGCTTAACCTGGTCTCAGGACCGGGCTAACTAGGCTCGCATCGCGGGAAAGGGCGCGCTATAAGGGCACACGGCCCTGCCAGCGAAGCGGGGCCGTTTCTGCGTCCCGGCCTTGATTTCAAAGGATTTTTCAAGTGGCCAATGTCGTGGTCGTCGGCTCGCAATGGGGCGACGAAGGCAAGGGCAAGATCGTCGACTGGCTTTCCGAGCGCGCCGACATCGTGGTGCGGTTCCAGGGCGGCCATAATGCCGGCCATACTCTGGTGGTCGACGGCACCACCTATAAGCTCTCGCTGCTCCCTTCCGGCGTGGTGCGCAAGAACAAGCTGGCGGTGATCGGCAACGGCGTGGTGATCGACCCGTGGGCGCTCGCCGATGAGATCTCCAAAATGGAAGAACTCGGCGTCAAGATCGGCCGCGACAATCTGCGTATCGCCGAGAACGCGACCCTGATCCTGCCGCTCCACCGCGAGCTCGACGCGCTGCGCGAGGCGGAGGCTGGCGACGGCAAGATCGGCACCACCAAGCGCGGCATCGGACCGGCCTATGAGGACAAGGTCGGACGCCGCGCCGTCAGGGTGATGGACCTGGCCGATCTGCCCTCGCTCAAGCCGAAGATCGAGCGCATCCTGGCGCATCACAATCCGCTGCGGCGCGGCCTCGGCCAGCCCGAGATTTCCGCCGACGAATTGTGCCGTCAGCTTTCCGAGATTGCGCCGAAGATCCTGCCCTATGTCGACACGGTGTGGGCGCTGCTCGACCAGAAGCGACGCCAAGGGAAGCGGATTTTGTTCGAGGGCGCGCAAGGGGCGCTGCTCGACATCGATCACGGCACCTATCCGTTCGTCACCTCCTCGAACACGGTGGCGGCGCAAGCCGCGACGGGCTCCGGCGTCGGGCCCGGCGCCATCAACTATGTGCTCGGCATCACCAAGGCCTACACCACGCGGGTGGGAGAGGGACCGTTCCCCACCGAGCTCACCGACGAGACCGGCAGGCTGATCGGCGAGCGGGGCGCGGAGTTCGGCACGGTAACGGGACGGCCGCGGCGCTGCGGCTGGTTCGACGCCTGCCTGGTGCGGCAGACGCGCAAAGTGGCCGGCATCAACGGCATCGCCCTGACCAAGCTCGACGTGCTCGACCAGCTGCCCGAGCTCAAGATTTGCATCGGCTACAAGCTCGACGGCGAGCGGCTCGACCATCTGCCGGCGGCGCAAGGCGCGCAGGCGCGCGTCGAGCCGATCTACGAAACGATGGAAGGCTGGACGCAATCGACCCGTGGCGCGCGGAGCTGGGCCGAGCTGCCGGCGCAATGCATCAAATATGTGCGGCGGCTCGAGGAGCTGATCGGTGCGCCGGTGGCGCTGCTCTCGACCAGCCCGAAGCGCGAGGACACCATCCTCGTGCACGACCCGTTCGTGGATTGAGGCCGGTCGTGGCGGCGACGAAATATCCCTGGAAAGTGGCGTGGATCACCGGCGCGTCGGGAGCGATCTGCGGCGAGATCGCGCGGCGACTGGCGGGCGCAGGGGTCGCGGTGGCGGCGACGGCACGGCCGAGCGAACGACTCACCGCGCTTGCCGCTTCGGGCGATCGGATCAACGCTTTTCCCGCCGATGTGTTGAAGCCAGATGAATTGAAGGCAACGGCGGCCAAGGTCGAGAAAGAGCTCGGCCCGATCGATCTTGCACTGCTCGGCGCCGGCATGTACGCGCCGTTCGACATCCGCAATATCGACCTCGACGGCTTCCACAAATCGATGGCGCTCAACGTCGACGGCGTGATCAACACCGTCGCGGCGGTGCTGCCCTCGATGCTGGCGCGGAAATCCGGCCAGATCGCCATCATGGGCTCGCTGTTCGGCTATGCCGGCTGGCCGGAGAACGGCTCCTACGGCGCAAGCAAGGCGGCGGTGATCAATCTCGCCGAGAGTCTCAAGCTCGAGCTCGACGGCACCGGCGTCGCGCTCACCCTGATCAATCCTGGCTTCGTCGACACGCCGCTCAATGCATCCTACGACCCGAACAAGAAGCTGTTCGTGATGAGCAAGGAGCGTTGCGCGCGCAAGATTCTAGAGAAGCTGCCGCGCAAGCCTTATGAGATCGCCTTCCCGCCCCAGGTCTCGATCTTTCTCAAGACCGTGCGATCGCTGCCGCGCGCGATTTCCTTCCCGCTGATCCGCTGGTTCACCAAGACGATGCAAGGCTAGCGCGCGGCCCAACTACCCCTTCATCGTCATGGCCGGGCTTGTCCCGGCCAGCCACGTCTTGAGGCTGGGAGGGAAATTCGTGGATGCCCGGGACTTCGCCCGGGCATGACCGGAGGGTCAGTTTTGAGATGGCGTTAGCCAACTATCCCAGCAACTCGCGGAAGTAAGTATCCAGCATGCGGTTCCTGGGGTCGGCCGCCTGGCGGCGCGCGGCGAATTGCTGAAGCCGCACGCCGAACGCCTTGCGCACCTGCTCGCGGGTCAGGAACGGCGTCTGGTTGAACAGCGGCACGCCGCGCCGCGCGCTACAGAACTCGTTGTAATGGCGCAGAAATTGCTCCCAGTCCGGGCCGCCGGTCGACGCTGGGTCGATGCTCAAGGTGGCGCCCTCCCAGCTATAGGACAGCAGCGCCTCGACGTCGCGGGTGATGGCATAGCCGACGCTCGGCAGATCGCAGCGATAGCCGGTCTTCTGCTCGTAGAGCAGGCAGAAATTGCAATAGTCCTCGAGGATGTCGAAGAAGCCCGCCTCGCGGAACGCCCACATGCTGAACAGATATTTGTTGGCGCCGGGGTCGCGCGGATAGTTGATGATCTGCGCGTGCGGCCAGGTGCGGTCGCTGCGTACCCAGAATACGAGGGCCTGGCGCAACAAAAAGAAGTGCAGCTTGTCGGCCAGGGTGCGCAAGGCGTGGTTCTTGGTGCTGTGTTGAATCCACTGGGTCATGGCCGGGCCATATTTGCGCCAGAAGCGATTGCGGTAGACCCAGGTGTAGCGCGAGGTCGGCTGCGCTTCCGGATTGTCCTTGCGCAGCTCGACGACCACCCGCTTCACGTAAGGGAAGATGTAGTACATCACGGCAAAGCCGCGCGCCTTGTAGATCGGGAAATATTTGCGGAAATTGTCCAGGCTCAGCGAATAATGGCGCACCGAGAGCGCGGTGGTCGGCCTCACCCTGAGCGTCACCTCATAGACGATGCCGAACAGCCCGTAGCTCGAGCGGATGATCTGCATCTCCTCGGGGTTGTCGCGCTCATTGATCTCTCTGAGCTTGCCGTCGGGGGTGACGAGACGCATGCCGGTCACGTAGGAGCTGACTTGGCCGAAGCCGCCGGGGAAGGACGAGTCCTTGGTGGCGGCGGTGGCCATGGCCCCCAAGGTGACATTGCCGATCTCGGTGGTGATGTAGGGCTGTAGCCCGCGCTCCTTCAGCGCGTTGGCCAGCGTTTGGAAGGTGACGCCCGCCTCCACCGTCACCGTGTCGTCGGTGAAATGCAGGATGCGGTTCATCCCCTTCATGTCGACCATGGTTCCGCCATCGTCGCCATTCATGCGTGCGGTAGAGTGCATGGAGCCGGCGGGGCGCACGGGCGAGGGGAAACGCACCTCGTCGGTCAGGATCTCGACCAGGTCCTCGGCGCACTCCGGCGTCGCTATCACCTTGGGGCGATAGGTCCAGGTCCCGTCCCAAGTCTTGATCGTGACGTCCTGCTTGATTTCCATGAACTCCCCCCGGGGGCGCCCGTCCGGGCGTCAGACCATAACGGAAACGGGCAACGAATCCAGGCTTGAAGCGTCGCGGACAGGGTCATGAGATCGGGCTGGCGCGGCCGGCGATTTGACGCGGATCAAATGGTCAACGAAAGCCTGCGAGTGGGGTTGAACCGGTATTGGGGGGGTGCTTAGGTCTCCGCGAAGCGCGGCCAAAAGCCCGCTTCAGGTTACGAAGCACAAGAGGTTACGGGACGTGCGGCGTTTTTGCATCATCGGGGCGGGGGCTTGCGGGCTTGCCGTCGCCAAGGCTTTCGCCGAGCAAGGCATTCAATTCGATTGCTTCGAGGCGCTGTCCGACGTCGGCGGTATCTGGAATCCGGAGAGCCCGCATGTCGTCTACGGCTCGACCTGGCTTAACTCGTCGAAGAAGCTCTCGCGCTATCCAGATTTCCATTTTCCCGACGATTGGGCGCCCTATGCCAGCCGGGCGCAGGCGCAAAGCTATTTGCAGGCTTATGCGAAAGAGTTCGGGCTCTATCCGCTGATCAGCTTCAACAAGCAAGTAACGCATGCCGAGCACACGCCGCAAGGCTGGAGCATCCAGATCGAGGGCGAGAGCGCGCCGCGGCTCTACCAAGGCCTGATCGTCGCCAACGGCCACCACTGGTCGCCGCATCTGCCGACCTATCCCGGGCATTTCGACGGCGAGGCGCTGCATTCCCACGACGTCAAGTCGAAGGAGCAGGTCAAGGGCAAGCGCGTGCTGGTGGTCGGTGCCGGCAATTCCGCGGTCGACATTCTGTCGGATGCCGCGATCGAGAACGGGCGCGTCGTGCATTCGATGCGCCGCACCTATTATTTCTTCCCCAAGATGGTGTTCGGCAAGCCGACCGATTGGTTCGTCGACGTCACCAGCCGCATTCCGCTGCCCCGCTCGGTGATGCGGCTGTTCTACCGGTTCGGCATGCGCGT
>DATICH010000108.1:0-2742 GCA_035456885.1 Methyloceanibacter sp.
TTAGTAGCCGCGCAGCTCCCTGATTTGCTCCAGGCTCAAGCCGCGAATGTCCTCGCTGGTGAGCGTGTAGACTCCCTCGCGCTTTGCCTTTTCCTTGGCGGCCAAGAACACGGCCTCGGGATCGACAGCCGGTTTACGAAAGTCGGCCGCAGCCGTGGGTGCCTGTTCAGGCCTTCTTGGCGGAAGCGGCGGCGAGTCCGCATCGATTGCCAGCGCGGGCCTTCTTGGCGGGAGTGAGGGCGCCGCCTCGGCCAATACCTGTCCCGACTGGCAGAATTGCGGGTTCTCGATCACGGGCGCCCGCTCTCTCACTCCGGCGAAAAGCACGGATTTGCCACTTAAGCTCACCGCTTGATCCCAGCATCCGTAATCGTTGCAGCGGTCATAGGTGAAGCAGATCCGGCAGCTTGTATCGTTCTTTAGCCTGAATTCTCGTGCTTGTGTTGCGCGTTCTTGTTTGCCTCGCTGCGATGCGGCTTGTTTCAATCCCTTTGCGAGTTCAGTGCACTTGGCGTTCGCTTTGCGGTCGGGCGTCGCTTCGCGGCTGCAGCCGTGTTGCTGAAGCAAAGCCGCAAGCGTTTCCGACTGAGCCGACGCAACTGAGTCTGAAATCACATTGATCTTGGCCGCTCCGCCTTGGCCACAGGGCGCCGGTTCCATGGCAGCCGGCTTATTGGCTTTGCCCTTGACCAGTTCCCTAAACTCCGCCTGGAGGCCAATGACGATCGTGTAGTTTTGCGCGTCGCTGTAGGGCCGCCCGCTCTTCGCGTGCGGTCCGTTGGCCACCGATATTCCCCTCAGGACGAGGCGGCCTTCGTCGTCTGAGACCGGGCGTCCGTCCACGAGAGCGAAAACCGCGCCCCCCGAACCTCCCACGTCGAAGTCAATGTCGGCGTAGTAGAACGGCGGTCCGCCGAGGACTCCGTCGAGGATCCTTCTTATCTTTCCCTTCGCGACCACCAGTTCTCGGCCCGAAATTCTATTCAAGGTACGACGCTGCCGACCGGTAACCGAAAGGATCTGCTCCCCCTCGCGCAGAGATGCATCATAACGATTTAGCGCAAACGAGCTGCAGCCCTCTAGTTCGCGCTTGAGGCGAACGACGATAAAATCCTCGTTGTTAAAGACGTATCCCTTCCGTTGGTCCTTCTCGACAAGAATGGGAACGGCGACGTTTCTGCGTGAAAAGCTGCGGAAGCTACAGCTTCCAAACGGCACTACGGCTCTTTTGCCTTTGAAGAAGACGTGCTTCGCCGTCACCAGCAGGTCCGGTCTGAGCACGCTCACCGCGGTCGCGGTGAACTTGATTCCAATTCTGTCTTCGTCCTCGTTGTGGATGTCAGGCGTCGCACACAAGATTTGCCCCGTGCACGCCATCAGTTGGTTCTTCTCGTCAGCCGAAAGCGTGATACCGAGCTTGGCTTCGCTCTGGCCGAGATTCCAGCGCCCGTCGACGAGCTTTCGACTTCCTTCCTTGGCGTAAATAAGCGCCTGACGGACGGGTGAGATTCGAGCAGAAATAGGTTCAGAAGGGGAGCTGCTCTCCATCAGCGGCGATGCTCCCACCGCAAACGAAATGGCCGCCACCGTTATGGCTGCCAATGCGCCGGCGCCGAGGCTCTGTCTCAAGGTCCTGCCCGTGGGGTGCTCGACCCACAATTACCTACCCGCCAATTTCTTCGCATCGACGAAAAACCGCAGTCCCTCGGCTGCCGTTGGGGATGAGGCCGAACAAATCATCTGACTGTTGCCCCGATTCCCGGCGTTACAATCAAAGCGCCTGACCCTATTTCAGCGCAATCGCCAGGCCGCTGAGATCGGCGTTGGCCATCAGCCCGACCTGATGGCCGGACAGTTCCAGCACCGCGCCCTTCTGATTGGCGAGCACGATCGCCCGCGCGCCGCCGCCGACCGCGAGCCCTGCGCCCGCCGCGCCATAGACGCCGGCCACGTCGGAGGCGTGGCTGATATTCTTCACCCGGCCGCGCAGCACGGTCTTCGATCCGCCGAACACGAGACCGTAGTCGATGCCGCCGACCGACAGCGGATAGGTGCGGCCGCGGAAGGTGAGCGTGCCGTGGCCGCCGGAGCCGCCGATGATCCAGCCGCCCTTGTAGACCGTGAGCACGATGTTGCCGCTGTCGGCCCGCGCCTGGTCGAGACCGGCGCCGATGAGCACGATCAGCGCGAAGATGACGGTGCGGAACATGGTCTGAATGCGCATGGCTTACCCTCCCTCGCTTTGTTGTGCCGCGGGACTGACGAGTCCTGTTCGCGTGCGGCCGCAGCCAGTGGTCTTATCGGCATAGCCTACAGGCTAAGGCGTCCTGACGGTAGCCGGTTGTCGACGAGGCTTACCGTCAAATCCGGATATTTGGCGCGGAGCGCCGCGGCGAGGCGCCGCAAATGGCCGGTATCCCCGTCGAGTGCGACGATCCTGATGAAAATTTTCTCGGCGGAATCTATGCCCGCCCTTCCGGGCGCGAGTAAACTCCACCGCATCCTTCGTCCGTGAGGACGCGAGCTGCAGGCCGTCTGTTGTCTTGGGGCGAGGGACGCGGCGCCTGAGGTGCCGGCGGACAGATGGGCCCGAGTCCCTTCGGGTTTCGATGCAAGCCCGGACCCCGCCGGCCGGATAACGGACCAGCCTCAGGGGTCCTTACTCCACACGCCTTCGCTCTGTTCGGGGCGAGGGTCTGCGCCGGGGCGAGCGATCGCCTGCGGGTTTCGCCACGGCAATGT
>DATICH010000109.1:0-2417 GCA_035456885.1 Methyloceanibacter sp.
TAGAGCAGCCCGTTCATGGCGAACTTCATCAGCTCTTGGGCGATGGTCGCCTCGGCGTCGAAGCTCATGGTGGTATAGGGATGCGACCAATCGCCGACCCCGCCCAGCCGCTTGAATTCCTCGCGCTGCACATTCAGCCAATGCTGGGCATAAGCGCGGCACTCGGCACGAAAGGCGAGCATTGCCTCCGAGTCCGAGAGGTCCGGCTTGGTCTTGCCTTTGGCGCGGTAGTTCTCCTCCTCGACCTTCCACTCGATCGGAAGGCCGTGACAGTCCCAGCCCGGCACGTAATTGGCGTCCTTGCCCATCATTTGCTGGGAGCGAACGACCACGTCTTTCAGGATCTTGTTGAGGCCGGTGCCCATGTGGATGTTGGCGTTGGCGTAAGGGGGCCCGTCATGCAGCACGAATTGTTCTCGGCCTTTGGCGCTAGCGCGCAGAAGCTCGTAGAGGCCAAGCCGCTCCCAACGGTTGAGCAGCTCGGGCTCGCGCTCGGGCAGACCCGCTTTCATGGGGAAGTCGGTCCTGGGCAGGAACAGCGTTTCGCTCCAGTCGCGGCCGGTCTGCACCTCAAGGGCCTGGGCTTCGAGGCGGGCGACGAGGGACTGAGGTTGAGTCGCTTTTGGCCTCTTGTTCGGCGCGCGCGTCTTGGTCCTTTTCGTCACTGTCCGGCTGCGCGTCCTCGCAGCCTTCGCCTTGGCCCGGGGTTTCGGCTGGGGCTTCGGGCGCGCGCGCTTCGCCTTGGACGCCTTGGCCTTGGCGGGCATTCGTTTCGTGGCTTTAGGCTTGGAGGCTGCCGTCTTTGGCCGCTTCGCCGGTTTGGCTTTGCGGGAAGCCGCTTGTTTCCGCCCGGACTTTACCTTCGCCGCGCCCTTCCTGCCGCGCGTAGCGCTCTTGCTCCGCACGGTCCGGGCGGATGATTTGCCGCGCTTGGTGGTTCTCGCCATGATCCTTGCTTCTGGTGATTTGCCGCAGTCCCGGCGGCGTTCTAGCAACCGCGCCCGCTACATGAAAGGACTTCCTCGCCGCGGTTCGCCGCTGCCATCGGCGTTGTGCCCTGCTAAGCTCGGGGCTGGGAGCAACGCTCAAGCGGGAGGGGCGGCATGATTCGTCTGGCATCTTGCATCTGGGCGCTTTGGCTTTGCGGCGTGAGCGCCGTGTTCGCCGCATCGCAGGATGAAGCGCCGGAACAGAAAGAACGCGAGGCCGAGGCGAGCCAGGCCGAAATCCTTCAGGCCGTCGAGGCGATTAATGTCGCTCGTGCCGCGGTAGTCGATGCCCTTAACAAGGCACCGCTCGGTTTTCGCCGCATCCTGTTCGTCAAGGACGTGCCCGAAGGCTTCGCGGCGTACCAGCCACGCGCCGACAGCATCTTCAGCACGGACGAGCCGATCATCGTCTATACCGAGCCAATTGGCGTCGCGTGGAAGAAGGACGGCGAGCAATTCGCCTCCAAGCTCGTGGTCGATTTCGAAATACGCTCGCCTGACGGACAGGTGCTCGCCGGTCAGAAGGGGTTCGGCGAGTTCGAGCTCGCCGCGCGCGAGCCGCCGGTCGACTATATGAGCCACATCAAGCTCGACGTCACCGGCGCGCCCGAGGGATCGTATATTCTCGGTCTCACGATTCACGACACCAATAGCGGCAAATCGGCGAGCACCGATCTGCCTTTTGAGATCAAGTAGCCGGCGAAGCTTCGAGCGCGCGGGCAAGCGGGAAGCGTCGCATCGGATCGTCGGCATCGATCTTCATGAGAACGTCGCGCGCGCGGTCGCAGTCCTCATGCATCTTGTCGGCTAGGCCGGCGGCGCTGGCGAAGGCCTGGTCGGGCCGTAAGAAAGCGATGAACTCCGCCTCGACCTCCTCGCCATAGAGGTCCCCTGCAAAGTCGAGCAGATAGGCCTCCAGTATGGCCTCGCCGGCGCCGAAGGTCGGGCGCGCGCCGACATAGCCGGCGGCATGGTAGCGCTGGCCGACATGATCGACGCGCATGGCATAGATGCCATGGCCGATCTCCTGCCCGGGCGTGAGGGGCAGATTGACGGTGGGAAAGCCGAGGCCCTTGCCGCGGCCGGCGCCTTCGCCGACCTTGCCACGCACGCGCCACCAATAGCCGAGCTGTTCGGCCGCCTCACGCACCTCGCCGCGGCGGAGATGCTCGCGGATGCGGCTCGAGGCGAAGGTCGAGCCGCCCGCACCGACCGGCTCAACCACGTCGACCCCGAAGCCGAGTTTCCGGCCAAGCGCGGCAAGCTGATCGGTCGTACCGCTGCGAGCCTTGCCGAAGGCAAAGTCGTGACCCACCACGACGTGGCTCGCACCCAATCCCTTCGTCACGACCTCGGTGGCGAAATCCTCGGCACTGAGCGAGGCAAGCCCACCATCGAACGTGACGACGAAGGTTTGGTCGAGGCCGA
>DATICH010000110.1:0-3686 GCA_035456885.1 Methyloceanibacter sp.
CGGCAAGAAATATTACGTCGCCAACGGGCTTACCAACGATGTGACGGTGATCGACGTCGACAGTCTGAAGGCGGAGAAGTCGGTCCCGGTCGGGCGCCTCCCCTGGGGCGTCGCAATCATGCCATAGATGCAAGTTATTGATTAAATTGACTATTCGGCGTCGCCCTGAGCTCCGCTCGCGCCTCTAATGATGCTGATGCTGACCGGTCTCCGCGTCGGGACCCGGCGCGCCGAGCCCCATCACCTGGAAGCTGACCGCCACCTCGCCTGCGCGCTCGAAGCTTAGCGTGCCGGAGACGGTCTCTCCCTCGGCGAACGGCTGCGTGAGCTCCATGAACATCAGGTGATAGCCATTCGGCTGGAGTGTTACCGCGCTGTTTCCCGGGATCGGCAGACCGTCGTTCACGGGGCGCATCCGCACTATCCCGTCCACCATGTTCATCAGATGGAGCTCGGTCTTGCCGGCGAAATCGGCGCGCGCGCCGACGAGACGGTCTGGCTCGCCGCCTTCGTTCCGGATCGTGAGATAGCCGGCAGCGACCTTGGCACCCTGGGGCGTTGCGCGCGTCCAAGCCTTTTCGATGGCAATCGCGTCCAACTCGGCCTTAGCCGCGCCGGCACCGGCCAGAGCCGGGCAGAGAAATGCCACGAGCGCTGCGATTGCGAGCAGTGAGGGGGCGGCGGACCGCATCAGGCCTCTCTAGTTCTTCTTCTTCTTGCGGAAATCCTGGTGACAAGCCTTGCAGGCCTCGACCACTTGCTTGAAGGCGCCGGTCCAATCGGCGCTGTCCGCATCGAGCGCCGTGGCAAGCTCGCTCGCCACGCGGTCGAGGTCTTCGGCGTTGCCGGTGAAGCGGTCCCAGTCCTTCCAGATCGCGGGCAGCGCTTCGGTGTCTCCATGCAGGCTGCCCTCGGGAAACAATTCGGGGATCTTCTTGGCGGTGACGCTGATGTCGCGCGCGGCCTCCGCCGCCTTGGCAGCATCGAACGGCGTTTTGCCCTTGGCCATGTCGCCAATGATCTTCATGTCGTCCTTCTGACGATCCATCAGATCCATGCGCTCCTTAACCACGCCGGTCGCGCCCTCATGGGCCAGCGCCAATGTCGCGAAAACCGCGAGCGCGAGACTCAACGCGGCCAGGGCAGGTGTCTCCGCGCGACGAACAATGGCTGAGATAAACGACATGAATCCCTCTTTGGCTGATGGCGGCGACCGCGACGGACATAGGCGCGCCGAGTCTCGGCGGCGAGCCCAAATCCCCTCGGCGGCGACAAGCCGCTCGCCAGCCTAAAAGGGCCTGGCGGCCGCCGCAAGGGTCGCGGCCGATCACAAAATGCGTTACCAACCAAGCTCACATCTACCCGAAGCGAGCCATGAACCAAGCGCGCCAGTACCCCGCCCAGGCCCTGGTGGCCGATATCGGCGGGACCAATGCGCGCTTCGCGCTTGCCGATCCCGTCAGCTTGCAGCTTACCGAGATCCGCCAGGTGCGTTGCGCCCAGCATCCAAATCTCGAGGCGGCATTGAGTGAGTATGTCGGCGCTTTGTCGAAACCGCCCGAACGGGCGGCGATCGCCGTGGCCGCGCCGGTAACCGGCGGTCAGATCAACTTCACCAACTCGACATGGTCCTTCGCCGAAGATGAGATTCGCGGCAAGGTTGGGTTGAGACATATCCGTGTGCTCAACGATTTCGAGGCGCTGGCGCTGTCGCTTCCCCATCTTGCCAGCGGCGAGTTGCATCAGATCGGCGGCGACACGCCGATCGAGCATGCGAACAAGCTTGCGCTCGGACCGGGCACCGGGCTGGGCGTCGCCGGACTTGCCTGGTCGGGCGAGCGCTGGGTCGCGCTGCCGGGAGAGGGCGGACACATGTCGCTTGGCGCGAAAGATGCGGAACAACTCGCCCTGCTCGAGCGCATCCGCAAGGGCCGCGACCATCTCTCCGCCGAACGCGTTCTGTCGGGACCGGGCCTCGCCGAGCTGTACCAAGCCGTGTCCGCCTCGCACGGGTTGAAGCCCGCGGCGCTCGAGCCAAGCGAGGTGCTGACGCTCGGCTTGAACGGCGAGGACGAGGTCGCCGCCGAAACGCTCGAATTGTTCGTCGCCTGGCTTGGGGGCTTCGCGGGCGACGCGGCGCTGCTGATGGGGGCGCGCGGCGGCGTCTATCTCGGCGGCGGTATCGCGCCGAGAATCCTCTCCAAGCTGTCTGCCGGGGAGTTTCGCAGAAGTTTCGAACATAAAGGGCGCATGAGCGCCTATCTGGCCCCGGTCCCCGTTTATGTCATCACCGCCGACTTCGCCACGCTCAAAGGCGCCGCGGCGGCGCTTCGCGATTTGCCTGCCAAGGTAGATTAGCCGGGAGCGACGGTGTTGAGCATTTCGCGCCCAGCCATTTTCAGATTAAATGCGTGGGGGGACGGAGCGCGAGGTCCTGGTCGTGGGTCGCGGGGCGAAAAGGCCGGACATTTTCATCAGCTATGACCGCAAGTCTTCCGCCGAGGAGACGAAGAAACTGGCGCGTGACTTAGAGGCCGCCGGCTTCTCCACCTGGTGGGACACGCAAAACATGCGGGCCGGCGACGATTTCTATGAGGCCATCGACAAGCATCTCAACCTGTGCAAGGCGGCGATCATCATCTGGATGCCGGAATCGGCCAAATCCAAATGGGTCCGGGCCGAAGCCGACCACGCCCTGAGGCTCGACAAGCTCATCAACACGCATGTGCCGGGCCTTGGCGCAGCGCCTCAGCGAAGGCGGGCTATTCAAGCTCGAGGCTTTCGCCAATACCGAAAGCCTCAGGAACGCTCTTCGGGCCGGGCGAATCGATTTCGCCCTGACCGATACCTCCTTCGCCCAATCGGCCCAGCTCGACACGCGCCTGCCTGACGGCAAAGACCAGCTGCTTTACAAGGAGTTCGGACCCGAGGACATGCCGCGATCCGGAGAGGTCGAGGTGGCGCAGAACTACGCCATCGCCGTGCGCAGAGGCGAGATCGAACTGCTTGGCGCCATCAACGAAACGCTGGCCAAGGCCAAGATGGACGGCGAGCTGGCCAATCTGTTCGCGGCGGCGTCCAAGGCCTATGAGGAGGCGCACAATTATCCGGCCGGCAATCGCAGTCTTGGCGAGCGGCCATGGGAATGCGCCGGCCAGGTCGCCGAGCGGGTCGGTCTCCCGAGCCCGAATTGATCAGAGCCTATTTGTACTCGACCTTGACCACCTGGTAGGACTTGCCGCCGCCGGGCGTCGACACCTCGACGATGTCCTTCTTGCGCTTGCCGAGCAGCGCGCGGGCGAGGGGCGAGGTGATCGAAATCTTGCCGCTCTTAACTTCGGCCTCGATCTCGCCGACGATGCGGTATTTCACCTTCTCCTCGGTGTCCTCGTCGAGCAGAGTGACCGTCGCGCCGAACATCACCTGGTCGCCTTTGAGCTTTGACACGTCGATGATATCGGCGCGCGACAGCTTGTCCTCGAGGTCGGCCACACGTGCCTCGGTGATGCCCTGCTGCTCCTTGGCGGCGTGATACTCGGCGTTTTCCGAGAGGTCGCCGTGCGAGCGCGCCTCGGCGATCGCGGTGACGATCGCGGGGCGCTGCACCGACTTCAGCTCTTGCAGCTCGGCGCGCAGCTTCTCCGCGCCGCCGACGGTGATCGGAATTTTTCCCATAACGAAACCTC
>DATICH010000111.1:0-7056 GCA_035456885.1 Methyloceanibacter sp.
GGCCGCGACACGAGGTCGCCGCGCATCGCCGGGATGATGCAGAAGCTGCAGCGGTGATTGCAGCCTTCGGCGATCTTCAGGTAGGCGTAGTGCCTGGGGGTGAGCTTGATGCCCGCCGGCGGCACCAGGTCGCTGAAGGGATCGTGCGGCTTCGGCAGGTGCGCATGCACGTGCGCCATCACTTCATCGGTCGCGTGCGGTCCGGTCACGGCGAGCACGGCCGGATGCGCCTGGGCAACGACATTCCTGCCGGCTTCGCTCCTGGCGCCCAGACAGCCGGTGACGATCACCTTGCCGTTCTCGGCGAGCGCCTCGCCGATCGCCGCAAGCGATTCCTCCTTGGCGCTGTTGAGAAAGCCGCAGGTGTTGACCACCACCGCGTCGGCGCCGGCATAGCTCGGCGACAGCTCATAGCCCTCGGCCCTGAGCTTGGTGATGATGCGCTCGGAATCGACCAGCGCCTTGGGGCAGCCAAGGCTGACGAAGCCGATCTTCGGCGCGGGGTGCTTTTGCGGTGCTGAGGTCATCGGCGCACCCTTATACGGCTCATCTCGCTCGGTCGCCAGCCTGTGTCAGGACACGCCAACGCGTTGCCACGACGCGTTCCCGCGTCCGGTCTATTGCATTTCTTCCCCTCGTAATGGCCCCGGGGGAGCCCCGATGCGGCCCGAGTGCATGGCTGCGAACCAAGCCCGCAGGCGCCGCACTCCGCCCCGCCATCATGACGCCTCATGAGAACGCCCTCAGAAGGACGAGGTGGCACGAGTCTAAGGCCGCCTCGGAGCGCGGGGATAAGTGGAGCGCAAAAATTTTCGTCGCGCGTGTGCAGAGTTGTATCCCTCCAAAAGAGTGGACTGCCATGATGGTGCCGGATTTCGGGGCGATCCGCTTATCGCTATGCATCGTGACGCAAATTCAAGACGCGGATGGCCCGGACCAGCCCGGCCACGCCGCTTCCGGTTCGGGCCCGCCGCGGCGCTCATCGCCCTTGGCGCGGGTTTCGCCCTCGGCCTCAGTTCGGCTCGCGCCGCGGATCCCGCCAAGCCCTATCTCGGCATGAGCAAGGAGGAGATCATCGCCTGCGCCGGCGAGCCGCACGGCAGGCTCAAGCGGGGCGCCGACAGCGAAATGCTGACCTATCGCTATTCCGGCGCGGGCCCCGTGCCCGCGGCGCCCGGCGAAAAGAAAAAGCAGAAGGATGGCCTCAGCGCGCTGATCGACAAGGGCAAGAAGAAAGGCAAGGGCTGGGACTGCACCGCGAGCCTGGTGTTCGAGCAGGGCCGGCTGGTGCGCGTGACCTTCGCGCATAAGGACGCCAGGAGCCCCTATGCCTGGCAGAGCGAGAAGGACCCGAAGAAGCGGGAGAAGATGCGGAAGGAAGAGGTGCCGACCTGCGACTTCTCGCTGCCGAATTGCCATCCCGCGCGATAAAGAGAATCCTTGGTTGTTTGTTGATGCGCTATCGGCGGGCTACTTGAGCGTCGGAGCGTGGCAGACCGCCTCGATATTGTTGCCGTCGAGATCGAGCACGAAGGCGCCGTAATAATTGGCGTGATAATGTGGCCTGAGACCCGGCGCGCCGTTATCCTTGCCGCCGGCCGCAAGCGCGGCGCGATAGAAGGCGTCGACCGCGGCGCGCGAGGTGGCGAGAAAGGCGACATGGATATGCCCGGCCAAGGGCTCGCCTTCGCCGATCCAGAATGACGGCTTGCCGCTTTGGAAGTCCTCGGCCTCACCCGGAGGGCCGAAACCCACGGCAGCGCCATGGCCGGTCTCGGCGGCAGAAACTTCCATGACGATGCCGTAGCCGAGCGGGGCGAGCGCCCGGCGATAGAACTCGGTAGCGCTGGCGATGTCGCTCACCGGCATGCCGATATGGTCGATCATTCGGCGCGCTCGACCATCTTGCGCTTGAGCGATGCGATCGCCGCGGCCGGGTTCAGCCCCTTGGGGCAGGCCTTGGTGCAATTGAGGATGGTGTGGCAGCGATAGAGCCGGAACGGGTCCTCCAGATCGTCGAGCCGTTCGCCGGTGCGCTCGTCGCGTGAATCCTCCACCCAGCGGTCGGCCTGGAGCAGGACGGCCGGTCCGAGATAGCGCTCGCTGTTCCACCAATAAGACGGGCAGGCGGTCGAGCAGCAGGCGCAGAGGATGCATTCATAGAGCCCGTCGAGCTTGGCGCGCTCCTCCTGGCTCTGCCGCCATTCGGTCTGCGGCGTCGGACTGTCGGTCTTGAGCCAGGGCTCGATGGCGCGATGCTGGGCGAAAAACCGCGTCATGTCCGGCACCAGATCCTTGATCACCGGCATATGCGGCAGCGGATAGATGGCGATCGTGCCTTGCGCGTCCTCCGCATGCATGGTGCAGGCGAGCGTGTTGGTGCCGGCGATGTTCATCGAGCAGGAGCCGCACACGCCTTCGCGGCAGGAGCGGCGGAAGGTCAGGGTCGGGTCGATCTTGTTCTTGATCCAGATGAGCGCGTCGAGAACCATCGGCCCGCACTCCTCCATGTCCACCCAATAGGTGTCGAGGCGCGGGTTCTCGCCGGTCTCCGGGTCGAAGCGGTAGATGCGGTACTCGCGCCAGCGAGCCTTCGGCGCGCCTTGGGGCGGCGGATTCCACGCCTTGCCTTGCTTGACCTTGGAGTTCTTGGGAAGGGTGAATTGGACCATGGCCAGCTGCTCTTTCCGTCAGGCTATTCGCCCTTGGCGCATTGCGACGGCGCCTGAGTCATGAACATGCCGGCTTCGGTCAGTTCCGCAACCGTCAGATTCTGCATGATGCTCTGCTGCGTCGCTTTGTCTTTGGCGAGCGCGGCGGCAATGAACGCCTGCTGACCGTCCTTGAGCTTGGCCGCCTTGGCGCCGATGCAAGCGCAGCCGTCTGGGGGCAGGTTCAGCCGCTTGCCGCATTCGCGTTCGATGGTCGCCAGATCTGCGGGCGAAGCGACGGCCGCACCCGGCCCCAGAGCAAGGAGCAACGCCGATAGAATTGCGCGGATCATTCGATTTCTCCTCCCTGGCCCGCGCGGGCGAAGGGCCGAGCAGAGGCGTCTTCTCTAATAGACCCGCTCCTTGGGCTTGATATAGGCGATCTCGTTGGAGAGCGTGAAGGAATGCACCGGGCGGAAGTCGAGCTTCACCGTGTGCGTGCCGTAATCGGCCCAAGACAAAGTGTGCTTCATCCAGTTGGTGTCGTCGCGCTTGGGGAAGTCCTCGCGGGCATGCGCCCCCCTCGACTCCTCGCGGGCGAGCGCGCCCTGCACGGTGACCGCGGCCTGGGAAATCAGATTGTCGAATTCGAGCGTCTCAATCAGGTCGGTGTTCCAGATCAGCGAACGGTCCGACACCCTGATGTCGGCGGCGTCGTCCCACACGATCTTGATCGCCTTGACGCCCTCTTCGAGCACCGGCTTGGTGCGGAACACGGAGCAGTCGCGCTGCATGGTCTTCTGCATGCGCAGTCTGAGCTCGGCGGTCGGCGTGCCGCCGTCGGCATGACGGAAACGGTCGAGCCGTTCGATCGCCTGCTCGCCCGCGCCCTTGGGCAGATCGGGAATGGCGCCGTCCTTCTGGATCAGCTCGGCGCAGCGATGCGCCGCCGCGCGGCCGAACACCACGAGGTCGATCAGCGAGTTGGAGCCGAGCCGGTTCGCGCCGTGCACCGAGACGCAGGAGGCCTCGCCGAGCGCCATCAGGCCCGGCACGGTCGCGTCGGGATCGCCGTCGCGCGGGTTGATCGCCTCGCCGTGCATATTGGTGGGGATGCCACCCATATTGTAGTGGCAGGTCGGGATGATCGGGATCGGGCTTTTCCGTACGTCGACGCCGGCGAAGATGCGGGCAAGCTCGGTGATGCCCGGCAGCCGCTCCTCGATCAGCGCCGGCTCGAGATGGTCGAGATGCAGATGCATATAGTCCTTCTCGGAACCGTGGCCGCGGCCCTCCCTGATCTCGATGGTGATGGCGCGGGAGACGACGTCGCGCGAGGCGAGGTCCTTGGCCGAGGGGGCATAGCGCTCCATGAATTTCTCGCCTTCGGCATTGCGCAGGAAGCCGCCTTCGCCGCGCGCGCCCTCGGTGATCAAGACGCCGGCGCCGTAGACGCCGGTCGGGTGGAATTGCACGAATTCCATGTCCTGAAGCGGCAGCCCGGCGCGCAGCACCATGGCGTTGCCGTCGCCGGTGCAGATATGCGCGGAGGTGCAGGAGAAATAGGCGCGGCCATAGCCGCCGGTGGCGAGGATGGTCTGATGCGCGCGGAACCGGTGCAAGCTGCCGTCCTGCATCGACAACGCGATCACGCCGCGGCAGCGGCCCTCGTCGTCCATGATCAGGTCGATGGCGAAATATTCGATGAAGAAATCGGCCGAATGGCGCAGCGCCTGACCGTACATGGTGTGCAGCATGGCGTGGCCGGTACGGTCGGCGGCGGCGCAGGTGCGCTTGGCCTGACCCTTGCCGAACTCGGTGGTCATGCCGCCGAAGGCGCGCTGGAGGATCTTGCCGTCCTCGGTGCGGGAAAAGGGCACGCCCCAATGTTCAAGCTCGTAGACGGCCTCGGGCGCGTTGCGGCAGAGATATTCGATGGCGTCCTGGTCGCCGAGCCAATCGCTGCCCTTCACCGTGTCGTACATGTGCCAGCGCCAATCGTCGGGGCCCATATTGCCGAGCGCCGCGGCGATGCCGCCCTGCGCGGCGACGGTGTGCGAGCGGGTGGGGAACACCTTGGTGATGCAGGCGGTGCGCAGGCCAGCCTCGCTACAGCCGACCACGGCGCGCAAGCCGGAGCCCCCGGCGCCGACCACGATCACATCATAGGCGTGGTCGACGATCGGATAGGCGCGGCCGTTCACCTGAACCGCGTTGCGCGGCGGAGCGTCCTTGGGTGTTGCGTCTTGCGGCATCAACTACGATCCGAGACTGATCTTCAGGAGAGCGACGGCCGAGGCGAGCCCCACGCCGGCGGCGAAGAAAGTGGCGAGCAGGATGGCGACGACCTTGCCGCCGCCATGCACATAATCCTCGATGATCTCCTTCAGCCCGATGCGCATATGGATCGCGGCGTTGATCACCAGCGCGAGCATCAGGATCGCCACCACGGGCTGGGCGAGATAGGCCCTGACCGAGACGTAGTCGGCGCCGATATTGGCGACCACGGAGAGAATGAGGAAGATGACGAGCGGGATATTGGCGACCGCGGTCACGCGCTGGCGCCAGAAGGTCTCGGTGCCGCTCCGGGCCGAACCCAGCCCACGAACCCGCTTGAGCGCCGTGGTCATGGCTAAAACGCCCCCTTCAGCCAATAGCCGGCCACCCAGACCAGCACGGTCAGCACGGTCGAGCCGATGATCGTCGCCCAGGCGAACATCTCGATGCTCCCCTTGTCCAGGCCGTGGCCGGTGTCCCAGATCAGATGGCGAATGCCGCCAAGCATATGGTGGATCAGCGACCAGCTGAACAGAAACAGCAGCATGCGGCCGATTATGCTGCCGAAGAACTCAGAAACTTGCGCATAGGCCTCGGGGCCGATGCTGATCGCCACCAGCCACCAGACGAGCAGCAGAAAACCGATGGCATTGCCGACGCCCGAGATGCGATGGGCGATCGACATCATCATGGTGAGCATCGGCCGGTAAATCTGCAAGTGCGGGGAGAGCGGACGCTCGGCCCCCGTTTTGGCGTGGCTCATGGGTTTTTCGTGCGGTTATTGCCCAGACGAACCTTGTCATAACGCATGAGGCGGGGCTGGGGCAATCGACCCACTGCCGCAGCGGGGCGCCGTATGGGAGGTTCTGGGACCCCCCTTGAGTGGTTAAGGCGCGATCACGCCGCAGGCGATGCGGTCGCCGGCATTCCCGGCCGGGTCGGTCTTGTAGTCGTCGGCGCCGGAATGGATGACGAGCGCGGAGCCGTCGTCGTCGAGCAGCCCCTTGCCGAGATGCACCATGGGGTTGAACACCTCGATCGCGAGCGTGTCGCTGTCCGGCACATGGAGGTTCGGCATGTCGCCGGCATGCGGTCCGGCGGGGTTCATGAGACCGTGCTTGTCCTCCTCGGGATTGAAGTGGCCGCCGGCCGATTTGAAGTCCGGCGGCTCGCATTTGCCGACCGCGTGGATATGGAAGGCATGCTCGCCGGCCGGGATGGCGGTGAGGTCGAGACTGATTAGGACGCCGCTGGGGGTCGCGGTGAGCGTCGCCTTGCCCACCTCGTTACCTTCCGCGTCCTTGAGCACCGCGCTGGCTTTATCCGCGGCGAGAGCGGGGGAGGCGAAAAGGATGGCGCCGGCCAAGACAGCTGCCAGCGTAAACGTTTGAGGTCGCATGCGGTCACTCCTGATGCGGTTCACGTCGCCACGGCGCCTAGACTATGCGAGAGCCGCCGCCAGCGCCAACAGCACGAGGAGACCGGTGATCGCGGGAAGCGTCCAGGTCGCGCGCGGCAGCTTCCACTTGCCGGAATCGCGATAGGTTTTGCTGCTCAACATTTCTATTTCCCCAACCCAAGGTCGGATGTGCTCTCTGTCTGAAACGCCCCTGCCGCGCCGCCGTTCCGACGAGTTGGATTATCTTGTAACTGGAAGCCCGGCGCGCGGGGGGAGCGGCCGGGCTTCGGATTCTTCAACTCATTGGGTTCGACGCAGCAATGGGACGGGGGGTCGTCTTGTCGGGGGAGCTGCGCCGATGCCAATAACCAAACGCCTCATGAGCAGCTTGGTTCCCGCGAAATTAGCGGGGGAGCGCCACCCAATAATCCATGTCGAGGACCACGCCTTCTTCATGGCTGCCGTCGGGCTTCAACCCCGGGAAGTCGCTGCAAGCGCGGTCCTTGACCGCGAAGGTGCGCAAGCGCAGCGCGCCCATGTCGGTGCGTCCGGGCAGCTCGGCCTTATCCAGCACCTCGCTCCAGGCGTATAAGGTGTCGCCGGCGAAGGAGGGGGCCACGTGACGCGCTCCGTTCAGCCCCAAAATGTGGAAGGCATTGGCGAGACCGTTGAAGCTCAAAGCGCGCGCGATCGAGATGATATGGCCGCCATAGACGAGCCGCCGCCCGA
>DATICH010000112.1:0-10600 GCA_035456885.1 Methyloceanibacter sp.
ACGCTTCTGTTTGCCTAGCCGCTCTGCTACTAGTGGGGACGCCGTCCAATCCCCTTGGACGGTGTCCGGAAGGGATGGCGATGGCGACAGAAGCGAAGCCAAGCCCGTTTCAGTCCACCACAATCCTGGTGCTTGCCGTGCTGGCTTGCATCGCCGCCTGGGTGCTGGGCGGTGTGCTGACCAGGCCCAATCTCGATTGGTATGCGACCCTCAACAAGCCGGGCTTCACGCCGCCAAACCAGGTCTTTCCCATCGTCTGGGCGATTCTCTATGTCATGATGGCGTCCTCGGCCTGGCTCGTTTGGCGCGCGCCCGGCAAAGAGGAGGATCGCCGGCTCGCTTTCAGCTGGTTCTTCAATCAGCTCGCGATCGGTGTGGTGTGGTCCTATGCCTTCTTCTGGATACAGAGCCCGGGCCTCGGACTTGTCATCATCCTCGTGCTGCTGGTCGCCATCCTGATTACCATCGTCTATTTCGATCGCTTCAGCCGGGCGGCATCGCTTCTGCTGGTGCCTTATCTGCTGTGGGTCGCCTACGCCACCAGCCTCAATTTCGCGATCTGGTTCCTCAATAGCTGATGGGCGAGCGGACGGTCCTCATCACCGGGTGCTCGTCAGGCATCGGGCTTGCTTCGGCGCGCGAAATGAAGTCGCGCGGCTGGCGGGTGTTCGCCACGGCGCGCAAGGACGAGGATATCGCGCGGCTGAAAGGGGAGGGGTTCGAGAGCCTCTATCTCGACTATACCGAGCCGCCGTCGATCGAGGCGGCGGTTACGGGGGTGCTCGCGGCAACCGGGGGCCGGCTCGATGCGCTGTTCAACAACGGCGCCTACGGGCAGCCTGGCGCGGTCGAGGATTTGCGGCCCGAGGTGCTGCGCGCCCAGTTCGAGGCTGGGTTCTTCGGCTGGCACGATCTCACGCAGCGCGTCATTCCGGTGATGCGGCGGCAGGGCTCGGGGCGCATCGTGTTCTGCTCCTCGGTGCTCGGGCTGGTCTCGGCGCCTTACCGCGGCGCCTATTGCGCCACGAAATTCGCCGTTGAGGCGCTTGCTGACGCGCTGAGGCTCGAACTCGCCGGAACCGCGATCAGGGTCGTGCTGATCGAGCCGGGGCCGATCGCCTCGCGCTTCCTCGAACACGCGCTCGAAGCCTATCGCCGCAATATCGACCTCGAAGGCTCGCACCATGCGGAGATCTACCGTACCCGTCTGGCCCGGCTCGAAGAAGGAGGCGACCAGACTTTCAAGCTCGGGCCCGAAGCGGTCGCGCTCAAGCTCGCCCGCGCGCTTGAAAGCCGCAACCCAAAGTCCCGCTATTACGTTACAGTCCCGACCCATGTCGCGGCATTGCTGCGCCGCGTGCTGCCGACCCGCTTACTCGACGCCATCGCCGCGCGCAACTAGAGTGCAGTTCCGCCCGAACGCGGACGCGAAAGGTACCCCCGATGCTGCCTTTTCTCACCAAATATGCCATCCCCATCGCCCTTGCCGCTGTCGGTACCGTGCTCCTGCTCGGGCTGTGGAACATGATGCGCGGCGGAAGCGCCAATACCAGCCAGCTGCTGATGCGCTGGCGCGTGATCCTGCAATTCATCGCGCTTTGCCTCGTCATGGCCGCAATCTGGTTGGCCGGCAAAGGCCCATAGACTCGGTTGCCACCGTAACGAAGGCTTGACCGCCCCAAGCGCCAAGATACGTTAAGCTGCAAACAAGGTCGGTGACCCGCGGAACCCTGATTTCCCCAGGCGGGTGGTGATGGTAGTCCTATCCAAGATTTATACGCGTACCGGCGACGACGGTACGACCGCGCTCGGCTCCGGCCGGCGGGTGGCGAAATACGATCTCCGCGTCGAAGCTTACGGCACCTTGGACGAGACTAACGCCGCCATAGGCATTGCCCGCATCTACACAAGAGACGGACCGCCTTCGCTCGATGCCATGCTTGCGCGCATCCAGAACGATTTGTTCGATCTCGGCGCCGACCTCTGCCACCCGGACGACGCCAGGGACGGGCGCGAGCGCCTACAAGTGACCGACGCCCAGGTCAAGCGGCTGGAACACGAGATCGACATGATGAACCAGGAGCTGCAGCCGCTGCGCTCCTTCGTGCTGCCCGGCGGCTCGCCCGCATCGAGCTTCCTGCACCTTGCCCGCACCATTTCGCGCCGGGCCGAGCGCCTGATGGTCGCGCTTGCCGCCAGAAAGGATGAAAGGGTCGGTGCGCCTGCGCTCCACTACATCAACCGGCTGTCCGATTTCCTGTTCGTCGCGGCGCGCTTTGCCAACGACAAGGGAAATGCCGACATGCTCTGGGTGCCCGGCCAAAACCGCTGACGCGGGAAACGGATCTATCCGTGTTCATACCCCTCCATGACACCAACCCGCTGAAACGCATCCACTTTCAATATGTGACGGTGGCGCTGATCGCGCTCAACGTCGCGCTCTACGCGATCTTCGAGACGGGCTGGTTCATTCCGCTCGACGAGGAAAACATGGCGGCTTTTGCCGTCATCCCGGCAAAGCTGATGGCGGACGGTGCCGATCAGGGCACGATGTTCGCCACCGGCGCCTTCATGCCGGAGCGCTTCACCCTGGTCACCTACATGTTTATCCACGGAAGCTGGATCCACCTGCTTGGCAACATGCTGTTCCTCTGGGTATTCGGCGACAATATCGAGGACGCGATGGGGCATGCGCGCTTCGTCATGTTCTTTCTGATGTGCGGCATCTTCGCCGCCGTGCTGCATGCCTGGATGAATCCCAATTCCGAGCTGCCGCTGATCGGCGCTTCCGGCGCGGTGGCCGGCGTCATCGCCGCCTATCTGATCCTGCATCCGAAGGTTAAGGTTTGGGTGCTGGCGCTGTGGCGCATTCCCATCAGGATCACGGCCGCTTGGGCGCTCGGCATCTGGATCGCCGCGCAGTTCGGCAATCTGCTGTTCGAGGGCGAGGAAAGCGTGGCCTGGTGGGCGCATATTGGCGGCCTACTGGCCGGCGCCACCCTGATCCTGTTTATGCGGCGGCGCGGTGTAGTCTTGTTCGACCGGACCCGCGGCGGCGCCTAAAAACCCTCCCCAAATGGGCTGAAACCATTGACTTGAGCCAGGTCCGGCAGTACGGTCGCCGCCATTTCGCAACTGCGAGATGGCTGGCTGGGGGCCGGTCATAAGCCTGCGGGGAACCGTGGCCGCATGAAAATTCTCGTTCCCGTGAAACGGGTGGTCGATTTCAACGTCAAGGTCCGCGTCAAGTCTGACGGCAGCGGGGTCGACCTCGCCAATGTCAAGATGTCGATGAATCCCTTCGACGAGATCGCCGTCGAGGAGGCAGTTCGCATCAAGGAGCGCGGTGAAGCGAGCGAGGTCGTCGCCGTCTCGATCGGCAACGCCAAATCGCAAGACACACTACGTACCGCACTCGCCATGGGCGCCGACCGCGCCATTTTGGTTAAGACCGAGCAGAGCGTCGAGCCGCTCGCCGTTGCCAAGCTGCTGAAGCGCGTGGTCGAGAACGAGAAACCAGATCTCATCATCATGGGCAAACAGGCGATCGACGACGATTGCAATCAGACTGGTCAGATGCTCGCCGGCTTGCTTGGCTGGCCGCAGGGCACCTTCGCCTCCAAGGTGGAACTGAACGGCGCCAAGATCAAAGTCGTGCGTGAGGTGGATGGCGGTCTCGAGACCGTGATGCTCGCCAAGCCCGCCGTGGTGACCACCGATCTTAGACTCAACGAGCCACGCTACGCCTCGTTGCCCAACATCATGAAGGCGAAGAAGAAGCCGATCGACGAGACCACGCCCGAAGCGCTGGGCGTCGACATCGCGCCCCGGCTGAAAGTGATCTCGGTCACCGAGCCCACGACCCGCGAGGCGGGCATCAAGGTGGATAGCGTCGCCGTGCTGGTGGAGAAATTAAAGAACGAGGCGGGAGTGCTCTAGATGGCGGTCCTCCTCCTGGCCGAGCACGACAACAAGGCGCTTGCGCCCGCCACGGCCAAGGCGCTCACCGCCGCGCGTGCCTTCGGCAGCGAGGTCGATATTCTGGTTGCTGGCGATGGCTGCAAGGACGTGGCGGACGAAGCCGCCAAGCTCGAGGGCGTGCGCAAAGTGCTGCTCGCCGAGGCGCCGCATCTCTCGCAGCGTCTCGCCGAAGAGACGGCGGCGGTGGTGCAGCCGCTGATGCAGGATTATGCCGTGCTGCTCGCACCGGCCACGACCATGGGCAAGAACGTGCTGCCGCGGGTCGCCGCCCTGCTCGACGTGGCGCAGATCTCCGATATCGTCGAGGTGAAATCGCCGACGACCTTCGTGCGGCCGGTCTATGCCGGCAATGCGCTGGAGACGGTCGAAACCTCCGACAAGATCGTGGTCGGCACGGTCCGCACCACCGCGTTCGCCGCCACGGGCGAGGGCGGCTCGGCCTCGATAGAGAATGTCGCGCCGCCCGCGCCGGCCGGGCTGTCGAGTTTCGAGGGCTCGGAGATCAGTGCGAGCGAGCGGCCCGAGCTCACCTCCGCCCGCATCATCATTTCCGGCGGCCGCGGCATGCAGTCCGGTGACAATTTCAAGAAGCTGCTCGAACCGCTTGCCGATCGCCTCGGCGCCGCCGTCGGCGCAAGTCGCGCCGCGGTCGATGCCGGCTATATGCCGAACGATCATCAGGTCGGCCAGACGGGGAAGGTGGTGGCGCCGGAGCTGTATATCGCCGTCGGCATTTCCGGCGCCATCCAGCATCTGGCCGGCATGAAGGATTCCAAAGTCATCGTCGCCATCAACAAGGATGCCGACGCGCCGATTTTCCAAGTCGCCGACTATGGCGTGGTCGGCGACTTGTTCACCGTCCTGCCCGAGCTCGACGCGGAGCTGAAGAAGGCGGGCTATTAGCGTATCGGGTAAGGGAGGAATGACCATGGACGATATAGTTCAGGGCAGCGGGCTCCGCCCCGATCCAGCCGTGCAGGGAGATTATGACATGGCTCCTATCCGCAAGATCGGCATCATCGGCGCAGGCCAGATGGGCAGCGGCATCGCTCATGTCGTCGCGCTGTCGGGCTACGACGTGGCGCTGCATGATATCGCCAAGGAGAGGGTCGACGCCGCGCTCGGTGTCATCGACAAGAACCTCGCCCGCCAAGTTGCCTCCGGTAAGATCTCCGAGGAGGACCACAACAACGCGCTCTCACGCATTTCCTACGCGGAGAAGCTGGATGGCTTCGCCGATGCCGATCTCGTGATCGAGGCGGCCACCGAGGACGAGACGGTCAAGCGCAAGATCTTCGTGGCGCTCTGCCCGTATCTCACGCCAGAGGCGATCGTCGCCACCAACACCTCCTCCATCTCGATTACGCGGCTTGCGGCCGCCACCGATCGGCCCGAGCGCTTCATCGGGCTGCATTTTATGAATCCCGCGCCGGTGATGGAACTGGTCGAGATGATCCGCGGCATCGCCACCGAGGACGTCACTTTCGGCCGCACCAAGGAATTCGTCGAGACCCTCGGCAAGACCGTCGCGGTCTCGGAGGACTTCCCCGCCTTCATGGTCAACCGCATCCTGCTGCCGATGATCAATGAGGCGGTCTATACGCTTTACGAGGGCGTGGGCTCGGTTGATGCCATCGACACCGCCATGCGGCTCGGCGCGCATCATCCGATGGGCCCGCTCCAGCTTGCCGATTTCATCGGGCTCGACACCTGCCTGTCTATCATGCAGGTGCTTTATGAAGGGCTGGCCGACACCAAATACCGGCCCTGTCCGCTTTTGGTGAAATATGTCGAGGCGGGATGGCTCGGGCGAAAGTCGAAGCGGGGCTTCTACGACTATCGCGGCGAGAAGCCGATGCCGACGCGCTAGGCCCCGATTGGCCGCCGCGCGCCGGCGTGGCCCAGACGTCAGCCGAGATCCGGAAGCTTCTTGATGAAGGCGTCCGCATACTCGGCGAGCCGTTCCTTCACTTTGCTGCGAATGCGATTCAGCACCTCATCGTTGATGGTTACCTTGCCCGAAGAGTGCTTCAACTGAACGTCGCTCGTGCCGAACTTGAAGAACAGAACCTGAGTTACTTGTTTTGCAGCTGACAGGCCGAACGCCAGCAGCGTTACCAGGAACTGCCCGTCGGGCGCCTGTTCGGCGAGCGTGACCTGGAACCTGGCCGTCTTGGCCGCCTGGCTTTGCTGGCTGAACACCGTGATCCACGGACTGTTCTCGTCCATCGATTGCAGCGCATCGAGCGTTTCCTTGACCACGACCAGGGCGGTCGCGCCAGATCCGAGCAAGGTCGTGGCAAGCTTGATGATCGCTTTGTGCACCTCGAAACTCGAGCCATGCGCGACGTGCTTGACGAATTGCCTATCCTGCACGACCCAGCCGATCTGCGTCAAAGCGTCGAAATATTCATCGTACCAGGCGAACACATGCGTTTTGTCGGGGACGGCCGCGTTGGCGATGAGCTGAGCGAGCAACGCCGAGTTGACGATGTCCTCACGCCGCTGCTCGGTAACCCCCTTCACGAACGAGATGATGTCGGACCCGACGACCAACGCCTCGTTCTTGTGCTTGTCGAAATCGAACTCGGCCGGTGCCCCCGCTTTGGCTTGCTTGCCCTTTGGCTTTTTCGGTGCCGGCGGAAGCTTTGCCTTCTCGACGAATTTGAGTGCCTTTTCCGTAGTGCTGGGCTTTTGCACCGCAACGCTGGACATGACGCCTCCTCCCGATTGAACGATTGCAACTATAGTCTGCAACAAGGGAAATATTACACCTATTGCTAGATATCCGCACTGCAAAGTGCGACGCTCCCGGAGGGGAGTAGGCGCGGGCGGAACGCTTGAAGCGGCGTCTGCGGCCCGCTAGGCCGTACTGGCGTCGCGCCTTTGTTTGCGCCGCTTGTTCGCCTCCAGCGCGTCGGCATGAACCGCCAAGAGGAATCCCACGGCTAGCGCCACCAGCACGGCCGCAAAGGGGAGCGCTGCGGCGACGGCAATCGCTTGCAGAGCTCCGAGACCTCCCGCCACCAGCAATGCGGCGGCAACGGCCCCCAATCCTACACCCCACTGCACGCGTTCCAGGATCGGCGGCTCGTCATGCCCGCCGGACTGCATGGTGGTAATGACCAGCGCACCGCTATCCGCGCTGGTCACGAAGAAGACAGCCACCAGCAGCGTCGCGGCCGCCGCGATCGCCGTTGCGAAGGGACCCGACTGGAGAAAATCGATCATAGCATAGAGCGATAGGGCGGGCGTGTTCTGGGCGATCTCGATGATGCCGGGATCGGCGCGCGCGGCCGAGATCGCGGCGCCGCCCATGATCGAAAGCCAGACGAACGTAACGCCGGTGGGAACCAGCAGTGCTCCCAGAACGAACTCACGGATCGTTCGGCCCCTGGAGATGCGGGCGATGAACAGACCGACAAACGGCGTCCAGCTGATCCACCAACCCCAATAAAACGTAGTCCAGGTGGCTGCCCAGCTCGTGTCGTCTCGCGCCGTTTCGAAGGTTAGCCATGGCAGGTTGACGGCATAATCGGCCATCCGCGTCGACAGATTTCGTAAGACCGGCTCAAGCGGCGCCGACACCAGAACTACGCCAAGCACCAGCGCGGCAAGCCAGACATTGGCGAGCGACAAAAGGCGAATGCCGCGCTTGAGCCCCGCACTGACGGAGAGCACCGCGGCGCCGGAGATGGCCGCGACCAAAAGCAGCTTGTGCTCGGTCGAAACATGCCAGCCGAACAAGCGGTCCAGGCCGGCGTTGATCTGCGCCGCGCCGAAACCGAGCGATGTCGCCAGGCCGAACACTGTGGCCACGATGGCGACGATGTCGGTGACCTTGCCGGGCCAACGCTCCACGGCGCTTCCGATCAAGGGGCGCATGGCCGAGCGAACCGTGAGCGGTTCGGCCTTACGAAATGAGAAATAGGCGAAGATGAGCCCGGCCAGCGCGTAAAGCGCCCAAGGTGTAAGACCCCAGTGAAAGAAGGTGATCTCCATCGCTACGCGGGCCCGCACGATGTCGGAAGGATTGTCACCCCAATAAGCGATTAGTGGATTGTCGGCGTAATGTGTGACGGGCTCCGCGATCGACCAAAATACCAGGCCGATGCCCATGCCGGCGGCGAACAGCATGGCCGTCCAGGAGAGATGGCTGAACTCGGGCCGTTCGTGCTCGGCTCCAAGCCGCACCGAACCCCATGGGCCTAGCGGCAATACCAAGCAAAGCAGCAACGCGAACGTCGCCACGAAGCCGTAGAACAGGCCCGCCGAGTCCGAGATGGCGTCGCGGACTGCCGTGAAGCTTTCCTCGGCCACGGTGGGCCAGCCGATTGTCAGCAGCACAAAAACCGCAACGACGGCCTTGCTGGCGGCCGGAACGCCCCTCACGTAGTCGGTTGACGTGGTCCCGCTTTCGCGGCTTGCCTCCACTATGCCGCCTTCCGAAAATGCAGGATGCCCCACGCAAGCAGCCCGTCATGCGCACCCACGACCCAGTGTCTCAGTCCCGTCAACATGCGATCGACAAACGCCTCGCTCGAACCGAGCTCGTGGCGGCGTGCGTTGAGCTCCTCGGCGATGCGCGCATAGTGCACGCACATATGGGTGGTCAGGTCTTCGACCGAGACCTCCTCGAAGCCGCGTTCGGTCAGCTCTTCGCGATAAAAGTCGAACGAGGCGAGGTCGGGAAGGTGGATGCGGTCATAGATCGGCTTGAGCGCTTCGCCGTCATCGATCGCGTCGGCTTGCATCGGATCGGTGAAGATGAATTCTCCGGCAGGCTTCAGCACTCGGGCGACCTCGTCCAGTACGGCGCGGCGGTCCGGCGCGTGCAGAATGGCATCCTGGCTCCAGGCCATGTCGAAGCTCGCGTCATCGAATGGGACTGCATCGAAGGAACCGTCGATGACGGCGACCTTGTCGGCAAGTCCCGCGTCGAGCGTCAATGTACGATTGCGATCGTTTTCCACACTGGAGAGGTTCAGACAGGTGACGCTTGCGCCATGTTCCTGAGCCAGGAGCCGGGCTGCGCCGCCATAGCCTGAGCCAAGGTCGAGCACCTGTTTGCCTTCAAGGTCGCCGGCCTTGGCCGCCATCCGCTCGACCGTACGGCGACTCGCCTGGCGAATATCGGTACCGCGGTCGTAGAGACCGATATGGATATCCTCCCCACCCCAAATGGTCCGATAGAAGTCATCGGCCTCGGCGCTGTCGTAGTAGTCGCGCGCGAGTGCGATGACCTCCACTTGGTCACTTGCCATAACTCTTCTCCGCCAAGTGAATGAAGAAGTCCGGATCGGTTTCCTCGCCCTCCTCCTGGAAGTCGCCGTAGCTGTGGATCTGCTGGAATCCTGCCTCTCGCAACAATCGGCGTGTGTAGTTCTTGCGCAGGGGAAACATATTGAGGTTGTGCCGCGAGCCGTCGGGAAAGACGTATTCGAAGCGGGCGAGCCCGTCATCGACATGGACCGGCTCGGCCACGACCTTGTCGCCGCAATAGTAATATTTGTGCTTGCTGGCGAAGCCGCCGTCCAGAATGCGGTCGTAATTGCGCTGGTCGAGGATCAGGATGCCGTCATGCTTTAGTGCGGCATAGAACTCGGCGAGCGCGCGGCGCCGGTCGTTCTCGTCGAACAGATGCGTGAAGCTGTTGCCGAGACAGATGATGGCGTCGAACTTCCCGTTGACGCCGCGATTGAGCCATCGCCAATCGGCATGAACAGTCTTCAGAACAACGCCGTGCTGACAGCCGTTCTGGAAGGCCTTGGCCAGCATTTCCGCCGACCCGTCGACGGAAAATACGTCGAATCCGGCTTTGAGCAGTTGAACCGAATGGAACCCGGTTCCGGTGGCGACATCGAGCACACTTCTCTTGCCGCGTGCCTTGAGCACATCGATGAAGAAGCGGCCCTCGCTTTTGGCCCGCTGCTTCCAATTGATCAGTTCGTCCCACTTGCTGACGAAGCCGCGCACATATTCCGAAACATATTTGTCGGTTTCCCGTACGGCGATCGGATTCTCGCCGTAACAGTTCTGCGCGATTTCCGGTGCGAACAAAGGTCTCGTTGCGTCCGAGATCGGTCCCTCCCTTTCTGCGGACGAGCCGCTTTGGCGGTCGCCTCACAATTTTTTGCGATTATCGGTAGTCGGGGCCTTATAGCATCCAGGGCGTGGTGGGCCAACCCTTGCGGACAAGGAAATGGGCGCGTCGGCTCGCCGCTAATCCTTGCTCACAACCGATCGCCATAAGCGAAGCGTAATTTGCTGTCCCGCAACCGAAATCTCGGGGCGTCGCGCGGTACCTTGGCGATGCTTGCCCGGGAGTAATGCCGGAGGCGCCGCGGGCGCATCAATCCCGTCAGCGCCCGGCTTAGGCGCGCCGCGACGTCCTACTCCTGCTATGGGCGCTCTAGACGAGGCGCTGGATCAAATTCACGATCAGCAGCAGCACCACCGCGCCGAGCATGGAGGCGACGATGGCGCCGACTATTCCGCCGCCGAGCGTCAAGCCAAGGCCGAGCCTCGGGAACAGCAAGGCGGCGATGAAGGCGCCGACGATGCCGAGCAGCATATTGCCGAGCAGGCCGAAACCCCCGCCTTCGACGATGACCCCCGC
>DATICH010000113.1:0-4357 GCA_035456885.1 Methyloceanibacter sp.
GAGTGGATCGCCTTCATCCAGGACGGCGGTTACGCAACGCCGACGCTCTGGCTTGCCGATGGCTGGGCTGCTGTCAAAGCCGAAGGTTGGTCGGCGCCGCTCTATTGGGAGGAGGCCGACGGCGGCTACATGCAGATGAGCCTGCTCGGTTTCCGTCCCGTCGAGCCTGCCGCGCCAGTCTGCCACGTCAGCTTCTACGAGGCTGACGCCTTCGCACGCTGGGCAGGATACCGCCTCCCAACCGAATTCGAGTGGGAAGTCGCCGCAGCGACCCTCCCGGTCGCCGGCCGCATGCTTGGCGACAGCCATCTGCGCCCGCTCGCAGCCGGGGCCGGCCATGGCCTGAGGCAAATGTTTGGCGATGTGTGGGAGTGGACGGCAAGCGCCTATCTGCCTTATCCCGGCTTCAAAGCGGCTCCCGGCGCCGTCGGCGAATATAACGGCAAGTTCATGTGCAATCAGTTCGTGCTCAGGGGCGGGTCCTGCGCCACGCCGGAGGGCCATGTGCGGCGGACCTATCGCAATTTCTTTTATCCGCATCAGCGCTGGCAGTTCACCGGCCTGCGGCTGGCGGCGGACGCGTAATGTCGAGCGATAGCCCCGTTTATAGGCGGAGAGATCGGGAGGCTGCCGGCCTTTCGCGCGAGGTTTTGGCGCCTGACGATTTCGCCGAGGCCATCCTCAACGGTTTTGCCCGGCGTCCACGCTCCATCCCCTGCCGCTTCCTGTACGACGCGCGCGGCTCGGAGCTGTTCGAGCAGATCACCAAGCTCGACGAATATTATCCGGCCCGGGTGGAGACGGCGCTGCTCGAAGCGCATGGCGCGGAGATCGCAAGCCTTGCCGGCACCGGCCGCGTTCTGGTCGAATTCGGCTCAGGCTCAAGCCGCAAGACGAGCCTGTTGCTCGGTGCGCTCCAGGAGCTGCACGCTTATGTCCCGATCGACATCGCCGCCGAGAGCCTGAAGGAGGCCGCCGAGTGGCTTTCGGCGCGCCATCGGGATCTGACCATTGTGCCGCTCATTGCCGACTTCACCACCACCTCGGCGTTGCCCGCGATCGCGCGCGGCAAGGCGACGCTCGGCTATTTCTCGGGCTCGACCATCGGCAATCTGACGCGGGCGGAGGCGCGGAGCTTTCTCGTCAATGCCGCGCAACTGTTGGGACCGGGCAGCATCTTCCTCATCGGCGTCGACCTGAAGAAGAGCGAGCGGATCCTGGTGCCCGCCTATGACGATGCGCAGGGCGTCACCGCCGCGTTCAATCTCAATCTGCTCGCGCGGATCAATCGCGAGCTCGGCGGCAGCTTCGATCTGTCCCGCTTCGCGCATGAGGCGGTGTGGAACGAGGACGCGGGGCGGATGGAGATGTATCTCGTGAGCCTCGCCGAGCAGATCGTCCGGGTGGCCGGACGCGGCTTCAGCTTCGCCAAGGGCGAGCGCATCCACACCGAGAACTCGCACAAATATTCGGTGACGGAGTTCCAGGCGCTGGCCGGCGCCTCGGGCTGGCACCCGATCAAGGCCTGGACCGACCCGGACCAGCTGTTCAGCCTGCATCTGTTGCGGGCCTAGCGTCCCTCGTTCGGGGCCTACGCCGTGACCAGGCGCGAGGTGAAGAGCCCGTAGAGCCAGCCCATCGCCGCGCCAAAGCCCCCCAAGATCAACAATACCGAGACGATGAGCTTCGGATCGCCGCCGAAGAACAGCGGGAAGCGCCCGGTGATGAGCGGCAGGAGAATAAAGACGCCGATCAGCGCCGGTCCGACGACGCCGAAGATCAGGCCTTTGACCGTCAGGTTGCCGCCGGGGATGCTGCCCTGAATGAGGGCGAAGAGCATACCCCAAAGCCCTCCCCAGAACGTGTCGCTGAGGACCTGTGGAACGCCGGTCACCGCGGCCGGCGCCATCGACCACGGCACGCGCGGGAATAGACCCGCCTGCAGCAACACGAAATTAATGAGCTCGTGCACGGTGATGGTGGCGATCGCCGCGGCGAGGAAGCCCATGAGCAGATTTTTGAGTGATACGTTCATTGTTCCCTCCCTGTCACCACAAATGAGGCAAACACCTGTCCCCGCATTTTTCAAGCCTGGCTCGCTTGGTATCGACTCCCGATTTGCGGGTAAGGCTTTCCTCGTCATGCCGGCGATTTGTCCCTACCCGTTAGGGTAAGGACGGCTTGCTTGGAGCGAGAGAGTCGGTCGAAATGTGGGGGTCCAGCTTGCCAGGCGTGAGCGGGTTGGGCATGGTGCCCGGCCACGACCGAGGGACTGAACATTGCCCGATCTTGTTTCCGGAAATGCCGCGATCGGCCAGTCGGGCGGGCCGACCGCCGTCATTAATCAATCGCTCGCCGGCGTGGTCGAGGGCTTGCGCGCCGGGCTTGCCGCCTCGGGGAAGGTCAAGACCATCTTCGGCATGCGGCACGGCGTGCGCGGGCTGATCAAGCCGGGCAGCGAAGGTCTGCTCGACCTCACGCAGATCGACAAGGCGAAACTCGAAAGCGTCGCAAGCACGCCCTCCGCCGCGCTCGGCTCGACCCGCGACAAGCCGGACGAGGCCTATTGCGACAAGATCCTGGACGGCTGCCGCCGGAACGAGATCCGCTATTTCTTTTATATCGGCGGCAACGACTCGGCGGATACCTGCCGCATCGTCAGCGAGAAGGCCGCGGCCGCCAGCTATGAGCTCCGCTGCTTCCATGTGCCGAAGACGATCGACAACGATCTGCTGGAGAACGACCACACGCCCGGTTTCCCCTCGGCCGCGCGCTACGTTACCCTGGCGCTGATGGGGGACGCGCTCGACAATGCGAGCCTCGGCGGCATCAAGATCAATGTCATCATGGGTCGCAATGCCGGCTTCCTCGCCGCCGCCGCATCGCTCGCGCGCGGCCGCGCCGCCGATGGCGCGGTGCCCGAGGACCGGCCGGCGCCGCATCTGATCTATCTGCCTGAAGTGCCGTTCTCGACCGAGGCCTTCCTGGCCGATGTGGAACGGGTCTACGCCAAGCTCGGCCGCTGCCAGATCGCGGTGAGCGAAGGCATTCGCGACGACAAAGGCGAAGAGATCGGGCCGAAATTGATGCGCGGGCCCGGCGAGGTCGACGCGCACGGCAATGTGCAGCTTTCCGGCTCCGGGGCGCTCGGCGACGGCCTCGCCGAGCTGGTGAAGAAGGGACTCACGCCGAAAGGCGGCAAGGCGCCGCGCGTGCGCGCCGACACGTTCGGCTATATCCAGCGGTGCTGGCCTGAGCCCTCGCCGATCGACGTGGCCGAGGCGCGCGGCGTGGGACGCTTTGCGGCCGCGCTTGCCGCGCGGGGCGATGCGTCTGCCTCGGTGATCATCCGCCGCGCCTCGAATGCGCAGGAGGACTATCGCAGCGAATTCGCCCGCGCCGATCTCTCGGCCGTGGCGCGGCGCACGCGGCACATGCCGGCGGAGTTCATCTCAGGCGAAAACGACGTGAGCGCCGCGTTCCATGATTATTGCCGGCCTTTGGTGGGCGACCTGCCAAAGCTCGCGCGGCTCTAGTTTGACCTGGAACGCGTGCGCGACGCGGTCGTGTCGCGGGTGAGACAGGCGAGAAACAGAAGCGCCTTCTCGTCCAATTTGTCGTTGGAGACCGCGCCGCGCCGGCCAAGCGCGATGATGCATCTGGCAAGCAATTCACGCGTCACACCGGCGAGTGGCTCAGCGGTTAGCGGGCCACCGGACGCCTTCAGTTTGGCCCAGGCCGAGTCGAACATCGCGCCGAGCAAACTGGTGCTCTCGTCGTCATAGCCGCAATAGCCGAGAAGGTCATCAGTGCGCGACTCGCTCGCGCGCTGTGCCGCCTTGATTGGTCGCGTCGCTATCAGGTCGGTCTCAACCGTATCGCACGAGGGGCACACATAGGTCCGCAGAGCCATGGCGTCGACTATGGCGTGCCGCTCGCCGCGGCCGTTCGCGAGATATTGCGCCGCGGCCTGTCCGCCCAAGGCCAGCAGCCGGCAGAGAGGGGTGCCAAGTCGGCGGATTTCGGTATCTCGGACTAAGCGTCGCTCTTCACCAGCTCGCTGACATAGGGCGGCCGCGCGAAGGAACCGACATGGACCTCAGGGGTCCAATAGCGCGTCGGAAAGCCGCCAGCCTTGTCGTAGCGCCGCTCGATCTTCTTGCGCCGGTGCCGCCTCAGCTTCTCGTTGTCGGTGGCCCAGCCACAGGACATCGGGCCTCCGAAATAGCTCGGCGTGGTGGCGAGGTAGCAAGAGGCGTCGGCGAACAGCTCGCGGAAATAACCGACGCTCTCCTTGAGCTCTTCAGGCTGAAGGAAGGGCAAGCCGTTCTGGGTAACCAGCAATCCACCGGGCTTT
>DATICH010000114.1:0-52697 GCA_035456885.1 Methyloceanibacter sp.
CCGATCAGCATGATGCCGTTCAGCGCGGTCATCGGGCCGAGCATATGCCACTCGGGGTCCGGCACCACTTCGCCATAACCGAGGGTCGTGTAGTTGCCGAAGGCAAAATAAACCAGGTCGGTGCCGGCCGGCGCCGCGCCCACGAAGTCGTAAGTGTGGGCCCACAGCACGACTTCGAGGAAATGGCCGGCCACAAGCAGCGAACCGACCGCGACGATCACCAGTGTGTATTGCAGAAGCTCTGGAGTCGCGCGGTCGCTCATCGAGATCCGCCGAACCGTACGCGATACGACGGCGAGCAGAATGGCGTGGATGATGAGATTGAGCAGGCTGGTCGTGCCGCCCACGAGGATCGAATCGAGCATCGTGCCGCCGACGAGCATGTCGTCTCACTCCCCGGCGAGAAGATCCGGCTGGCGAACGCCGCGATTTCGCGACCGCTGCTCCGCTATCTCCCGTTCTCGCTCGCCTGATAAGGGAGAGGAGAGGGGCGTGTTGCGGCTGGCCCCGCCGTTCTGCTGGGGAGGCGTGGCGGGCTGTTCCTCGAACTCCAAGGTCTCGATCTTGCGCCCGCGCGTGGCGATCTTGTCGGAGGAGGTGAGGATCTTGTCGATGTCGTCATTGGCCTGGCCGAAATGCCGCTGCAAATCGAGCACCCGTTCACGCAGGCGGCCCATGTCGTCCATCAGCTTCGTCACCTCGCGCTGAATGAGATGCGCCTGCTCGCGCATCTGCACGTCCTTGAGGATCGCCTGCATGGTCTGGACCGCGAGCATCAGCATATTGGGCGCGCAGATCACGATGCGCGCTCGGTGCGCCTTCTGCACGAGGTCCGAGAAGTGCTCGCAGAGATCGGCATAGATCGCCTCCGACGGCACGAAAAGAATTGCCGTGTCCTGCGTCTCGCCGGCGATGAAATAGCGCTCGGCCATGGCCTCGACATGTTTGCCGACGTCGATCCGCACCCGTCGCGCCGCTTCCTTCTTCTCCTCATCGCGCCGCGCGGTACGGAACGCCTCAAAGCCCTCCAGCGGAAACTTCGCGTCGATCACCACGCCGGCCTTGGTGTTCGGCATATGCAAGAGACAATCCGGCCGCTTGCCGTTCGAGAGCGTCGCCTGGAAGGTGTAGGCGCCTTTGGGCAGCCCATCCTTGACGATGGTCTCCATGCGCATCTGGCCGAAAGCGCCGCGCGCCTGCTTATTGGCGAGGATTTCCTGCAGCGAGACCATGTTGGTCGAAAGCTCGGTGAGGTTCTTCTGCGCGGTGTCGATCACCGCCAGCCGCTCGTTGAGCTTTGAGATCGATTCATGCGTCTTGCGCGAGGTCTCGTTGAGGTCGGAGCCGACCTTGTGCGTCATGCGATCGAGCCGCTCGTTCACGGCCCGGGCGAGGTCTCCGTGCCGCGTAACGCTGATCTCGGCGAAGGTCTGCAGTCGCACCTTCAGCTCGGTGAGCTGCAGCTCGTGCGCCATCGCCTCCCGCTTCCGCCCGCGCATATGCACGATCAGGGCCGTGGCCAGCGCCAGCAGCGCAAGCACGGCAAGCCCCGCCAGCACGAGCAAAACGATGGCCGGGTCGAGCGTGACGCTGCCGATCCGAATAGGCTCCATCAGCATCGGGCCAAGATAGACCGATTCGCACGCCGTCTAGACCAAAACAGGAACATATTGACCGAGCCCCGCCGCCTCCTTATCTCAGCCCTTCAATGAAAATCCGCCCCATCCTCACCATTCCGGATCCCGTGCTGCGCAAGCTGGCCGCGCCGGTCGAGCGCGTCGACGACGAGTTGCGCCGGCTGATCGACGACATGCTCGCCACCATGTACGACGCGCCGGGCATCGGGCTTGCGGCCCCGCAGATCGGTATTTCGCGCCGGCTCATCGTCATGGACCCGTCCAAGGACGACCAGCCCAAGACGCCAATGGTCATGCTCAACCCGGAGATTCTCGATCGCTCCGAGGAGGTGCGGACGCATGAGGAGGGCTGTCTGTCGATTCCTGAATTCACGGCCGAGATCGAGCGCCCGGCCAAGACCCGCGTCGCCTATATCGATCCGGAGGGGAAGAAGCAGGAGGCGGAGCTCGGAGGCATTTGGTCGACCCTGGTGCAGCACGAGATCGACCATCTGAACGGCGTGTTGTTCATCGATTACCTGTCGCGGCTCAAGCGCGACATGGTGGTGAAGAAGTTCAAGAAGCAGAAGCGCGCCGAGGCCCTCTAGGCGCCGAAACGTCTTTCCTTTACCCGAAAATGATACAAGGGCGCCCATGCGCATCGTTTTTATGGGCACGCCTGACTTCGCGGTGCCCACGCTTCGTATCATCGGCGAGGCGGGGCACGAGATCGTTGCCGTCTATACCCAGCCGCCGCGCGCGGCGGGACGCGGCATGGCCTTGCGCAAATCGCCGGTGCATGACGTGGCCGAGCGGCTCGGGCTGCCGGTGCTTGCGCCCGAGCGCCTCAAAGCTGTGGAGGAGCAGGAGCGCTTTTGCGCGCTTCATGCGGATGCGGCGGTCGTCGTCGCCTATGGTCTGATACTGCCCCGAGCTATCCTCGACGGCACGCGGCACGGCGCCTTCAATCTCCACGCCTCGCTCCTGCCGCGCTGGCGTGGTGCCGCCCCCATCAACCGCGCCATCATGGCGGGCGACACCGAGACCGGCGCCTCAATCATGCGCATCACCGACGGCCTGGATGAAGGCCCCGTCTGCCTGGAAATTCGCGTGCCGATCGGCCGCGACGAGACCGCCGGCGAGCTGCACGACGTGCTGGCGGAGCGTGGCGCGCGGCTGATGGCGCAGGCGCTCGATGCGCTCGAGCGGGGCGAGCTCGACTGCCGCCCGCAGGCCGAGCAGGGCGCCATCTATGCCGCGAAGATCGAGCGCGCCGAGACGCGCATCGACTGGACGCGCCCGGCTGCGCAGGTGCATGACATGATCAGGGGTCTTTCGCCCTATCCCGGCGCCTGGTTCGAGCTTGAGATCAACGGCAAATGCGAGCGGATCAAGGCGCTGCGATCCACGCTCGTCGAGAGTTCTGGCACCCCCGGCGCCGTGCTCGACGATCATCTGACGATCGCCTGCGGGGAGGGCGCGGTGCGCCTTACCGAAGTCCAGCGCGCAGGCAAAAGACCAATGGCTGCGGAGAATTTCGTTCGTGGCGTTCCGCTGCGTCCCGGCACGCTTGTGGGTTGATGCAATGCCGCGCTACAGGCTCAACCTCGAATATGACGGCACGCCCTTCGTCGGCTGGCAGGTCCAGGAGAACGGCCCTTCGGTGCAGGGGAGATTGGCCGAGGCTATCAAGGCCTTCTCCGGCGAGGAGACTACCCCGCGCGGGGCAGGGCGCACCGATGCCGGCGTGCATGCGCTCGGCCAGGTCGCCCATTTCGATCTCGCCAAGGACTGGCCGATCCATAAGGTGCGCGACGCGCTCAATGCGCAGCTCAGGCCCGATCCGGTCAGTGTGATCGAGTGCGACTATGCGCCGGAGGATTTCGACGCGCGCTTCTCGGCCGTCGCGCGGCACTATCTCTACCGCATCGTCAATCGGCGCGGACCGCTGGCGCTGCTTCGCAATCGCGCCTGGCACGTGGTGCATGCGCTCGACGCCGCGGCCATGCACGACGCCGCGCAATTGCTGGTCGGCCATCACGATTTCTCGACCTTTCGCTCCGCCGAGTGCCAGGCGGCATCTCCGGTCAAGACTTTGAACCGGCTGGCCGTGAGCCGCGATGGCGAGGAGATCAGGATCGAGGCGTCGGCGCGATCCTTCTTGCACAACCAGGTGCGCTCGATGGTCGGCTCACTCAAGCTCGTCGGCGAGGGCAAGTGGGCCGCGCGCGATCTCAAAGCCGCGCTCGACGCGCGCGACCGCGCTGCTTGCGGCCCCGTCGCGCCGGCTTGCGGCCTCTACCTGGTCAAGGTCGACTATTAGAGAACAGCCGCCTTATAGGCCTTCCGGCTTGCCCTCCGGATAGACCGGCTGCGGCTGAGATGGAGACGGCGGCTCGCCCATATGCGGTTCCGATGCTGCGTCCTCCGAACCCGTCGGCGGGACGACGATGGTCTCCTCCATCACCTCTTCTTCCACCACCACTTCGCCGTTAGATTCGTCCGCCTCCATCGCATCTTCAGCGGCGGCGGCTGGCGCGTCCTCCGGATAGACCGGCTGCGGTTGAGATGGAGATGGCGGCTCGCCCATATGCGGCTCGGTTGGAGCATCGTCCGAGACCGTCGGTGGCACGACGATGGTTTCCTCCATCACCTCTTCTTCCACCACCACTTCGCCGTTGGATTCGTCCGCCTCCATCGCGTCTTCCGGCTCAGCGGCGTCGTCCGGCTCGCCCTCGGGATAGACCGGCTGCGGCTGAGTTGGAGACGGCGGCTCGCCCTCATGCGGCTCGGTTGGAGCGTCCTCCGAGACCGTCGGCGGCACGACGATGGTCTCCTCTTCTTCCATCACCGCCTCGCCGGCAGGCTCCTCGGCCGGAGCTGCTTCGCCTTCGGTGGGCGTCTCCGCGGCCGGTTCTTCGGCGCCGGGCTTCTCAGCCGGCTCTTCGGACTTCTGAGGTTGTTCGCAGGCCGCCAGAAGGCAGCCCATAAGCAAGGCTGTGATTGCCGCAGGAGTTTTCATGGTCGCCCCCAACTTTGTGCAAAATTCGCATCCTTCGCCACAAGCTTAGCGCCAACGCCGCCGCATTACTATCGCGGAGGGCAAGGTTTGCGTGGCCGAAATACGTCGGAAAATTCCATCGTCCATGGAAGCCGAATTTGCGCCCAGAGGAAGCATGGTCAAGCCCCTGAATTTCATTTACCTCTCTCCGCAAGCGGGGAGCGGGCATGACGACCCATAACCGAGCATGATCAGGCGCATTGCCACCGTCGGCGGGCTGACCCTCGTCTCACGCCTGACCGGTTTCATCCGCGACGTGGTCATGGCGGCGATCCTCGGCGCGGGGCCCGTGGCCGACGCCTTTTTCGTCGCTTTCAGACTGCCCAATCATTTCCGCGCCATTTTCGCCGAAGGCGCCTTCGCCGCGGCCTTCGTGCCGGCCTACGCGCGCACGCTCGAGCAGGCCGGGCTGCCTGCCGCCAAGTTGTTTGCCGATCAAATCGCCGCAGCGCTGATCGCCATCAACCTCGTGCTGCTCGCCATCGCGATGATCTTCACGCCGGAGGTCGTCAGCGTTCTCGCCCCCGGTCTCGATCCGGAGCGCTTCGAGCTTGCCGTGGCACTCACCCGCATCACCTTCCCTTATCTTGCGCTGGTCTCGCTGGAGACCCTGTTCGCCGGCATCCTCAATGCCAATAACCGCTTCGCCGCCGCGGCGGGCGCGCCGATCCTGCTCAACCTGTCGATCATCGGTACGCTTCTGCTCGTGCCATTCTTCCAGGATGCGGGCCATGCCGCAGCCTGGGGCGTGCTCTTGGCCGGCGTGGTGATGGTGTTCGTGGTCGGCGGCGACGCGGAGCTGCACGGCTACGGCATCAGGCTGCGCATGCCGCGGCTCGACGAGCCAACGCGCCGCTTCCTCAGGGCGCTCGGCCCGGCGATCATCGGCGCGGGCGGCGTGCAACTCGCGCTGTTCGCCGACACGTTGATCGCCTCCTTCCTGCCGACCGGCGCGCTGTCGGCGCTCTATTACGCCGACCGCATCAACCAGCTTCCCATCGGCGTGGTCGGCATCGCCATCGGTACGGTGCTCTTGCCGGAGATGTCGCGGCGGCTCGCCGCCGGCGATGAGAAGGGGGCGGCCTCGGCGCAGGCGCGCGGCATTCAGCTCGCGCTGCTTCTCACCATCCCTTGCGCCGCCGCGGCCATGACCATCCCCGACCTCATCATGCGCGCGCTATTCGCCCGCGGCGCCTTCACGGCGTCCGACGCCGCGGCCGCAGGCTCGACGCTTGCCGCCTATTCGGTGGGACTGCTGCCCTTCGTCCTGCTCAGGAGCTTTACCGCGCCGTTCTATGCCAGAGGCGACACCGCGACGCCGGTGAAGGCCGCACTGCTTGCCGCCGCCATCAATATCGCGCTGAAGGTCGTGCTGATGGATCCACTGGCGCAGGTCGGGCTGGCGCTCGCCACCAGTATCGGCGCCTGGATCAATTTGAGCTTGCTTGCGATCTTCGCTCGCCGCCAGGGCTTCGCCGTCTCAGGCGCCGCTATCGGCAAGCCGGTGGCGAAGCTGATCGCCGCCGGTGTGGTGCTCGCCGCTTCGCTCGTCGCCGGCACTTATGGACTCGAAGCCGCACTCGCCGGTCTCACCCATTTCCGCGATGAGACTATGCTCGCGCTTCTTATTGTTCTGGGAGGAATCGTCTACGTCCTAGTAGTGTTGCTGCTGCTCGGCTGGACTTGGCTTAAGAGCCTGGCGCGAGAGGTCAACGTCGCCGCGGACACGCCCGCGCCGCCTGACCTCGACCAGCCCGACCCCACCGACTACTCCGCCGCGCTGCCCGATAACGAGCCTCCGCCCAAGGCTTGAGCTAGAACGTGCGGAGATCGACGAGCTCGACGGCAGCCGGGTCGATTGCCCGGCCGAGAAAAATCGCGCCAACCCGCGCGAAACGCTCCGGTGAATCGGTGGCGAGAAACCGTACCTCGCTTCTCCCGCTTGGGGCGTCAGTCACCAAGCCGGAGCGGTCGAGCACTTCCTCCACCGCTGATGCCGTCGTCTCGGCGGAGTCGACCATTGTCACCGAGCCGCCGACCACCTGTTTGATCGCGGCAGCGAGTACCGGGAAATGGGTACAGCCCATGACCAAAGTGTCGGGGGAGGAAGGATTGCGGAACAGGGCGCCGAGGTAATGCTCGACGGCGGCCTGCGTGGCCGGTGTGTTGGTCCAACCCTCCTCGGCCAGGGCCACGAACACCTGGCAAGGCTGCTGCAGGATGTCCGCATCGCTCATCAGCCGCCGGATTGCCTTGACATAGGCGCCGCCTTTGACCGTGCCTTCGGTCGCGATCACGGCGATGCGGCGATTACGGGTTGCCGCCACCCCGGCGCGCGCGCCGGGCTCGATCACGCCGATCACAGGGGTTGGCCGCCACGCCTCCTCGAGTCCGTAGAGCGCTACCGCGGAGGCAGTGTTGCAGGCGATCACCAGCATCTTCACGCCTTCGTCGAGCAGGAGGCGCGTCGCCTGAAGTGCGTAAGCCTGGACCGTCTCGGCGCTTTTGGTGCCGTAGGGAAGCCGCGCCGTGTCGCCGAGATAGACAAAGTGCTCGGCGGGCAGCCGCGCCATCAGCGCGCGCAACACCGTCAGTCCGCCCATGCCGGAGTCGAATACCCCGATCGGCCGGGTATCACCCGGCATCGGTACCCCCGAACGTCTCGAAATAGAGAGCAATGAAGCGGCGATAGACCTCGGTGAGCTGCTCCATATCGGCGATGGCCGCCTGCTCGTCCACCTTGTGGATCGTCTCGGTTGTCAGCCCGAACTCGATCACCGGGCAATAGGCCTTGATGAAGCGCGCGTCCGACGTGCCGCCGTCGGTGGAGAGCGAAGGCGTTAGCCCGGTCACTTCTCTCACCGCTTCGCTCATCAGCGCATCGAGCGGCCCCAGCTCGGTCAAGAACGACTCCGCGTGCGGCTCAAAGTCGAGGCTGAAGGCGAGCTCGCTGCCTGAGAGCGCGGCCCGCGCCTGCTCGCGCAACAGGTCCTTGAGCGCGCCGGCCTCGTGGCGGTCGTTGAAGCGGATGTTGAAACGCGCCTCGGCGGCAGCGGGGATGATGTTGATGGTCGGGTTGCCCACATCGATCGACGTCACTTCGAGATTGGACGGCGAGAAATGCGCGCTGCCGTAATCGAGCGGCGAGTCGTAGAGCCGGGCGAGGATCTTCACCAATCCTTTCACCGGGTTGTTGGCCAGATGCGGATAAGCGACATGGCCTTGCGTGCCGCTCACCTTGAGCCGGCCGTTCAGGCTGCCGCGCCGCCCGATCTTGATCGCCTCGCCGATGCGCTTGGTATTGGTGGGCTCGCCGACCAGGCAATGATCTGGACGCTCGCCCTGCTCCTTCATCCAGGCGAGCACCTTGCGCGTGCCGTTGATCGAAGGCCCTTCCTCGTCGCCGGTGATCAAGAGCGAGATCGAGCCGTCGAGCTCAGGCCCGCGCGACTTGACGTAATCGAGCGCGGCGGCGACGAAGCAGGCGATGCCGCCCTTCATGTCCGAGGCACCCCTGCCGTAAAGCCTGCCGTCGGCAATCTCCGCGGCGAAGGGTGGATGGGTCCACTGCGCGGCATCTCCCGGCGGTACGACGTCCACATGCCCGGCGAAGCAGAGATTGGGCGGGCCGTCGCCGACACGAGCATAGAGATTGTCAACCGGCGGCGTCTCCTCGTCCTTGAAGTTGAGCCGCCAGACGGTGAAGCGGGCCGGCTTCAGCGCCTGGATCAGGACATCAAGCGCGCCGGCGTCGGACGGCGTCACGCTTTCGCAGCGGATCAAGCGCTGCGCGAGCTGAACTGCTTTGTCGCCGAGTGCGGTCATTTGGCGAGCACCATGGCGAGCGGCGCCGCAAGTGGCAAGCCCCGCCTGCGCCCTTTCTCTAGTCTGTCGCCGTGCCGATGGGTCTCAGCGCACTGCCGCCAAGGGATCGCCGCCGTAACGATTGGGTCCCGGCGTGCCCTTGAGGATGCCGAGGTCGATCAGGAACCATAGGCCCACGCCCAAGGTAACGAGGTTGCAGATCCATCCGAGCGCGTTTGGCTCCTGCGGCGTGCCCGTCAAGCCGAAGGCCTGGAGCAAGCTCGCGATCAAGACGGGGATCAGACCGTAAAGGGCAGTGTTGCCAGGCTTGTCGCGGTCCTGGAAGCGCTTCGCCGCCACCGCATAGGCTGGGTAGAACAGTGCCAGGGTGACCAGAATGACCAGAAAGTTGCCGAAGCTCGAGGTCCCGAAGATGGCGCCGATGATGAAGCCGAGGATGATGCTGGCAAGGGCGAGGATGATCGTACCGGCCCAGTATTTGGCCCGGTTGATGCGCCCTTCGAATGACGTGAAAAGATAGTGGAAATCCAGGTTCATCGGTCCCCTCCCGTTGCGGCCGGGCTTCCCGCCAGCCTGCTCTCTTGTAAAACCGAATTGCGGCTTTGCGAAAGGGATATTAGAGCGCGGTTTCGGCTTGGGCCGGTCTCAATCCCGCAGCAACTCGTTGATCGAGGTCTTGGCCCGCGTGCGCTCGTCGACCGTCTTGACGATCACCGCGCAATAAAGCGAGGGGCCTGGTGTGCCGTCGGCGAGTGCCTTGCCGGGCATGGTTCCGGACACGACCACCGAATAGGGAGGCACCTTGCCCTGATGCACGAAGCCGGTGGCGCGATCGATGATCTTGGTCGACTGGCCGATATAGACGCCCATCGACAGCACCGAGCCTTCGCCGACGATCACCCCTTCGGCCACCTCGGCGCGCGCACCGACGAAGCAATTGTCCTCGATGATCACTGGGTTGGCCTGGAGCGGCTCGAGCACGCCGCCAATGCCCGCGCCGCCGGAGAGATGCACGTTCTTGCCGATCTGCGCGCAGGAGCCGACCGTGGCCCAAGTGTCGATCATGCTGCCCGAGTCGACCCGCGCACCGAGATTGACGAAAGACGGCATCAGCACCACGCCCGGCGCGATATAGGCGGAATGCCGCACGATGGCGCCAGGCACCACGCGGAAACCCGCCTCCTTGAAGTCCTTGGCTTTCCACTTGGCGAATTTGCTCGGCACCTTGTCCCACCAGGCGCCGCCGGCGGGGCCGCCATCGATCTTATGCGGCTCGTTGAGGCGGAAGGAAAGCAGGATCGCCTTCTTCAGCCATTGATGCACGATCCACTGCCCGTCGCGCTTCTCGGCGATCCGCAGCTCGCCCTTATCGAGCAGGTCGAGCACTTCTTCCACCGCGTCGCACACCACGCCTTTGGTCTCGGGCGTGATCTCGACGGCATGCTCGTAGGCGCTGTCGATGAAGGTCTTCAGATGGTCGTGGGTCATGACGCCCCGTCAGGTGAAGCAGAATTGCGCTTGCAGCGGTAGCTCGTTGGTTGCTTCCGCAGCTTGCGCGCGGGAAGCGGCGATCGCCGTAAGGAAGGGGGCGAGCGCGTCGGTGCGGTGATGGATATGCGCCGGAAGCTCGGTCCAGCTCGCCATCGCCTGATGTTCCGGATGCTCAGTCACGCCTTGTACCAGGACCGTGGTCATGCCGATCCGATGCGCGGTCTCGAGATTATGCGGCAGATCGTCGAACATCGCGGCTTGGCGCGGCGCGACGCCATGCGCCTTGACGAAGCGCTCGTAGGCTTCGCGCATCGGCTTGGGGTAGACGTAGTCGAGCGCGTGGATATCGCAAATATCCTCGAACAGGCCCGCGACGCCGAGCCGCGCCGTCACGGCTTCCGCATGCTTGCGCGAGCCATTGGTGAAGATGAATTTGCGCCCCGGCAAGGCTTGCAGCGCCGCGCTCAGTTCAGGCGAGGGCGAGACCGCCGAGAGATCGATATCATGCACGTAGTCGAGGAAGGCGTCGGGCGCGACCCCATGCAGCAGCACCAGCCCGGCGAGGGTCGTGCCGTGCTCGTAGTAATAGGTCTCGCGCAGCACTTTCGCTTCTTCCAGCGGGAGAGCGAGATGATCGGCGATGAATTCGCCCATGCGCCGGTCGATCTGCGAGAAGAGATCGCAGTCGGCCGGGTAGAGTGTGTTGTCGAGATCGAACACCCACGCCTCGACATGATCGAAGCAGGCGGCTGATGGCGGCCTCGAAGTCATGATGCGCTCCTTGAAGGCTTGCGGCGGCGGCGTTCGATCAAGGTACCGGCGCCGTGCTCGGTGAACAATTCGAGCAGGACCGCGTGCGGCACCTTGCCGTTGATGATCACCACGCCTTCGACACCTTCGGCGATCACGTCGATGCAGCTCTCGATCTTGGGAATCATGCCGCCGGAAATCGTTCCATCATCGATCAGCGCCTGGGCCTCGGCCGTGGTGAGAGACTTGATGAGTCGGCCCTGCTTGTCGAGCACCCCCTCGACGTCGGTGAGCAGCAACAGGCGCTTGGCCTTCAAGGCCATCGAGAGCGCCGCCGCAAACGTGTCGGCGTTGATGTTCAAGGTTTCACCGTCCGGGCCGACGCCGATCGGCGCCACCACCGGGATCAAGTCCGAGTTGATGATCACGTCGATGATATGGGGATCGACATGGGCGGGCTCGCCGACGAATCCGAGATCGACGATCTGCTCGATATTCGAGCTCGGGTCGCGCCAGCGCCGTTCGAGCCGCTTGGCCCGCATCAGATTGGCGTCCTTGCCGGAAATACCGACCGCCTTGCCGCCCTGGCCGTTGATAGCGGTGACAATCTCCTTGTTGACCGAGCCGGCCAGCACCATCTCGACCACCTCGACCGTCTCCCGGTCGGTGACGCGCAGGCCGCTCTTGAACTCGCTCCTGATGTTGAGCCGGTCGAGCAGCAAGCCGATTTGCGGGCCGCCGCCATGCACCACGACCGGGTTCACCCCGGCCTGCTTGATCAGCACGATGTCGCGGGCGAAATCCGCGGCGAGTGCCGGGTCACCCATGGCATGGCCGCCATATTTCACCACCACGGTCTTGCGGTCGTAGCGCTGCATATAGGGCAGCGCCTCGGACAGCACCTTGGCCTTGGCATGCACGCTCGCTAGCACCTTCGCCACGCCCGAGACGGCGCGCGCCTTGGGAAAGGGCCGGTCTTTCGCTTTCACCGGGGATGATTTGGTCTTGGCCACCCGCCGCTTATAGCGGCGCTGAGCCCGGCTGCACAACGTTGTTTGGGGCGGCATCCGCAGAGCGCTCGAGGTGGCGGCAAGGTCCGCCGAAACGAAGAGCAAGGCCAGACGTTTAAGCTGTCATGCCTTCGGCCCGTGCGCTGGCCGTTCTCCATTCCCTCAGGAGGTCACCAAATGTCGTTAGTCCCCTATTGCGCCTCCCCGCTCCTCGCGATGGGCGTTGCCGTCCTTGCCTTCGCAGGGTCGGCGGCGAGCGCGCGGGAGCTCTCCTTGCCCTCCGGCAAGCTTTCGGTCGAAAGCCTTGCCAAGCTCGATAATCCCTGGGCCTTGGCCTATCTGCCCGACGGCCGCCTGCTCATCACCGAAAAGCCCGGCAACCTGCGCATCTACAGCGACGGCAAACTATCGAAGCCTATCACCGGCGTTCCCGAGGTCGAATATCACGACCAGGGCGGGCTGCTCGATGTCGCCATCGATCCCAACTTCGCGGAGAACGGCCTCGTCTATCTTTCCTATACTGAGGCCGCCGAGCAGCAGCCGGCCGATGCACGCGAGGAGAAAGACCCGCGTCTCGGCGAATATCAGGACCTCGAAGACACCGTGCTGAAGGGTCTCGCCGTCGCACGCGGCAAGCTCGACGGCAACCGTCTGGAAGGCGTCAAGGTGATCTGGCGCCAGGAGCCGAAGCAGATCGGCCGCGGGCATTTCGGCGGCCGGCTCGTCTTTGCGCCCGACGGCAAGCTGTTCATTACATCCGGCGAACGGCAGCGCTTCGAGCCTGCCCAGGACCTTCAGACAAATCTCGGCAAGATCGTGCGGATCAATCCCGACGGCTCGATCCCTGAAGACAATCCGTTCGCCAATCAAGACGATGCGCGCGCTGACATTTGGACACTCGGCCACCGCAATCAGCTCGGCGCGGTAATTCGTCCTGACTCCTCGGAGCTTTGGATCCACGAAATGGGACCGAAGGGCGGCGATGAATTAAACTTGATCGAGAAGGGCAAGAATTACGGCTGGCCGGTGGTCAGCGAAGGCGTCCACTACAACGACGCCGAGATTCCGAACCATTCGGAGAGAAGCGATTTCACGCCGCCGCGTCACGCCTGGGTTCCGGCCATCTCGCCCGCCGGTTTGATCTTTTATAGCGGCGACAAGATCAAGGACTGGAAGGGCAAGGCGATCCTGGGAGGTCTTTCGTCGGAGGCGATCATTGTCGTGAATTTCGAGGGCGGCAAAGTCGCCGGCGACGAGATCATCGAGATGGGTCAGCGCATCCGGGAAGTAGCCCAGGCGCCGGACGGCGCCGTGATGCTGCTGGTGGATGGCAAGGACGGCGGAGACCTCTTGCGGCTTGCGCCGTCGGATGAAGCCGAAGCCGGCTAGGGACAAGCGCGGACGCCTCGATTATACCTCTCCTCCGCGGCACATCGTTGCCGCGGGGAGGCTGATCGGTGCAGGAAAAGCGGGAAGCCAAGCGCGCGAGGCCAGCCGAGAACGGCCTTCCGTCGGCCCGCTCGGCGCTCCCGGGTCGCGGCGGGCTTGCCCGTATTGCCGCCGCCTTCTGGAACTCGCTGCGCGGCCTTCGGGAGGGGCTCGCCACCGAATCGGCCATCAAGCAGGAGGTCGCCATCGCGGTCCTGGCGCTGCCGCTCTCCTTCTTCATCGCGCGTGACGTCTGGACCTGGGTGGCGCTGGTCGCTAGCCTATTGTTCGTGTTGTCGATCGAGTTCCTCAACACCGCGATCGAGCGGCTCTGCAATCATATTCAGCCGGACCGGCATGAGGCGATCCGCATCACCAAGGACCTCGCCTCGGCCGGCGTGTTCTTTTCGCTGCTGCTCGCGGCGCTCGTCTGGGGCGTGGCGCTCTGGATGCGCTTCGCGGACTAAGGCGCGAGCGCGGCGATGGCGGCGCGAAGCTCGGGGATGCCTGAGCCCATCCGCGCCGATGTGGTGATAATCTGTGGATAAGCCGCCGGGCGCTTGGCCAGCTCCGCCGCGACTTTCGCCTGGATCGCGGCAAGCTCGGAAGCCTTCGGCTTATCCGCCTTGGTGAGCACCACCTGATAGGAGACCGCGGCCTCGTCGAGCAGCGTCATCATCTCCTCGTCGTTCGGCTTGGTGCCGTGCCGCGCGTCAACCAACAGGAACACGCGCTTCAGTTCGCGCCGTCCCTTGAGGTAGTCGCCGATCAGCCGCGTCCAGCCTTTCACCTGCGCCTTGGATGCCCGTGCATAGCCGTAGCCCGGCATGTCGACCAGATAGAGCGCGCCGTCCTTGCCGAGCGTGAAGAAATTCAATTCGCGTGTCCGCCCCGGCGTCACCGAGACCCGGGCGAGGCTGGTGCGCCCGGTAAGCGCATTAATCAGGCTCGACTTGCCGACATTGGAGCGCCCGGCGAAGGCGATCTCCGGCGTACCGTCATTCGGCAGATCGGTGATCCGCACCACGCCTTTGACGAAAGTGCAGGGGCCTTTGAACAACGCCTCGCCGCACGCGACGTCAGCCTTGGTGAACTCGATGGCGCCCATGGTTCACCGCGCGCCTCGCGACTAGCCCTCGGTCTCGCCTTTGGCTTTGGGCTTGTTGTTCTTGATGCCGAGATTTTCCAGAAGCGGAATCTCGACCCCTTGCCGCTTCATGATCGTCGCCTGCTGGATCACCGACAGGAAGTTGTTCCACGCCCAGTAGATCACAAGGCCGGCCGGGAAGGAGGCGAGCAGGAACGTGAAGAACACTGGCATCCAGGTAAAGATCTTTTGCTGCACCGGATCGGGTGGCGCCGGATTGAGCTTCATCTGCACCCACATGGTGATGCCCATGATGATCGGCCAAACGCCGATCATCATGAAGGTTGGTGGGTCCCATGGAATCGCCCCGAACAGGTTGAAGATCGAAGTCGGGTCGGGCGCGGACAGATCCTTGATCCAGCCGAAGAACGGCGCGTGCCGCATCTCGATGGTGACGAACAGCACCTTATAGAGCGCGAAGAAGATCGGAATCTGGATCAGGATCGGCAAACAGCCCGAGGCCGGGTTCACCTTCTCCTTCTTGTACAGCTCCATCATCGCTTGCTGCTGGCGCACCCGGTCGTCGCCGTAACGCTCCTTGATGCGCTGCATCTCCGGCGCAAGCTTCTTCATCTTGCTCATCGCCACATAGGACTTGTTGGCGAGCGGGAAGAAGATCAGCTTGATGATCACCGTGACGATTAGGATGGCGACGCCGAAATTGCCGACCAGCTTGTAGAAATAGTCGAGCGCGAAGAACAGCGGCTTGGTGAGGAAATAAAACCAGCCCCAGTCGATCAAAAGATCGAACTTGGGGATGCCGTAGGTTTCGGCGTAGCCGTCGACGACATTGACCTCCTTGGCGCCGGCGAACAAATTGCCCTTTAGCTCTGCGCTGCCGCCTGGTGCGACCGTCACTGGGCCCATCAGGTAATCGGTCTGGAAGCGTGTGCGGTCGCCTTGCGTCGAGCCCGCGAACTTCGCATCGAAGCTCTTGCCTTGCTCGGGGATGACGACCGTTGCCCAGTACTTGTCCGTGATGCCGAGCCAACCGCCGTCGCTCTTGAAGGTCTCGGGCGGATTCTCGACCGCCTTGGAGTAGCTGATCTCCTCGAGCCCCCCGTCCACCACGCCGATCAGGCCTTCGTGCAAAATATAGAAGCCCTGCACATGCGGCAGCTCGTGGCGCGAGACGAGAGCGTAGGGGTAGATCGTTACCGGCTCAGAGCCGGTATTGGCGACCAGGTCGGCGACCGTAAACATATACTTTTCGTCGACCGTTATGGTGCGGGTGAACTTCAGGCCCTTGCCGTTGTCGTAGCTGAGCGTCACCGGCGTGCCCGGCGTCAGCGCGCCTTGCGTCTCAGCCGTCCAGAGCGTGTCGGCGCTGGGTAGGCCAAGATCGCCGGCGGGCCCGACGAAACCATGTTCGGCGTAATAAGCGTGCGCGCTGCCCGCCGGCGATAGCAGCACGACGTTGGGGCTCGTCGGCTCGACCGTCTCGCGATAGTCCTTCAGGGTCAGGTCGTCGATGCGCGCGCCCTTCAACGCGATCGAGCCTTTGAGGCTCGGCGTGTCGATGGCGATGCGCGGGCTTTGTGCCAGCGCCTCTTCGCGGCTGAGCGCGGCGCCTTGCGTGCCGGGCTGCGGCGTGACGCCGGCGGGCACTTCGCCTTCGGCTTGCGGCTGCGGCGGCCCCGGCTCGGTCGGTTGCTGCTGCTCGATGGTCGGCTTTTCTTGCTCCGGTGTCGGTTTCGGCGCGAAGAAAAACTGCCAAGCGAACAGCACGGCCATCGACAGGACGATGGCAAGAATGAAATTGCGATTATTCTCGTCCATATCGCTTTCAGCTCAAGGCCCGCGGATCGGCTCCTTGCGCGGGGAGAAGGTCGGGATTGGCGCGTTCAGCGCTTCTTGGCTTGGGAGGGCGCGTGCACGTTAGCAAGCGCGCGTTCAAGGTCCTTGATCAGCTCGGTGAAGCGCCGTTGTACCGTGCCCTCCCGTGCGATCAAAACATAATCATAGCCTTCCACGGCGTGGGTGGGCCCGGCAAGCCGCACCGCTTCTTTGAGCCGTCGCCGCGCCCGGTTGCGCACCACGGCACCCCCGAGGCCTTTCGTCGCGGTGAAGCCGAAGCGGGCCATGTGGCGCTCCTCGACCTCGCCGTTGCGCCGCCGGGCTTGCAGCACCAGCGATGGCGCCACGTAGCGGTTGCCGCCTCTCACATGCAGGAACTCCGAGCGTGTCTTGAGACGTCCGATCGCCGTCACCGGTAAACGGCTGGCGCCTTAAGCCGACAGGCGCTTGCGGCCCTTGGCCCTGCGCCGTGCAAGCACCTTACGCCCCGCCTTGGTCGACATGCGCGCGCGAAAACCGTGTCGCTTCTTGCGGACGATCCGCGATGGTTGATAGGTGCGTTTCAAGGAAGCGTCTCCTGGCTCGGCGTGCCGAAGCTGCCCTAGGGCATGGCTAGGGGATTTGCGGCTTATACGGGGGAGGAGCGGCCCAAGTCAATCGCCTGCCCCCGCAGAACGGCCAAGCCTTAAGGGAGACAACCCGGAAATCGGGTCTTGCTGGTCTCGGGTAGGATGGCAATCGCGCTCGTGCCCTCGGGGCTGGCGAAGTCCTGCATAGCAGCGACGGTCGGCTCGGGGGCCGCGACACATCCCACGGTGCCTTTCCCCTTGCCGCGCCAGATATGGATGAAGATGCAGGAGCCGGACCTCGCCTCGCGGCTCGTCGGATAGTCGACCACGATCCCGCGCTCGTAGAGCGGAATCTCAGCCATGACCTCGCCGCTCGCGCCGCCTGCTTCCGCCAGAGTGACGATCTCGCTGTAGAAGGGCGATGTCGGATCGTCGACACAGACCTGCACGCCTTGCTTGATCTGCAGATATCCGGGACGGTCGTCGGCCGCGAAGCCGAACGGGGCGCCGATGGCGAAGATTCCGGCCGGCGTGCGCTTGTCGCCTTCGAGCTTGAGCGGTTCTCCGGGCGCCGCCTTATCGCGAAAGGTCAGGCCCCAGCCAAGCCCTGCTTTGCCGACTACCGCAGGCTCGGGTCCCGAGCGCCGCTCCCAAGGTGCGGCAGACGTCTCGCGCGCGAATGTCGTGAGGGTGGCATCGACGCTGTCCATGTCCGGAGTGGTGACAAGCAGCAGTCGGGTCGCTTCGGCGATCGCGGGCGGGCAAGCTCCATCGGCGTCCGTCGCCGACAAGACATCACCAAACCCGGCGCAAACCGGGAGCAGGACGCAAAGGGACACAATTTGCCGCCTCAAGCCTTCCTCCCAAGAGCGATCGCCGCGCGCCAAACCGAGGCAATCATACTAAACTGGCCTCGAGATATCCCGCCTCCTTGCCTGTTAGCGGGGAACGCCAATCGCCAAACTGCGACAGCAAAGCCGCTTCGCTCCATCACGCTTGGTGACGCAGCATCACAATGGTGCGAAGCGCCGTTTTCGCCGGTGGCGCGCTATGCCTATGTCTTGGCATAGGACGCTGGCCAAGGAGTGCCAATCAACATGGAAGCCGCATCGGAGAAGAGCGTAACCGTGGGCTGGCTCAAGCGGGTCTGGCCGCTCCTTCTGCTGTTGGCCGCGGGCGGGTTCATCTACGCCATGGGCTGGCACCGCTATCTGACTCTGCAAGAGCTGGCCGAGAACCGAGTGGCGCTGCGTGGCCTGATCGAGGCCAATTTGCCGCTCGCCTTGTTGGCCTTCATCGGCCTCTATGCCGCGGTGGTTGCCCTGTCGCTTCCCGGCGGCGCCGCCATGACCCTCGCCGGTGGCTTCCTGTTCGGCTGGCTGATCGGCGGCACAGCCTCCCTGATCGGCGCGACCATCGGCGCCTGCATCATCTTTCTGATCGCGCGCAGCGCGCTCAGCGATCTGCTGGCGGCCAAAGCGGGCCCCTGGCTGAACCGCTTCCGCGAGGGCTTCAAGGAGGATGCGTTCAGCTATCTCCTCTTCCTCCGCCTTGTGCCCATCTTTCCGTTTTGGCTCGTCAACCTTGCCCCTGGACTGTTGGGCGTGAGTTTCGGTACCTATGTCGCGACCACTATTCTCGGTATTATCCCGGGAACTTTTGCCTTTTCGCTCGCCGGCAACGGCCTCGACAGCGTGTTCGAGGCGCAGCGATCTGCCCATCTGGCATGCCTTGCCAAGATGGGACCTGGAGGCCAAGAGTCTTGCCCGTACAAGATCGATCCAGGGGCGATCTTGACGCCGGAGCTGATGGCAGGGCTGGTAGCGCTGGGGGTCGTGGCGCTGGTTCCGGTGGCGATTAAGTGGTTCAGGCGAAAGCGCGCCTGAAGGGTATGGCGATGGGGGATTAGGCGATCATGGAAGAGGTGCTGAAGCCCGACCTTTGCGTTATCGGCGCGGGCTCAGGAGGTTTGTCGGTCGCAGCGGCGGCAGCCCAGTTCGGCGTGCCGGTCGTGTTGATCGAGAAGGGACGCATGGGGGGCGACTGCCTAAACTACGGTTGCGTTCCCTCCAAGGCCCTGCTGGCCGCCGGCAAGCGCGCCGACGCCGTGCGCACCGCCTCGACCTTCGGCATCGACGTCATCGAGGCGCAGATCGACCATCGCGGCGTGCACGATCATGTGCATGGCGTCATCGCCGCGATCGCGCCGAACGATTCCATCGAGCGCATGACCGGCTTGGGCGTGCGGGTAATTCAGGCGCAGGCGAGCTTCCTCGACAAGTTCACCGTGGAGGCGGGCCGCGTGCTGGTTCGCGCCCGCAGATTTGTCATCGCCACCGGCTCGACTCCACAAGTCCCGCCGATCCCCGGACTCGACGAAGTGCCCTATTTCACCAACGAGACGATCTTCGACGTGAGCGAGCGCATCCAGCATCTCATCGTGCTCGGCGGCGGTCCGGTCGGGCTCGAGATGGCGCAGGCGCATCGCATGCTCGGCTCGCATGTCAGCGTGTTCGAGCTTGGAGAATTTCTCGCCCGCGAGGATCCCGAAGCCGCGGCCGTGCTCATCAAGCGGCTCACCGACACGCAAGTGATGCTGCATCCGAACACGCGGGTCGAGCGTGTCTCCCGTTCGGTCCAGGGCGTTGAGGTGCATTTCACCGAGAACGGCGAGCCGACTGTCCTCAAGGGCACGCATCTGCTGGTGGCGGCGGGACGCAAGCCGAACGTGAAATCGCTCAGCCTCGAACGCGCCGGCATCGCCTATAGCGACGCCGGCATCAAGGTGAACGAGCAGCTCAAGACCACCAACCGGCGCGTCTATGCCATCGGCGATGTGATCGGCGGCCCCGCCTTCACCCACCTCGCCAATTATCACGCGGGCCTCGTGATTCGGAACGCACTGTTCAGGCTGAGGCCGCAGCGGAGCGCGGGCATCATGCCCCGCGTGGTCTATACCGACCCCGAGCTCGCCCAGATTGGTTTGGCCGAGGCCGAGGCGCGCAAACGCTATCGCCGCATCCGCATCTATCGCTGGCCCTATGCCGACAACGACCGCGCCCAATGCGAACGCCAGACGAAAGGATTCATCAAGGTTATCACCAGGCCCGACGGCACTATTCTCGGCGTCACCATCGTCGGGGCCGAGGCGGGCGAATTGCTCCAGATGTGGATCGTCGCCATGGCCAAGGACATGAAGATCGGCGACCTCACCTCCTTGGTCCTGCCTTATCCCACCTTTTCCGAGCTCTCCAAGCGCGTTGCCTTTACTTACTATCTGCCGACTTTGACGAAGGGCTGGCTCCGTAGCATCATTGGCCTGTTGCGCAAACTTGGCTGATCGGCCCAGTTCGGCGCAGCGCGGTTTTAGGCCTAGAGTGTTCTCGTGAGCAAAGCGCCGTCCGAAACAGCTGCCAAAAGCGGACCGCCGCCCCGCTACCTGCCGGGACTTTCGGCGAAGCTGCTCTTGCTTACCATTCTATTCGTCATGCTGGCCGAGGTGCTGGTCTTTGTGCCCTCGGTGTCGAATTTCCGTCGCCAATGGCTGATGGAGCGCTTGGCCACGGCGCAGATCGCCGCGCTGGCCGCCGAAGCTGCCCCCGGCGGACAGCTCCCTTCCATGCTGCGCGACGAATTGCTTGAAAAGGCCAAGGTCAAGGCCATTGCGGTGAAACGCGCCGACGCCCGCGTGCTCGTCATCGAAATGGACATGCGGGCCGAGATCGACGCTTCCTACGATCTGCGCAACGCCTCTTGGTTCGCTCTGATTTCGGATGCGCTCATGGTCTATGTCGCACCCGACGATCGCGTGATCCGGGTCATGGGTGAGCCCGGCATGGGCGAGAACGAGCTTATCGATGTGGTGATGGGCGAAGCCCCGCTCAAAGCCGCCATGATTCGCTACGGCCTCGACATTCTCGGACTTTCGGTCCTCATCTCGATCATCACCGCCGCGCTCGTCTATCTCTCGCTCGATGCGCTGCTGGTGAAGCCTATGACCAAGCTCACCTGGAACATCGTGCGCTTCTCTCAGCGCCCCGAGGATCCGACCAGGGTCATTGCCCCGTCCTCCCGCCGCGACGAGATCGGCACCGCCGAGCGCGAATTGTCGGCCATGCAGAAGGAGCTTGCCGAGACTCTGTCCCAAAAGTCGCGTCTCGCCGCCCTCGGCCTCGCCGTGAGCAAGATCAGCCATGACCTGCGCAATATGCTGTCCAGCGCGCAACTCCTCTCCGACCGTCTGATCACGGTGAAGGACCCGACCGTGCAACGGCTGGTGCCGAAGCTGATCGCCTCGCTCGACCGGGCCATCAGGCTGTGCGCCCGCACGTTGGATTATGGGCAGGCACACGAGACACCGCCCAAGCGTAAGCGCTTTCCGCTTGCCCCACTGGTCGCCGAGATTGGCGATGCCTTGGGGCTGCCGCGACAGAGCGCCGATTGGGTCGTGGAGATCGACCTGAAGCTCGAGGTCGATGCCGACCGCGATCAGCTCTATCGGGTGTTGAGCAATCTCTGCCGCAACGCGGTTCAGGCGCTGGAGAGCGAGGGCGACGAGATGGGCGAGATCGTCGTCACTGCACGGCGAGAGGGCTCGGTCACGATCATCGAGGTTGCCGATTCAGGCCCGGGTGTGCCTGAACGGGCGCGCACCCATCTGTTCGAGGCCTTCCAGAGCGTGGCGCGCAAGGGAGGGTCGGGGCTTGGCCTCGCCATCGCGCAGGAGCTTGTGCAGGCGCATGGCGGTCAGATCGCGCTGGTGAAGAATGAAGGCGGCGCCACCTTCCGCGTCACCATACCCGACGTCGTCGTCAAGCTGGAGCGCGCAAGACGGCGCCGCGCTTGAAGTCTATTCGACCTTCTTCGCCTCGGCCGGTTCGCCGACTTGCTTGCCCTCTTTATTGAGCGTCGTTTTCTTGTAGGCATCACCTTCCTTGGCGATCTTCGTGATCCAACCGGTCTCCCAGGTGATCACAGCGGCTTCGCCATCTTCCTTCCAATTGCCGCCCAAGCCTTTTCCGCCAGCGTCGCCCTTGGCTGTGCCGTCATCGGACAGCCAGATCGTGAACGTTTTGTCCTTAGCGGCGGTTGTCTCCCACTTGCCGACAAATCCGCTGGCGGCAAAAGCCGAAGCCGTAAGAGCGATCGCCAAAGCAACGGCAGTAAAGGCTCCCGTGGTTCTGGCCAGAAAACGGGTAATCTGCATATTCCTCTTCCAAGTTGGGCTGTCGAATTTCGGTAGTAGAAGCACTAAGCTTGCCTAGTCGCTCCGAGCCTTGCGTTTGTGCCTCCGACCGCTTAGGTAGGCAAGAGCCTCGCGTAGAAAGACGGCCTTCCCAAGGCCGGTCCCGTGCTAGGCTCTTAGCCCTCACTGAAGGCAAGACGCGCCCGTAGCTCAGTTGGATAGAGCACCAGACTACGAATCTGGGGGTCAGAGGTTCGAATCCTTTCGGGCGCGCCATTCGTCTCCTAACGCCGCGAAAAGTCAGCCAATCCGAGTAGTTTCATGGCCACGGGGGCCAGCGTCCGCGAGCTAGGCTCCGCCCGCGAGGCCTCGTGCATGGCCAGGGTGGCGGCGAACATCATGACCGCCATCAAAAGGCCCGCCAGGGACGGTGCTTGGATCTTGGAAATCATGGTCTCTCCTCCTGCGCCGGATCGGCGTGAGCGCCCATGGTTCGTGTGACGGGGTGAGGAGGAATTCGGTTCAAGACCCTGGAAGACCCGCACGGGCCTCGGCGGGCGGTCTCTGCCGTTATGGAGATGTTCTCTTAACCGCCCGCGGGGTGGCCCTCGTCATGTCGGCGCCAGCGAGAGCATAGGCCTTTGCGGTTGCCTCGTTCAGTGCTGCCTCGACGCGTTTGCGGTAGTCGTCGAGCACTTCACGGCTTGCCTCCCGGGGCACCTGGATCGGCTCGCCCATCACGATCCCAAGTTTTGAGAAGGGCAGATTGAAGGTCATGCGGTCCCAAGAATTGACCGCGCGATAGCGCGACGTGGCCACGGCGAAGGGAACGATCGGGCGTCCAGACAAGCTGCCGATCGTTACGATGCCGAGCCCGCATTTGCGGGCCGGTCCCGGCGGCACGTCCGCCGTCATGGCGATACTGAAATTCTCTCTGAGCGACGCCACTGCCCCGTGCGCCGCTTCGGCACCGCCACGGTCGCGCTTCCTGGTGCCGGCACCGGCACCGCGAATGAGCTCGAGACCGAAATGGCGAAGCACCCGCGACAAAGCCTCGGCGTCCTGGTGCCGCGCAATCATGGCGCGACCAGGGATCTCTCGCGGATACAGGCCCGGCAGAAGCAGAAACTGGCCATGCCAAAGCGCAATGATCAAGGGATGCAGCTCCTTGGCGCGCTCGACGAAATTCGGCGGAGCGGCGATCCTGGTCGAGGTCGCGAGGACGAGTTTGATGTAGTTGGCAAGGATCGGGGCAGCTATCGCCTGCACGGGCTGTCGCAGGTGTCGCCTCTGGCGCCGAATCCAGGGTTTTGTCCAAATACCTGCCAAACGAACTCAGCCCCGTCGCGAAGCGAGCGCTTGCTGTCCCGGCGTTTGGATAACATAGCGAGATTTGGGGTCAACTCTTCGGCGTTGACGGCAAAGACGGCGCCAGTTTCGGCACCGGCGTGGCTCGCGTCATATCGGCGCCGGCAAGATCGTAAGCTCTGGCGGTGATCTCGTTCAGCGCCACCTCGACCCGCCGCCGATACGTCTCGAGGACCTCGGGACTCGCGTCGCCCGGTACGTAGATCGGGTCCCCCATGGCGATTCCAATCCTCGAGAATGGCAGGTTGATAGTCATGCGGCTCCAGGAGTTGACCGAGCGGTAGCGCGAGCTCGCGACTGCGAACGGGATAATGGGCCGTCCCGAGCGGCTACTGATCATCACGATTCCCAGCCCGCATTTTCGGGCCGGGCCGGGTGGAATGTCGCCCGTCATGGCGATGCTGAAACCTTCTCTCAGCGAGGCGATCAAGCCGTGCGCGGCTTCAACACCTCCCCGGTCGCGTCCCCCGATGCGGCCGGCCGCTCCAGCTCCGCGCACCAAGCCGAGACCGAAATGGCGGAGGATACGGGCGAGCGCCTCGGCGTCGTCGTGACGCGCGACGATGGCCCGGCCGGGAATCTCTCGCGGATAGATGACCGGCAGCAGAACGAACTGGCCGTGCCACAGCGCGATGATCACGGGGTGAAGCTTACGTCCCCGCGCGACATAGTCAGGGGGGTCGGCGACGATAGTGGACGTCTTGAGGACGAGCTTGAGGTAATTGATCATGAGCGGCGCCAGCAGGATCTGCAACGGACGCCGCAGGCGGACCCTTTGCCGCCGAACCCAGGGTATTTTCCACAGCGACGCCATGCTCACTCCATTGGAGGGACCACTGGGTCGCTCTTAGCGGCACCATAGCAGGGAAAGCCTGGGCTCGTCGCCGGTTTCACAAATGTCTTGGCGCCCCGCGAGGAGCGGCCAAAGCGGCCTCTCGCGGCCAAATTCGAAACTGTCAGGTTGAAGAGGGCGAGGCTTCTGTCCCCTCGAGACGAATTGGGCCTACGCCGCGTTGGCGGTGGCGAGCCTGCGCGTATGCGCGGCCACCAGATCGGCCTCGACCAGCGCACGCGCCTCGCCGTTCTCCGCCAGTAGGTGGATATGCACCTCGTTGGCGCCGCATTTGGCGCCCTCGTGGCGGAGATGAGCGAGATTGAGGGTCGCCGCGTCGTCCTTGGTCTGGCCGAAGGCGAGCGCCACACGGTGGCCGTCGTCATAGCGGCGAACCAGGATGTAATTGGCCTGAGGCAGCGCCGGACAGCCAATTAGCGTGTAGACGCTGTGCAGGTAGCGCCGGCCCGAGGCTCCGCGCCAATAGTGGAAGGCCTGGTCGAAGGCAGCCTCGGAGCAGACAAGCGCCGGCTCGTCGGCCGGACCCCATTGGGGCAACTCAACTTCAGATTTGCGCATCCACATGGGATCCCAGCCCGTTAACCAGTAGATCGCTTTGTCAAATAGGTGGAGGGGTGACGATTTCAAGACGGTAACGCGAATCTCAAGAACAAAGGTAGAACGCTTGCCGATCTCTAGTCAAGCATTCAAAGGTTAACGGGCTGCCCAATGCCCGGTTCCTCGGCTTTTGCTTCAGCCAGAAGCCGGCCTGAGGCCGTCTCGATGGCCTCGATTAGCCGCTCGAGGAAGACGGCCTTCGGCAGCCCGGGGGGGATTGGATCGAGGAACTCGACCACGATCGTGCCGGGGCGCCGGACAACACTCCGACGCGGCCAGAACAGCCCGGAATTGAGTGCGACCGGGACGCAAGGGATGCCGAGCGCCTCGTAGAGCAGCACAACTCCCGTCTTGTAGTCTGGGGGCGCCCCCGGCGGACGCCGCGTTCCTTCCGGGAAGATGATGATCTCGCGCCCATCGGCGACGCGCATTCTCGTCTCGCGCAGCATACGCCTGAGCGCCGCCGGTCCCTTGTCGCGATCGACCGGGATCATCTTGAACTTGCGCGAGAACCAGCCGTGGAACGGAATCCAGAACAGCTCTCGCTTCATCAACAGCGCCGGATCGCGGAACAGTGGAATGAGGGCGAAGGTCTCCCAGGCGGATTGGTGTTTGGAGGCAACGAGGCTAGGACCTTTGGGAAGCTTCTCCCGTCCACGCACTTCGAGCTTCGTGCCGACAATCGTCTTCAAGAGCCAGAGCTCGAAACGGGCGTGGTTGGCTAGTGCCGCCATGGCCAAGCGCCGCGGGGCGAACAGCAGCGGGCTTCCGAGCACGACGTAAAGCGTCGTGGTCACATAGAACAGGACGTTGAACAGCAGCGAGCGCGCCATCCGGCCTTGCTACCTTAGGGCTCGAGCGCGTCGGGGTTGGCGGGTTCGCCGACCAAGATTGTGCGCACAAGGTCTGTCGCGCCGAGGCGCCCCAAGGCCGGCAGATATTTCAGATATTCCGACAGCAGGAGCTTGGTGGTGCCGGGATAGCTCCACCATGGGTTGAGATGCACATTGTTGTCGACGACGGGATAGGGGATCAGCCTGACCCCCGGCATCACCCGGGCAAGCTCGGCCAGCGCGCGCGGCATATGGTAGTTCGAGGTCACCACGATGATCGAGCCATAGCGATGTAAAGCCACCCACTGACTGGTTTCGGTCGCGTTGTCGATGGTATTGCGCGCCTCTTTGTCGATGTCGACGCAACAGGTGAAATATTCATCGCCCTGGCTGGCGAGTTGCTTCAGCTCTTCGGTGGTGGTGGTGCGATTGACCCCGGTGATCAGCACGCGCTTGGCCTTGCCGTCGGCCAGCAGTTTCATGGCGTGATCGATGCGCGCGGCCCCGCCAGTCAGCACGGCGATGCCGTCGGCGGTTTGCACCGGTGACTGCCGCTCGCTCTCGATGCCATTGGCGAACACGATGAAGCCAATGAAGAGCAGCACGAGCGCGAACAGCGCCGCATCGAAAACGAGCCTGACGCCGCCCATGAAGCCGCGGAATCGGCCTGGTCCTTGTTTTGTTGCCTCCCTCACCCTTCACTCCGACTTTGCCAGGCACCGTCAGAATAGGGACAAATTACCCGCGCATGAAGCCGCATTGGTTGGGTCCGGAGTGTCGCAATTTGAGGATTTCAGGCGTAGGTCCGCAGCACGCGGATCACGCCAAGTCGCGACGTGACCATGCAAATTCCGGCCACGACGATGACTACCAGCACGCAGAGCAGATAGCCCTTGAGATCGAGTTCGCCCGAGCCGATCAGCCGCTGCGTCTCGGCCGCAGTCACGGGCCCACCGCCGAGAAGCTGCATCATGTAAGGCAACAGCAGAAAGGCGATCGCCGCCGCGACCGCCCCCATCAGCCCGGCTCTGACGCCGAGCCCTAGGAAATGGCGCTCGAACTCGCGGCTGATGAACCGCTCATTGGCGCCGACGAAATGCAGCACCTCGATGATCTCGCGGTTCGAAGCCATGGCGCTTCGCGTCGCAGAGATGATCACGGCGACGGTGGCCGCCGCCACCAGAGACAGCATGGCAAGTCCCGCCAGCGCCGCCGAGCGGGTGAGGGTCCTGATCTCCGCCTGCCAGCGGCGATGGTCGTCCAGGGTCACGCCCTCAAAGTTTTGCGTCAGCGCCGTCTTGATCACTTGAATGTCCGGCGGATTGGACCGGTCGATCTCGACCGCGATCAGGCGCGGAATCGGCAGTGCCTCGAGCGCGCTCGACTGGCCGAGCCACGGCTCGAGCAATCCTGCGCTGTCCTCCGCGCTGAGCGGCTTCACCTTGGTGATACCCTTCTGTTTGGCGAGGAACAGCGAGACGAGGGTTACCTTCTTCTCAAGGTCGGGAGCGTTCACCGGGTCGAGCTCCACCGTGATCTCGCTCGAGATGTCGTTCACCCAGGCGTTGGCTGATTGGTTGACCATATAGACCGCGCCGAGCGTGAGGCAGGCGAGGAAAGACATGATGGCGATCACCACGGTGAGCGCATGCCCGGCGATCGAGGCCGAGGGCACGATCTGCGCGGCTTTGGTCTGGAAGCGCGCCGGCAGCAGAGTGGCGAGCCGCGCCGGTAACAGGCCGGTCAACAGGCTGGTCCAGGGATAGTCCCTTATCTCGGAGAGGAAGGTCACGGCTTCATCGCACCTGCAAATGTCCGTCGTAGAGCTGAAGTCTCGGCGCATCGAGCTGCTCCATCAAGCCATAGTCGTGGGTCGCGATGATGACCGAGGTGCCGAGCCGATTGAGCTCGACGAACAGGCGCAGCAGTCGGTTGCCAATGGCCGGATCGACATTGCCCGTTGGCTCGTCGGCAAGCAGCAACTCGGGCCGGCCGATCACCGCGCGGGCGATCGCCGCGCGCTGCTTCTCCCCGCCGGACAGGATTTCTGGATAAGCATGGATGCGGTCGCCCAATCCGACCCAGCGCAGCAGGTCGGTCACGTCCTCGCGGTAGTCGGCCTCTTTCTTGCCCATGACCCGCAAAGGCAGCGCCACGTTCTCCCAGGTGGTGAGATGGTCGAGCAGCCGGAAATCCTGGAACACGATGCCGATTCTGCGTCTGAGCGCCGAACGGCCCCCCGCCGAAAGCTCGCGGACATTCTCGCCGAACACGAAGATCAGGCCCCGCGAAGGCCTGAGCGACATGAAAAGCAGCCGCAAAAGCGTCGTTTTCCCGGCCCCCGAGGGTCCGGTCAGAAAGTGAAAGGACCCCGGAAGCACGTGAAAGGTGACATCGCGCAAGATTTCCGGGCCTGTTCCGTAGCGCAGCCCGACATTGTCGAAGCGAATCACCCGGGTTCCTTAAGCCTCTTAAGATTGCGGAGGAGTGGCTCTTTATGCTGAACTCTCAGTCCGGTATCAATGGATTTGGGCAAGGGCGTGGGGCCCGGGGCGAATCCGAAGATAACAGGCCTTTCTGGCTTTTCCGATGGCAACACTGATCATCTGCCCGGCTTGCGGCACGCGATATGAGACGAAGGCGGTGTTCCCGCCGGAGGGGCGCAAGGTGCGCTGCTCCAAATGCGCCCATGTCTGGCAGGCGCAGCCAGTCGCGGTGCCAGCCCCGGCAATGAAGCCTCCGCCCGCGCCGCAGCCCTCCGTCGCGCCACGCGCCGCGCCACCGCCGCCACCGTCTCCGCCGGCAGCGCAGCCTGCGGGGCCGGTGAATGCGGCGATGCGCGGCTTTGCCGGAATCCCGGGCGGCCCACCGCCGCAATCGGAGCCCGGCCTGACCCAGGCCGCCGTCGAGGCGGACCTTGCCGCGCAGGTCGCGCGCCTCAACGCCGAAGCCCCGCCGCCGATGCCCGAGCCCGAGCCGGAGAAAAGCGGTGGCGGAATCTTCGCGCGGCTTGCGCGAAAGGTTGTCCCCGCGGCCTCGGCCCCTGCGTCCGACGTCAGCATGGACGATGGTCCGATGCCGAATGGCGGCATGGATACGAGCGGAATGGCAGACGCGAGCATGGGCGATGCCGATATGGGCGATGCCGCCATGGGCGACGCCAGTCTAAGCGACGCCGAGATGGGCCTCGACCCGGCCCTGGCCGCGCAGGCCTTCGCCGAGGACAAGCCCGAGCGGAAGCGTCCCTCTGTGGTGACCATCGGCTGGCTGGCACTGGCGCTCGTGGTGGCGAGCATCTTCGGTACGTTGTTACTTGCGCCATCGGCGGTGATGTCGGTCTTGCCGGGAGCGGCCCGTCTCTACGCGCTGTTCGGCATGCCGGTGGGCTCGCACGGCCTCGCCTTCCAGGGCGTCCGCTATGGCTGGAGCAGCGAGGGCGGTCAGACCGTGCTCGAAGTGCAGGGCGACGTGGTGAACCTCACCTCTGCGCCGCTCGGTGTCCCGACCGTGGTCATCGCGCTCAGAGACGAAAATGGCGAGGAGATTTCCGCCTGGACGACCGAGATCGGCGCGGAGGAGCTTGGGGGAGGGGAGCATGCGCCGTTCCTGCGGCAGATCCCTTCGCCGCCGAGCAATGTCCGCAGCGTCAAGGTGCATTTCGCCAAGGCCGAGTAGGTATGGCCGGGCCCGAGCCTGCACGAAAAGTCACGCCACTTTTCACCGCCGAACAAATCGCCGAACGGGTAGAGGCGCTGGCGCGCGAGATCGCCGCGGCCTGTCCGCCCAATCTCGTCATCGTCGCCATCCTGAGAGGAAGCTTCATGTTCGCCGCCGACCTAATCAGGGCGTTACATCGTCAAGAACTCAAGCCCGAGATCGACTTTATGTTTCTGGCGAGCTACGGCGCGAGCAACCGATCGAGTGGTCAGGTGAAGGTGCTGCGAGACGTCGAAACCGAGCTTCAGGGCCGGGAGGTGGTGATCGTCGACGATATTCTCGACTCGGGCCGGACGCTCGCCTACGCCAAGACAACTTTGGAGGAACACGGCGCGCTCCGGGTCCTCACCTGCGTTCTGCTCGACAAGGAGGTCCCGCGCGCGTCGCCGATCCTGCCTGACTTCGTGGGTTTCCGTTGTCCGCCGGTCTATGTAGTCGGCTACGGCACCGATCTCGGCCATCGCTATCGCGAGCTTCCATTCATCGGCACGCCGCCGCGAACCGAGCCCCGCGCCTAGCGGTCGAGCACCAGCCTGATCTCGACCAGATTGGAGCGCACCCTCAAAATATAGAAGCCGAGCGTGGCGAGATGCGACGGCGTCAGCAAGCCGGACTCCGAGCCGTTGGAAATGATCAGCGGCTGGATCCTAAGCGCGGCGCGGAGCTGATCCTCGAGCTCGTCCCAAAGCTGGGTCAAGCCGCGCTGCGCGATCACGTCCTTGAAGTCGGCGCGCGCCGCGCTGAGGATGCCGTAGTAGCCATAGAGCTGACCGTAGGCGAACCAGAAGCGGTCGTCGGCACGCGGGTCGAACCAGCCGAGATTGTAGTTCTCGGAGCGCTCGCGCAGGATCGCCGAAGTGGCGCCGATGTCGTTTGCGATGCGGTCGATGAACTGGAGCAGATTGTCGGCGCGCGCGTCGAACACCGCTTCGCACTTCTCCAGCCGGGCATTGAACGTTCTGAGATCCTCGATCGAGGTCCGATAGAAGGCGGGCGTCGGCGTCTTGGGGCCGAACGGGCTGAGGCTGAAATACCAAGTCTCCTCGTCGAATTGCAGGTTGCCGCGCGCCTTTTGCAGGTCCTGATCGATCTGCGACGTGCCACGCACGCGTCCCAGGGTGTCGACCAGTTCGATCGCGGTGCGGCGGATCGCCTGATTCACCCCGCGCTGGAACGACGCCTTGTTGTCGAAGAACGGCGTGCGGTCCCAGGCGAGCCCGAACAGGCCGAGCTTGTAGAGCAGCATCGAGGAGATCCACGCATTCTGGTTGACGTTGAAGTCGACTAGATTGGCGGTCGCCTCGACGATCAGCGAGCGCCGGCAGGTCTCAGCCGCGGTCTCGGCCGCTTCGGCCTCTTCCGGCGTGCTGACGATGCCGCCGCTGGGCGGCGCCTGGCCGGTCGCTGCCTCTTCCGCCTTGTGCTCATAGGCGGTTGCGTAGGTCGGATTGAAATTGGTCCAGCGCTGCGTGGTCCAGAAGAAATAGCCGTAGAGGAAGACCAGGAGCAGCAGCACGAGACCGAGCGTGAACTTGGCGATCCCACCGCGCCCGACGAACCAGGCGCCCAAGCGCCTGAACGGCCAAAGCACTGCGTTCACGACGAGGCGGAAGCCGCGCCCGATCGCTTCAGACATGCGGGTAAGGAAATTCACGACAGCACCGAGCCTTCAAGCCGCGAGAGGATCATGCGCCGTCAGAACGGCTTGATGAGGCGTTCCAGATAATCGAGCTCAATCGAAGGCCGCGACGGGTCGCCCAGCCGGCGGCGAAGCTCGTCGAGCACCTCTCGCGCGCGCTGAATGTCGATCTCGTCCGGAACCTGCACCGATAATCCGAGATCGGGCCGGTTCGTGCGGTCGGGGCGGCCGAGCGGGTCGCGCCCATTATTGCCCGGCCCCCGGGCGGCTTGCGGCTGGCCGCCTTCCATCATTTGTTCGGCCAGGTTTTGTGCGCCTTGGCGCAAGCGGTCGAGCGCAAGGCTTTGTTGCTGGGTGGCGCGCTCGAGGTCGCTTTCGCCGATCGCCTCCCGCGCACCGCGCATGGCCTCTTCCGCGCCGATGAATTCGTTAGGCGCGTCGCCGCCTTCCATGCTGAACCGGTCGATCAGCTGCTGCAGCTTGTCGCGCAGCGACTGCTGGCGCTCGCCAAGCTTGCCATGCTGCCCGGAACCCTGCGGCTGCTCGCCCATTTCCAGCTGGCCGCCTTGCGGCGCAGAACCTTGGTTGCCCGACTCGCCCTGACCCTTGAAAGGTCCCTGCTGCGCCTCGCCGGGCAATTCCTCGAACAATGGCGTCATGCTCATGCCGGGGCCGAACTCCATCGGCTGGCCGGGCGGGCTCACTTCGAACTGGTCACCCGGCTGGTTGCCTGACCCTTGCTCCCGCTTGGCGGCAAAGGTGTCGTCGAGCAGCTTTTGCTGATCCGAGACGATGTCGCTCAGATCCTTCATCATCTGGCTGGCGCGCTGTTGCTGCGCATTCTCGGCGAAGTTGCCGGTCTGCAGCCGGTCGAGAATGTCCTTGAGCTCGGACAGCATCCGCTCGGCCATCTCCTTCGATCCGGACTGGGCCAGGTTCTGAATCGCGTTCAGCATCTTGTCGAGGTCCTGCTGCGACACGAGCTGATCGCCGTCTTGCTGCGCTTGCGGCGGCAGATTGCCCTTGTCCTGCTGCTGCGAAGCGAGCGCCTGAAGATATTGCGACAGCGCTTGCCGCAGCTCGTCGACGAGACGCTCGATCTCCTCCGCTGAGGCATTTTCCTTGAGCGCCTGCATCAGCGCGTCCTGCGCCGACTTCAAAGCGCGCTCGGCCTCGGGCAAATCGCCATCCTCGATGCGCAGCGCCGTCTCCCATAGCTGGTCGACTGCGCTGGCGATGCTTTGTCGCGAGGTGTCGTTGCGCAGCCGCCAATAGACGTTGCGCAGCGCGAGATAGATCGTGGTGTCGTCGATCACCTTCTCGTCGCCTAGGGTCAGCGCATCGAGCGCCTTGATCACGCCGTCGGGCGCGCTCGGATCGCGCACCAGTTTCTTGCGCTGCTCGACCACGGCCCTAGCCAGAGGCTTGGTGAAGTTGCGCTCGGGCAGCACGAATTCGTAGGGGATGCTCTCGCCGGCTTGCCCCGCCTGGTCGCGGGCAACCAAGGTCATGGTCACTTTGAGTCCGGCCCAGGGATGCGCGGTTAGGTCGTTGGTGGCGCGGCCGTCCACCCGCTTGGCGTTGACGCGGGGCAATTGCAGCGACATTACCGGCGGTTCGAGCAGAGGATCTCCGTCGACCTTTGCGGAGGCCTCCGCCGGCACCGGCGCCAGGTTGCGCTCCTCGCCTTCGCCGAGCGCAAAACGCGCCTCGGCATTCGCCACTCCGTTGTCGTCGGCGGCGCGGAACACGATGCGCAGCGCGCCGCGCGGCGTGGTGGTGGGATCGCCCATAAGATTGATCGTCGGCGGTTGGTCTTTGATCAGGTCGAAGCGCCATTTGGAGACGATCTGGCCGCCGATCCTGACATCGGCGCTCATCGGCTCGTTCAGTGTCACCTGGAATTCGACCAGGCCTTCGGCCGCGCCTTGCTTCGGCTCCGCCGTGTTCACCTCGGCCACGCCTTCGCGGCTGGTGGTGAGGCTCACCGTCTCGCCTTGCGGCGCGTGGGTGCGGACGGTCAGCTGGCTCCGCTCCGGCACCGACAGCGCCCGGAACGACTCGGCGCCCGCGCCAACCGCCTCGCTGCCGTCGGCAAGCACGATCGGCGGCACGCCGGTATAGACCGGCGGCGTCACCCAGGCGTCGAGCCTGAGCAGCGACGCGGAGCTCGACGCGGCGGGCGAGAAGGCCTGGTGCAGGCGATGCCAAACGTTGCCGCCGGCGGCGAGCACCGCGGCGACAGCGATGAGCAGCAGCGCCGCCCTGATGGCATAGGGGTCTTTGCGGTCGGTGCGGGGCGCGGGCCAGGACGGCCTGAGCTTGGCAATGAGGCTGGTGAGGCGCGCGCGGTGCGCCGCCCAGAGCGCCGCGGTTTCCTTGGGCGGAGTCGAGCCGAGGTGGTCCTCATAGGAAGATGCCGGCCGGTGCTTGATGCCGGCGGTCCGCTCCAGCCGCCGCAACGCCTCCTGGCGGGTTGGCAGCGTGAGCCGCAACAGCGGCAGGAAAGACGCGATCACCGCAAGCCCGAAGCCGCCTAACAGCACGCGGTGCAGAAGCGGCGGCAACAGGCCCCACAGCTCGAACAGCGACACGACGATGAAGGCGGTAATGACCAGGAATGGCCAGAGCAGCGCCTCCCAGACGCGCTCGCCGACAAGCGCAAGCCAGGAGAGGCGCACGCGCGTCTCGAAACGCTTGGCGAGCGCGCTGCCCTCGGGTCCTGAGGGGGTCTTTTTCGGTCGAAAAGCGGACTGCGTCATTGGTTCTGTCTAGCACGAACGGCCGTGCTCACCGCATTAACTTGGGGAGAGATGCGGGCAAAAGCGAGGCCCTTAGCCCGCCGTGAGGGCTTACAGCCAGTCCGGCAGCCGCTCCCTGGCGAGCATCTCGTCGTAGCTCGGCCGGACCCGGGTGACGCAATAGCGGTCGCCGGACACCAGCACCTCCGGCACCAGCCGCCGTGAATTATATTCCGAAGCCAGAACAGCGCCATAGGCGCCGGCCGTCATCACCGAAATGAGATCGCCCGGCCGAAGTTCCGGCAAATCGCGCGCCAGCGCCAGGTAATCGCCGGTCTCACAAACCGGTCCCGACACGTCGGTGACCACGCGCGACATGTCCGGACCGGGCTCCGACACCGGCAAAATCTCGTGATAGGCTTCGTAAAGTGTCGGACGCATGAGATCGTTCATGCCGGCGTCGACGATGGTGAAAATCTTCGACGCGCCGCGCTTCACATAGAGCACGCGCGCAACCAAGACGCCGGCATTGCCGGCGATCATGCGACCCGGCTCGAACAACAGCCGCAAGCCGAGCCCGCCCACCTCCTTGGCGACCAGCCGCGCATAGTCTTCCGGCAGCGGCGGCGCCGGCTGATCGCTGCGATAGGGAATGCCGAGCCCCCCGCCGAGATTGACGAAACCGAGATCGAACCCTTCGCCGCGCAAGGTGCCGACCAGCTCCTTCAGTAAAGCGAAGGCATTGCGGAACGGCGCCAGCTCGGTGATCTGGCTGCCGATATGCATATGCACGCCCGACGGCTCGATACCGGGCAGCCGGCTCGCCAGCGCATAGAGGGCAGGGGCGTCTTCGAATGGCACGCCGAACTTGTTCTCGGCTTTGCCGGTAGCGATCTTGTGATGCGTCTTGGCGTCGACGTCGGGGTTCACGCGAAAGGCGATCCGTGCCGTCAGGTCGCGCCCAGAAGCGACCTCACTCAGGGCGCGAAGCTCCGGCTCCGACTCGACATTGAAGGCGAAGATCCCCGCGTCGAGCGCGAAAGCCATCTCCTCGCGCGTCTTGCCGACGCCGGAGAACACGATTCTTTTGGGAGCGACCTTGACCGCGAGCGCGCGCCTGAGCTCGCCCTCCGACACCACATCCATGCCGGCGCCGAGCCGCGCCAAGGTGGCGAGCACGCCGAGATTGGAATTGGCTTTGATCGAATAGCAGACGAGCGTGCCGGGATGCTCAGCGAAGGCGTCGGCGAACACGCGGTAATGGCGCTCGAGCGTGGCGGTCGAATAGCAATAGAAGGGGGTCCCTACGGCGTCCGCGAGTTGGGTAAGATCAACGTCCTCGGCGTGAAGCACGTTGGTGTGGGACACGCCGCGCCGGTAGGCGAAATGATGCATCGGAGAGGAAACGTCTACTGGAGGAGCTTATCGATCCAAAGTTTGCGGGCCGGGGCCTGAGACATCTTGGTCGACGGATCGGCCTTGGTCTCCTCATAGCTCGGCTTCGGCCGATCCAGAGAGCCGCGGCGCCCGCAAGCCGACAGCCCGATCGTCAATGCCAGCACAAGCGTTAAAAGGATGCGCAACGCGCTTCCCATGGTCGTGCCCCTGTCCCTCAAGCCTTGTGGCGGCTTTTCGCCTATCCTTTTATCGCGTTTCGGCGGCCTTCTCCAGCCGCTTTATCCACCGCCTGGCCTCCCGTTTGACGTTGGCCGGGGCGGTTCCACCATAGCTGGTCCGGCTTTTCACCGATCCTGCGACATCGAGGGCCGAAAAAACCTCCTCGGTGATCCGCTTCTCGACCGCTTTAAGGTCGGAAAGCGGCAGTTTCTTGAGGTCGACTCCTTTTGATTCGGCGAGCGCCACGATCTTGCCGGTGATGTGGTGGGCCTCCCGGAACGGCAGGCCGAGCCTGAGCACCAGCCAGTCGGCGAGGTCCGTGGCGGTGGAATGTCCGGAAGCGGCCGCCCGCTTCATGGCCTTCAGGTCGGGCTCGAGGTCCTCGATCATGCCGGTCATGGCGGCAATCCCGAGCTTCAGCGAATCGAGCGCATCGAACACGGGCTCCTTGTCCTCCTGCATATCCTTGGCATAGGCGAGCGGCAGTCCCTTCATCACCATCAAGAGCGCCTGGAAGGCGCCGGCGATCCGCCCGGTCTTGGCGCGCACCAGCTCCGCCGCGTCGGGGTTCCGCTTCTGCGGCATGATCGAGGAACCGGTGGTGAATCTGTCGGAGAGCCGCATGAAGCCCCATTGCGGGGAGGTCCAGTTGACGATCTCCTCGGCCAGCCGCGACAAATGCACGGCGGCGATCGACGCGGCGGCCAGCGCTTCGAGCGCGAAGTCGCGATCGGACACCGCGTCGAGCGAATTGGCTGAAGGCCGCGCGAAGCCGAGCGCGCGCGCAGTCGCCTCGCGGTCGATGGGAAACGAAGTACCGGCGAGCGCCGCCGCACCCAAGGGACATTCCGCCAACCGCTTCGCCGCGTCGGCCAAACGCCCACGATCTCTCCCGAACATTTCGACATAGGCGAGCAGATGATGGCCGAGCGTGATGGGCTGCGCGGTCTGAAGGTGCGTGAAGCCCGGCATCACCGCGCCGGCATAGGCAAGTGCCTTGGTCGCCAGCGCCAGCTGAAGCGCGCACAGCAGCGCATCGATGGTGGCGATCTCGTCTCTTATATAGAGCCTGAAATCCGTCGCCACCTGATCGTTGCGCGACCGCGCGGTATGCAGCTTGCCGGCCACCGGTCCGATCAGCTCGCGCAAGCGGCTCTCGACATTGAGGTGAATGTCCTCGAGCTTGCGCGAGAATTCGAATTTGCCGCTTTCGATCTCGGCCAGGATCGTGTCCAGCCCACGCGCGATCTCCTCGGCCTCCTTCGGTTCAAGGATGCCGGTCGCGCCGAGCATGGCGACATGGGCCTTCGAGGCCTGAATGTCGTGGCGCCACAGCCGCTTGTCGAAGCCGATGGAGGCGTTTATCTCCTCCATGATCTCGGCGGGACTTGCGGCAAAGCGGCCGCCCCACATGGTGTTGGTCATAGTTTCTGCCTGGACGAAAGCGGGAAGATTTGAGCAAACGCAAACAACGCGAACGCGCTGCGCCGCCGGCCATCTATCTCGTCGCCGCAATCCTTCCGGCGATCGCCGGATTCGGCACGGTATATTTGAGTTTCGCCCCCTCTGACAATGGTGGCGCGGGCAATCAGGAGAGTTCTGCCGCCGGCGGTGAATCGGAGCTTACCGCGAGTGGGGCCGCCAGCGCTCTGGCTGGGCTCAACAAGGGGGCGATGGCGGCCCTGCTGATCAGGCCGAAGCCCCTGGATTTGCCCGATTTCAGCTTCACCGACGCCGAGGGTATCGCCAAATCCCTGGCCGATTTCCGCGGCAAGATCGTGCTGCTCAATATCTGGGCCACCTGGTGTGTGCCCTGCCGCGAGGAGATGCCGGCCCTCGACGCTCTGCAAACCAAGCTCGCCGGCAAGGATTTCGAGGTCGTCGCGGTCAATATCGACAAGGGCGGCCCGGAGAAGGCTGCGTCCTTCCTCAAGGAGACCGGCGCGACGCATCTTGCGCTCTACACCGACCCCTCGGGCAAGCTGTTCGTCGCCTTGAAGGCGGTCGGCATGCCGACCACGCTTTTGATCGACCGCGACGGCAAGGAGATCGCGCGCCTGGTCGGCCCCGCCGATTGGGCCTCGCCCGAGGCGATCGCCGTGATCGAGGCTGCGATCAATGCGGGTTCGGCCAGTGCCTCCTAGGGCAAAATCAAATGTTGTCCCGTCATGCCCGGCCGAAGGGCCGGGCATCCACGAATTTCGCTTCGATGACTAAGACGTGGATGGCCGGGACAAGCCCGGCCATGACGAGTTGGTTTAGGCCGGTGTCAGACGAAAGCGAGGTCTCGTGAGCGTTCCCGCTGTCGAAAAGATCCTCCGCTACTGGTTCGAGGAGCTGACGCCCGACGACTGGTTCAAGGCGGACGCCGCGCGCGATGCCGAGATCGCGCGGCGCTTCCGCAAAATCTATGACGAGCTGGCCGCCGGCGTGCCGCCAAGTTGGCTGACCGGGCCGGACGGATTCCTCGCCGCAATCCTCGTGCTCGACCAGTTTCCTCGCAATATGTTCCGGGGAACGCCACGCGCCTTCGCCACCGACGCGGCCGCGCTCGAACTCGCCAAGCGCGCCATCGCTGAAGGCAAGGACATGCAGGTTTCGTCCGAGCGGCGCGCCTTCATCTATATGCCGTTCCAGCATGCCGAGAACCAAAACGACCAAGCGCGCTCGGTCGAGCTGTTCACCGCGCTCGGCAACAAGCTCAATCTCGACTTTGCGGTCAGACACAAGCGGGTCGTCGATCGCTTCGGGCGCTTTCCGCACCGGAACGAGATCCTCGGCCGCGAGTCGACGGCGGCGGAAGCTGCCTTTCTGAAAGAGCCCGGCTCGTCATTTTGAGCGGGTCACTGCTTTGCCGGTAATGGCGGCGCGTCGACGTCGAGCCGCATAATATATTCTTGCGTGTCTTTGGTAATGGCTCATCCGCAGCCGCACGATGGGATCGTCCTGAGTCCTCTCATAGGTCACATCGGTGGTTTGGTCGGAATAGCGGGAGCGCCGCTCGACGAAGTCCGGCCCGAGACAGGGCTTCACGTAGGTCGCCAGCTTATTTTGCAGGGCGCCTGCTTCATCCAAGCTTTTCAGGGGGGCGAGCTCGCAGCTGTAATAGCGCGTGGTCTTTTCCTGATAGGTCCAGTCCCTGACCGTGCAATCGTTCCAGTCGGGAAGCTGAATGCGCGCGGTCCATATCCCGCTGCGCTCCGGCCCGAGGATCGAAGTGAACTGCGTGCGCGCCTCGAACACGACACGCTTGAGATCGTCGCAGAATGACGCAAGGACTTCAGGCGCCTTAGCCTCCTCGGTTTGTGTCCGATCTGAATTGAGCCAGAACCATGCGCCGGCGCCAATCCCGGCCGCGACGAGCAAGCCGGCAATGCCAAGCAGCGGCGGGGTGCGCGAGCCTGGCCTCGCCGGCGCTGGGCTCATCAGCGGCGAGACCTTGTCCGGCGCGGCACCCGCCGCTGCCGCCTCCTGCGGCACCTTGGCCTTGATGCCGAGGGCCTGCTCGATGGCGCGGATCAGCCGGTCGATATGCACATTGAAGTCGCGGCCGGACTCCACTTCCAGGGCATTGCGATAGGCGAGGTCTCGGATCGTCTCCGGCAACTCGGCCGGGTCCGGCATCGAGGCTCCGTCCAACAGCACCGGAAGAATCAGAAGCTCGCGACGCAACGCCGTCTCCAACTCGACCCGAACCGGGTCTGCGGCGTTCATGATGCGCGACGTGCCGCCGTCCTTCGTCCCCAGCCAGTTGTGGCCGATGATGGCAACCAGGAGATCGCTGGTTTTCAGCGCATCGTCGATATGCTTGCGGAAGTCGACGCCGAACGGAACGTTGTCGATATCGATAAATAGATTCGTCTTGCCGAAATGCTGCACCAGCCGGTCGAAGATGCGTCCGGCCATGGCGGAGTCGGAACGCCGGTAAGACACGACAATTTTGGGATTTTGACCCTCTGCGACCATTTCTTTCCAGTCCCCCAAGGACAGGGCCGCACGATAAATCAGTTTTGCTTGCAGATGAGGTCGGTTGCTCTGCCGCTATTGCACCGGAACCACGGCGTCTTTCTCCAAACGATAGGTATATTCGCAGGTTTCGGTGATCGGCTTATTGCAGGGCAGCCCCGAAGTGGTGACGTAGAGCATGGGCTGGCCCTTGCTCTTGCCGAATTTGTAGCTCTTCACGAAGTCCTCGAACAGCACGTCCCAGGACGCCTCGCCGTCCCAGAAATAGAGCTGCAAAGTGCAGCCGACGCTGCTGCATAGGGGATGCTCGCCGCCCTCGCATTTCAACTTCGCATAATCGGCGATCCAATCTTCGCCGCCATCGCCGTTCAGATCCTCGACCGTGAGGATCGCGTCGGTATTCGGGACGCCGTTCATGTGCCGGCACACTTGCGCTGCCTCGGCGATGGCCTCGGCGACATTGTCGGGCGGCTCGGCCGCTTCAGCCGGCGCGAGTGCCAGGGCGAAACCGAACAGAGCGGAGATAAGGAGGGCTGCTTTTTGCAACGAAATCAATTCCGGCGCGTGGAGGCCGTGCTGCTGCGCTTCTTCTTCTTACGCTTAACGGACTTCTTTCCCGTAGGCTTGGCGCCGCAGATCGTCTCGCGCAAAGGAACCGGGCTGTCGCGCAACGAGGCTTGCATCGCAAGCCCGTCGAGGCTGGTGCCGAACAGCGATTTCCAGAAATAACGGTTGAAGCCGTTGTCGAGCAGAGCTGTCGCCCGTTCACGGCGCGTGGCGCTCGAAGGCTCGCCGAGCACGACGGCGACCAGCTTGCGCCCCTCGCGCGTGGCGCTTGCCACGACGTTGAAGCCCGAATCGCAAATGAAGCCGGTCTTCATGCCGTCGGCGCCGGGATAGCTCACCAACAGGGCGTTATGCGTGCGCAAAACCTGCTTGCCGACATGGACTTCCCGCACCGTGAACAGATCGGCGTGTTCGGGAAACTCGATGATGATGGCGCGGGCAAGCTTGGCCAGGTCACGTGCGGAGCTGATTTGGCGATCGTTCGGCAGGCCGTGCGGGTTGACGAAATTGCTGCGGGTCATGTTCAGCCGCTTCGCCGCCTCGTTCATGCGCTGAATGAAGGCTTCTTCGCTGCCGGCGACCGTTTCGGCAATCATCACCGCGACATCGTTGGCGGACTTGACGATCAACACCTCGAGCGCCGTTTCCAAGGTGATCGACTCACCTTCCTTCAGCCAGAGTTTGCTTGGGGCTTGCTCCGTCGCCTTCTTGGAGCAGACGACCTTGGTGTCCGGCTTGACCTCGCCTGCCTTCAGCGCCTGGAAGGTGACATAGGCGGTCATCAGCTTGGTTAGGGAGGCCGGGAACCACGGTATGTCGGGGTCCTCGGCATAGAACACGGTGCCGTTATACGGCTCGAACACGAGGGCAGGGCCGGCGAAAGCGCTGGCCGGGGCCGTCAACATCGCTCCGACGAGAAGGCCAAGACCGGCGCGTCGCAGCTTCATCAATGGCCCTCATTCAACCGGTGTGTGTTGCGCCTCAATGCTCTTCCCGCGCCGTTCGTCGGAACCGGCGCTGGCAGCAGCCAGGAAGAAGCGAAAGCCCCCAGACGACTCAAGCCCCATCATCAATCGAAATTCGACTGTTCGATGGCACAGCGAGCCGAATTGCAAAATCGGCGGCCCTCGAAGGCCGCTGGGGAGGGAGAGTAACGCGCCCGCGCCAATTCGCAACTGCGAAATTGGCCAGTTGTGGCGCGACCCGAGACAAGCTCGGCCGCCGCGCGCTAAGAGTCGAGGGTCCAACCAGCGGGTTCATCGCCATGGATGCCGAGACACGGCGCAGGCAGCTCGCCGCCGCAATTCGCCGGGTGGCTGGCGGCGATCGCGCCGCCTTGCGCCTGGTCTATGCCGAGACCGCGGCGAAGCTTTTTGGCGTCTGCCTCCGTATATTGAACGACCGCAGCGAGGCGGAGGACGTGTTGCAGGAGGTCTATCTTACGGTTTGGCGCAAGGCGTCGGTGTTCGACGAGACCCGCGCGAGCCCGATCAGCTGGCTGGTGGCGATCGCGCGCAATCGCGCCATAGACCGGGTGCGCTCGGCCGGCGTCGCCCGGATGAGCGCGCCGATCGAGGCTGCCGATACGGTTCCCGACCCGGCGCCGAGCGCGGCCGAGAGCCTCGAAATGTTGCAGGAGAATCGGCGCCTCCAGGCCTGTCTCGACGAGCTGGAAGCGCGCGCCTCGCAGGCCATCAGGGCGGCCTTCATCGACGGATTCACTTATGAAGAGCTTGCCGAGCGCCAGGGCGTGCCGCTCGGCACCATGAAGAGCTGGATCAGGCGCGGACTTGCCAAGCTCCGCGAGTGTCTCGAGCGATGATCGAGCGCGACGAGCAGGAACCGGACGGCGGCGTGCTGATGGCTGCCGAATATGTGCTCGGCGTGCTCGGCGCCGACGATCGCCGCGCGGCGGAGCGGCGCATCGCCGAGGACGCCGGGTTTGCCCGCGAGGTCGCCTATTGGGAGGAGCGGCTTGGCGTGCTTGCCGATGCCGTTCCCGAGGTCGCGCCGCCCGCCGGGGCGTGGTCACGCATCGAGGCGGCCCTTGCCAGTGACCATGCGTCGGCGGCACGGAAGCCGGGCGTCTGGAATAATCTACCGCTTTGGCGCGGCCTCGCGCTGGCCATGAGCACGCTCGCGGCGGCCTGCATTGCCGCGCTGGTCTATGTCGGCACGGTCGCGCCGCCCACGCCGCTGCTCGCCCGGCTCGATGCCGAGAGCGGACAGGCCGGCTTCGTCGCCGCGGTGAACCCCGGCGGCACCACGCTCACCATCGTTCCGGCTTCGCTGTTGCGCCCCGAGCAGAAATCGATGGAGCTTTGGCTGATCCCCGATGGCGAGAAGCCGCATTCGCTCGGCCTGATCGATCCGGATCGGCCCGTTACCGTCAGCGTGCCGGAGTCCCTGCTGCACAAGGTGAGCTCGCATGCCGTGCTTGCCGTCTCGCTCGAGCCGCCTGGCGGCTCGCCCACCGGGCAACCTACCGGACCGGTGATCGCGCACGGCAAGCTCGCCGCGCTCTAGCCTTCACGAAAACGTCATCGCAAAAATCGACCCGCCACTGCATCCGCGGCGCGGGCGTCCTCCGTATCTGCGGCCGTAACCCCGCAAGGGACCATGTCAACAGGAGGATGCAATGAAGTTCGCCAATTTGATGCTGTCCGGAGTCGCGGCTGCCGGTATCGCTTTCGCCGCTCTGGCTTCGGCGCCAAGCTTCGCCGAGAAGACTGTCACGGTGGGCGGCGCGCCGATGTTCCCCTCGAAGAACATCATCCAGAACGCCGTCAACTCGAAGGACCACACCACCTTGGTCGCCGCGGTGAAGGCCGCGGGCCTGGTCGACACGCTGCGGGGCAAAGGCCCGTTCACCGTGTTCGCGCCGGTCAACGATGCCTTCGCCAAGCTCCCGGCGGGTACCGTCGAAACGCTGCTCAAGCCCGAGAACAAGGATCAACTGACCAAGGTGCTTACCTATCACGTCGTCCCCGGCCGTATCACCGCCAATGAGCTGATGGCCGCGGCCGGGAAGAACGGCGGCAAGGTCATGTACAAGACCGTCGAAGGCGAGGACCTCACCATACAGGTGAAGGACGGTGAGATCTGGGTGTGGGACGCCAAGGGGGGCGCCGCCAAGATCACCATCAAGAACGTGATGCAGTCGAACGGCGTGATCCACGTCATCGATACCGTGCTGCTGCCGAGCTAAGCCCCCCGCTAGCTCAGTGGCAGCCAGGCCCGCCGTGCCCCCGCGCGGCGGGCTTCTTATCGCCGGGTCCAACTGTCTGTGGAAAGCGCTGGAACCGGTGCGCCCCTTGGCTCGTTTGAGCAGCATAACCAGGCAGCGGGGGACCATCACATGCGCGATATCCGTAGCGACCTGCAAGAGCGGGCGAACTTGCTTGAAGAACAGATCAGTGCGGCGCAGGGCCAATTCGAGAAATATCTGGAGCAGCTCAGGGCGGAGCAGGAGAGCCGGGTCAAGGACCTCAAATCCGAGCTCGAGGCGATCCAGGCGCTGCTCCTCATCGAGCAGCGGCGCCATGGCGTGGCGCAAGCCGCACCCAACGGACAAAGCCAACCCCAGGCCCAGCCACAGCCCCCGTCTCAGGCGCGCAAGCCGCAGCAGCCGCTCGCCGACTTCCTGGTCCGCAAGCTGGTGGAGCTGGGTCCCATGCCTCGGGACACGATCCAACGCCTGGCGGTGGAGGAGGGCTATTTTGCCGACGGCGACGCCGAGCGAGGCGTGCAAGCGGTGCTGATGCATGTCGTCAAGGGTGGCACCGTCCGGCAGCTGCCGAACGGCGACTTCGCCGAGGTGATCAGGCTGCGCCGCGCGATGTAGTAGGGCGCCTTCTCAGCTCTGCTCGACCAGCACAGCGCGGAAGTCGTTGACGTTGGTCAGCGTCGGCCCGGTGACCAGCAGATCGCCGATGGCGTTGAAGAAGCTCCACGGGTCGTTGTCGGCGAGCATCGCCTTGGCGTTGATCCCGGCCTGCTCGGCGCGCGCGAGCGTGTCGGGATAGATCAGCGCGCCGGCATTGTCCTCCGAGCCGTCGATGCCGTCGGTGTCGCCCGCCAGCGCATAGATGTTCTTTATGCCGTCGAGCGCGATGGCGAGCGCGAGCAGGAACTCGGTGTTGCGCCCGCCTTTGCCGTTGCCCTTCAGCGTGATGGTGGTTTCGCCGCCGGAGATCAGCACGCATGGCGGCACTGCCGGTTGCCCGCGCAAGGCGCATTGCCGCGCAATGCCGGCATGCACCAGCGCCACGTCGCGGGACTCACCCTCGATGGAATCGCCCAAGATCATCGGCGTGACCCCGGCTTTGCGCGCGACCTCTGCCGCCGCTTCGAGCGATGCTTGCGGCGTGGCGATCATGATGTTCTCCACGCGCTCAAGCCGCGGATCGCCGGGCTTCGGCGTCTCGTCGGCGGTGCGCAGCCTCTCGCGCACCGTCTGCGGCACGTCGATGCCGTATTTGTCGATGATGGCGAGCGCATCCTGGTTGGTGGAGGGGTCGGCCACGGTCGGCCCCGAGGCGATGATCGAGGGGTCGTCGCCCGGTACGTCGGAGATCATCAGTGCCACCACCTTGGCCGGCGCGGCGGCGGCCGCGAGCCTGCCACCCTTGATCGCCGAGAGGTGCTTGCGCACCGTGTTCATCTCGGAAATGGTCGCGCCGCTCTTCAACAGCGCCTTGTTGATCGCCTGCTTGTCTTCCAGCGTAAGACCCTCGGGCGGCAGCGCGAGCAGGGCCGAGCCGCCGCCGGAGATCAGGCAGAGCACGAGATCGTCCTCGGTCAATCCCTGCACCAGCTCGAAAATGCGCTGCGCCGCCTGGCGCCCCGCCGCGTCGGGCACGGGATGCGCCGCCTCGACCACTTCGAGCCTCTCCGTCGGCACGCGATAGCCGTAGCGCGTCACCACCAGTCCTTCGAGCGGTCCCTCCCAGACGTCCTCCAGCGCCTTCGCCATGGCGCCCGAGGCCTTGCCGGCGCCGATGATCACGGTGCGGCCCTTCGGGCGTTTCGGCAGATGCGCCGGCACGCAGATCGAGGGAAGCGCCGCCTCGACCGCCGCTTGGAACATCGCCTTCAGCAATTGCTCAGGCTTCATCTGCCTCTAGTTTCCCGCCCTGGAATTGGCCGATGAACCTGCACAGACGATTGCAAGAAGGCAAGTGAATGAATTAGGTTGCTCAAGCCTGGTGCATGCTTTGGCCGTGTCTATCGCGGCGCTAATCAATTGGAGATCAACGGGTTATGTCAGTCCAACCGCGTGAGGATGCCAAAAAACCGGGCAGGCGTGCCGGCGATCAGCACAAGAATCCAAAGTCCGATATCGAGATCAGCCAGGCCGCGCAAATGCGGCCGATCGTCGAGGTCGCCAAGGACAAGCTCGGCATCGACGCCGAGGATCTGATCCCCTACGGGCACTACAAGGCGAAGGTCTCGCTCGACTATATCGCCTCGCTGAAAGACCGGCCGGACGGCAAGCTGATCCTGGTCACCGCGATCACCCCGACGCCGGCCGGCGAGGGCAAGACCACCACCACGGTGGGCCTTGGCGATGCGCTGAACGAGATCGGCAAGAAAGCCATGATCTGCATCCGCGAGCCCTCGCTCGGCCCCTGTTTCGGGGTGAAGGGCGGTGCGGCCGGCGGCGGCTATGCGCAAGTGGTGCCGATGGAGGACATCAACCTGCATTTCACCGGCGATTTCCATGCGATCGGCGCTGCCAACAACCTGCTCGCGGCGATGATCGACAACCATGTCTATTGGGGTAACAAGCTCGACATCGATACCCGGCGCGTGACTTGGCGCCGCGCCGTCGACATGAACGATCGCGCGCTGCGCTCGATCGTCTCTTCGCTCGGCGGTGCCGCCAACGGCTTCCCGCGCGAGGCCGGCTTCGACATCACCGTGGCGTCGGAGGTGATGGCCATTTTCTGCCTCGCCACCGATCTCGCCGACCTCCAGCGGCGGCTCGGCCAGATCCAGATCGGTCAGACCCGCGACAAGAAACCGGTCACCGCCAAGGACCTCTCGGCTGCCGGCTCCATGGCCGCTCTGCTCAAAGATGCGCTCGCGCCGAACTTGGTGCAGACCTTGGAGAACAACCCGGCCTTTATCCATGGCGGCCCGTTCGCCAATATCGCCCATGGCTGCAACTCGGTGATCGCCACCAAGGCCGCGCTCAAGCTCGCCGATTATGTTGTGACCGAGGCGGGCTTCGGCGCCGATCTCGGCGCGGAGAAGTTCTTCGACATCAAATGCCGCAAGGCGGGGCTCAAGCCCGATTGCGTGGTGCTCGTCGCCACCATCCGCGCGCTCAAAATGCATGGCGGCGTGGCCAAGGACGAGCTCAAGAAGGAGAATCTCGAGGCGCTGGAGAAAGGCTTCGCCAATCTCGAGCGTCACATCGAGAACGTGCGCAAATATCATGTCCCGGTGGTGGTGTCGGTCAACCGCTTCTCCAGCGATACCGAGGACGAGATCGCGCTGCTCAAGCGGCTGTGCCTGACCGCAGGCACCGACTGCGTCATGGCCGACCATTGGGCGGAGGGCGGCGCCGGCGCCATCGAGCTGGCCGAGACCGTGGTGCGCACCATCGACGAGAAGCCGAGCGATTTCCAGCCACTCTATCCCGACAACATGTCGCTGTGGGACAAGACCCGCACCATCGCCCAGGAAATCTACGGGGCTGACGACATCACTGCCGACAAGGCGGTGCGCGATCGCTTCGCCGAGCTCGAGAAGGAAGGTTTCGGCAAGCTGCCGATCTGCGTGGCCAAGACTCAGTACAGCTTCACCACCAATCCCGACGCCAAGGGGACGCCTTCCGGCCACGTCATCCCGATCCGCGAGGTCAGACTGTCGGCGGGCGCCGAGTTCGTCGTGGTGATCTGCGGCGACATCATGACCATGCCGGGTCTGCCCAGGGTGCCTGCGGCCAACAATATCGAGCTTGGCCCGGAGGGTCGCATCGCCGGTCTGTTCTAGCCGCTGAAAGAGGTTGCCAGCCGCCAAACCGGACGCTAACACCCTCATTCCGCGAGATGAGGCCAAATTCCGGTTGCAAACCGGCAAGAATTCAAGGGGAAGCAAGCATGGCTGGAGCGAGAAAACCCGGGCGCAACTTTCTGTTCGTACCGGGGCCGACCAATGTGCCGGATCGTATCTTGCGCGCCATGCATCTCGCCATGGAGGACCATCGCTCCTCCGACTTCCCGAAGCTGACCTTGCCGCTTTACGAAGACCTGAAGCGGATCTTCAAGACCAGGGATAGCCAGATCATCATCTATCCTTCGAGCGGCACCGGGGCCTGGGAATCGGCTCTTACCAATACTTGCTCGCCCGGCGACAAGCTGCTCGCCTCGCGTTTCGGCCAGTTCAGCCATCTCTGGATCGAGCTCGCCCGCCGCCACGGCCTCGAAATCGTCGTCCAGGAGGAAGAGTGGGGCACGGGCGTCAACCCCGAGCGCATCGAAGCGGCGCTCCGCGAGGACAAGAACCACGAGATCAAGGGCGTGCTCGTCGTGCATAACGAAACGGCGACCGGCGTCACCAGCGACGTGGCCGCGGTGCGCCGCGCGCTCGACGAAGCTGGCCACCCGGCGCTGCTTTATGTCGACGGCGTGAGCTCGATCGCCAGCATCGATTTCCGTTTCGACGAATGGGGCGTCGACCTGGCCATCACCGGCTCGCAGAAGGGTCTGATGCTGCCGGCCGGCCTCGGCATTGTCTGCGCGAGCCAGAAGGCGCTTGCCGCCATGAAGGACGCCAAGTGCCGCCGCGCCTATTTCGATTTCGCCGACCATATGCGCACCAATCCCACCGGTTATTTCCCCTACACCCCATCGGTGACTCTCCTCCGCGGCTTGCGCGAGGCCATTGCCATGTTGGACGAGGAGGGGCTCGACAACGTGTTCGCCCGGCACCGCCGCTTGGCCGACGGTGCGCGCGCCGCGGTCCGGGGCTGGGGGCTCAAGCTCTGCGCCAAGGAGCCGAAATGGCATTCCGATACGGTAACGGCGATCATGGTGCCGCATGGCTATAACGGCGCTGATGTGATCGACCGCGCCTATCGCCGCTACAATCTCGCACTCGGCGCGGGGCTCTCCGAAGTGGCCGGCAAGCTGTTCCGCATCGGCCATTTGGGCGATTTGAACGAATTGATGCTGCTCGGCGCCATTGCCGGCGCCGAGATGGCCATGCGCGACGTCGGCATCGAGGTCGAGCTTGGCTCTGGAGTGGCGGCGGCCCAGGCGCAGTTCGAAAGCTCTGCGCAAGGACGTGAAACGAAGATCGCCGCCGAATAGGGCAGGAAACGCGGGGCTAACGGCGAATACGCCGGTCTCGCCCGATTTGACTTTGGTCAAGACCGCTGGCGCGATTTTTCGCTACGTGCCGGCGAAAGGCGAAGCAATGCGCGCCTCGGGGCGTTCCCGGCGCGAACTTAACGTAGGGGGTTGAGTTCAGTGCAGCACACGATCGTGTTCCTCGATCGGGAATCGGTTGGCGCCAATGTGCGCAAACCAAACTTTCCGCACAGCTACCAGGAGCATCAATCGACCTGGACGCCTGAGGAGATCGTCGATCGCCTCAAGGACGCGACCATCGCCATCATCAACAAAGTGCCGATGCGCGCCGACGTGCTGAAGCAACTGCCGAAGCTGAAGCTGATCGCGGTCGCCGCCACCGGCACCGACGTGGTCGACAAGGCCTATTGCAAGGAGCACGGCATCACCGTCGTCAATATCCGCAATTATGCTTTCAACACCGTGCCGGAGCACGTGCTGGCGCTGATGTTCGCACTCAGGCGCAATCTGCCCGCCTATATCGAGGACGTGAAAAACGGCCGCTGGGGCAAGGTCGATCAGTTCTGCTTCTTCGACCATCCGATCCGCGACATCTCAGGTTCCACCATGGGCATCGTCGGTTATGGCGCGATCGGCAAGGAGGTCGGCAAGCGGGCGCAGGCGCTCGGCATGCGCGTGCTCCCCTATGACGTGGTGCCGCAGCCGGGCCTGGTCGATTTCGACACCTTGCTGAAGGAGAGCGACGTCATCACCCTGCATATGCCGCTCACGCCCGACACCAAGAACATGTTCGGCGCCGCCGAGCTCAAGAAGATGAAGCCGACCGCGATCCTGATCAACACCGCGCGCGGCGGCCTGGTCGACGAGCAGGCGCTCGCCGATGCGCTGCGAAACGGCACCATCGCCGGCGCGGGCTTCGACGTCCTGACCAAGGAACCGCCCAAGGAAGGCAACGTTCTGCTCGACCCGACAATTCCCAATCTGATCGTCACGCCGCATGTCGCCTGGGCCAGCGTCGAGGCCATGCAGATTCTCGCCGATCAGCTGATCGACAACATCGAGGCGTTCGTGGCGGGAAAGCCGCAGAACGTGGTGGCCGAGTAAGTCCGAGAGGCGCGTCATGAAGAAGCTCCTGTTCCTGCTCGACACCGATCCCTACCCGAGCGTGTTCGATACGGTGGTCGCCTATGACGGCGGCGCCGACCGGGTCGCGGGCTACGCCAATGTCACCCCGGACAATGTCGGCCCCTTGGTCGACGGCACCATCTTCACCCGCGGCGGTAAGGACAAGCAGAACACGGCGATCTTCGTCGGTGGTGGCGACATGACCAAGGGCGAGGCGCTGTTCGAGGCGGTGAAGAAGAAATTCTTCGGACCCTTCCGCGTCTCGGCCATGCTCGACTCGAACGGCTCCAACACCACCGCGGCGGCTGGCGTGGCGCTTCTGGAGAAGGCCGGCAAGCTCAAGGGCATGAAGGCCGTGGTGCTGGCCGGCACCGGCCCGGTCGGCATGCGCGCGGCAGCCTTTTTCGGCCAGGAGGGTGCCGATGTCACCATCACCTCGCGCAAGCAGGCGCGCGCCGACAACGCCGCCAAGGCGATCGAGCAGCGCTTCGGCGTCAAGGTCACTCCCGTCGAAGCGGCGGATGACGCTGCCCGTGCCAAAGTGGTGAAGGACGCGAATATCGTATTCGCCGCCGGCGCCATCGGCGTGCAACTGCTCAAAGCGGCCGACTGGCAGAGCAACGGCACGATCGAGATGCTCGCCGACGTGAATGCGCAGCCGCCGCTCGGCATCGAGGGCGTCGAAGCCACCGACAAGGCCAAGGAACGCTCCGGCAAGATCGTGTTCGGTGCGCTCGGCATCGGCGGCCTGAAGCTCAAACTGCATCGCGGCTGCATCGGCAAATTGTTCGAGAACTCCGAAGGCGTGCTCGACGCCGAGGAGATCTACGCATTGGCGAAAGAGATGGCATGACCGAACCGATCAAGGACAATCGGATCGAGGAATTCCTCGATGCGCTGGCGAGCCAGTCGGCGACGCCGGGCGGCGGCGGCGCTGCGGCCATCATCGGCGCGATGGGCGCCGCGCTCGTCAGCATGGTCTGCAACCTGACCATCGGTAAGAAGAAATATGCCGAGGTCGAGACCGACATGAAGGACGTGCTCGGCAAGGCCGAGGCGCTCCGGCGCCGCCTCACCAATATGATCGAGGACGACGCCAAGGCCTTTGACAAGGTGATGGGCGCTTACGGCATGCCCAAGGAGACCGATGCGGACAAGGCCAAGCGCGACGCCGCCATCCAGGAGGCGCTCAAACTCGCCACCGACGTGCCGCTCGCCTGCGCGCACGCGGCGCGGGAGGTGATTGACCTCGCCGAACAGGCGTCCGAGAAGGGCAATCTCAACGTAATTTCCGACGCCGGGGTCGGGGTGTTGGCCGCTTATGCTGCACTGCGAAGCGCCGCCTTGAATGTTTGGACCAACGCAAGAATGATAAACGACAAGGCTTTTGCCGAGGCCAAGCTCAAGGAGTTGAACGATCTTCTGTCCGGTGCCGAGCGCGCTACCGAGAAGGCCTATGGTGTGGTCAAAGGCAAGGTGAGTTAGAGCTTCCGGGGCATCCGCCCAGGAGACCCAGTCAAGGGAGGAGAGACGTGGACGTTCACGAGTATCAAGCCAAGGAGTTGCTGGCGAGCTTCGGGGTGCCGGTGCCGAAGGGCGCGGTTGCCTTCAGCCCGGATCAGGCGGTCTATGCCGCCACCGAGCTTGGCGGTTGGAACTGGGCGGTGAAGGCCCAGATTCATGCCGGCGCGCGTGGCAAAGCCGGCGGCATCAAATTGTGCAAGACCTATCACGAGGTGCGCGACGCCGCGGCCGCCCTGCTCGGCAAGCGCCTGGTCACCATCCAGACCGGCCCCGAGGGCAAGCCGGTGCAGCGCATCTATATCGAGGTGGCCGAGCCCTTCGACCGCGAGCTCTATCTCGGCTATGTGCTCGACCGCAAAGCCGAGCGCATCCGCGTCATCGCCTCGACCCGCGGCGGCATGGAGATCGAGGAGATCGCCAAGAACGAGCCCGAGGCCATCCTTCAGGTGGTGGTCGAGCCGGCCGTCGGCTTGCAGGCCTTCCAGGCGCGCGAGCTCGCCTTCCAGCTCGGCCTCAGCATCAAGCAGGCGCAAAGCTGCGTCTCGACCATCATGAACGCCTATCGCGCCTTCCGCGACTGCGACGCCATCATGCTGGAGATCAACCCGCTGGTGGTGTCGAAGGACGATCGCGTGCTCGCGCTCGACGCCAAGATGTCGTTCGACGACAACGCGCTGTTCCGCCGCCACAACGTCGCCGACATGCACGATCCCTCACAGCAGGATCCGCGCGAGGCGCAAGCCGCCGAGCACAATCTCAACTATATCGGCCTCGACGGCGAGATCGGCTGCATCGTCAACGGCGCGGGGCTGGCCATGGCCACCATGGACATGATCAAGCATGCCGGCGGCACGCCCGCGAACTTCCTCGACGTGGGCGGCGGCGCATCGCCGGAGCGCATCGCCACCGCGCTCAAACTGGTGCTGTCCGACTCGAAGGTGAAGGCGGTGCTGGTCAACATCTTCGCCGGCATCAATCGCTGCGACTGGGTCGCCAAGGGCGTGGTCCAGGCTTGCGAGACGGTCGACGTCAAGGTGCCGCTGGTCGTGCGGCTGGCCGGCACCAATGTGGAAGAGGGACGGAGAATTCTTGCTGAAAGCGGACTCAAGCTGATCACCGCCGACACTTTGGCCGAAGCCGCGGAGAAAGCCGTGGCGGCGTGCCAGGGCAAGCTCGCGGCGTGATGCGCGCGGATCGGGAGTAGAACGTCATGAGCATTCTGATCGATGAAACCACGCCGGTCCTCGTGCAAGGCATGACCGGCGACAAGGGCACCTTCCACGCGAAGGAGATGATCGCCTATGGCACCAACGTGGTCGGCGGCGTGACGCCCGGCAAAGGCGGCGGCAAGCATCTCGATCGTCCGCTGTTCAACACCATGAAGGAAGCGGTGAAGGCGACCGGCGCCACCACCACCATCACCTTCGTGGCGCCAGCCTTCTGCGCCGATGCCATCATGGAAGCGGCCGACGCCGGCGTCAGGCTGATCTGCTCCATCACCGACGGAATCCCGGCGCAGGACATGATGCGGGTGAAGCGCTATCTGATGCGCTATCCCAAGGACCGCCGGCCGATGATGGTTGGGCCGAACTGCGCCGGCGTCATCAGCCCCGGCAAGGCCATGCTCGGCATCATGCCGGGACACATCTACTTGCAGGGCAAGGTAGGCGTGATCTCGCGCTCGGGCACGCTCGGCTACGAGGCCGCGTCGCAGATGAAGGCCAAGGGCATCGGCATCACCACCTCGGTGGGCATCGGCGGCGATCCGATCAACGGTTCTTCCTTCCTCGACCACCTCGCTTTGTTCGAGGAGGACCCGGAAACCGAAGCGGTGCTCATGATCGGCGAGATCGGCGGCCCGCAGGAGGCCGAGGCCTCGGCCTGGATCAAGGACAACATGTCGAAGCCTGTGATCGGCTTCGTCGCCGGGCTCACCGCGCCAAAGGGACG
>DATICH010000115.1:0-36870 GCA_035456885.1 Methyloceanibacter sp.
GTCCGCGGCGCCATCCTCAAGGAAGGCCACCGCATCGACGGCCGCGACACGAAGACGGTCCGCCCGATCGAGGCGATGGTCGGCTTCCTGCCGCGCACCCATGGCTCGGCACTGTTCACCCGCGGCGAGACCCAGGCGATCGTCACCACGACGCTCGGCACCAAGGACAGCGAGCAGATGATCGACGGCCTGACCGGCCTCTCCTACGAGCGCTTCATGCTCCACTACAATTTCCCGCCTTATTCGGTGGGCGAAGTGGGCCGCTTCGGTGCTCCGGGACGGCGTGAAGTCGGCCATGGCAAGCTCGCCTGGCGGGCGATCCACCCGATGCTGCCGACCCACGAGGAATTTCCCTATACGATCCGCGTCCTCTCCGACATCACCGAGTCCAACGGCTCATCGTCGATGGCGACGGTGTGCGGCGGCTCGCTGGCCCTGATGGATGCGGGCGTGCCGTTGAAGCGTCCGGTCTCGGGTATCGCAATGGGCCTGATCCTGGAGGGCAAGGAGTTCGCCGTGATCTCCGACATCCTCGGCGACGAGGACCATCTCGGCGACATGGACTTCAAGGTCGCCGGCACGTCGGAAGGCGTGACCTCGCTGCAGATGGACATCAAGATCACCGGCATCACCGAGGAGATCATGAAGGTCGCGCTCAGCCAAGCGCGCGACGGCCGCATGCATATCCTTAGCGAGATGAACAAGGCGATCAATACCGCCCGGCCCGAGCTTGGCGAGTATGCGCCGCGCATCGAGACCATCCATATCCCGGTCGACAAGATCAGGGAAGTGATCGGATCGGGCGGCTCGGTGATCCGCGAGATCGTCGCGGAGTCCGGCGCCAAGATCGACATTTCGGACGACGGCACGGTGAAGATCGCTTCGGCCAACGCCGAGTCGATCCGCGCGGCGATCAACCGCATCAAGTCGATCGCCTCCGAGCCCGAGGTCGGGGAGATCTACAAGGGCAAGGTCGTCAAGGTTATGGAGTTCGGCGCCTTCGTGAATTTCTTCGGTGCCAAAGATGGGCTCGTGCATATCTCGCAGCTCGCCGACGGCAGGCCGAAGGCCGTGACCGACGTGGTCAAGGAAGGCGACCAAGTCTGGGTCAAGCTGCTCGGCTTCGACGACCGCGGCAAGGTCAGGCTGTCGATGAAGGTGGTCGACCAGGAGACCGGCAAGGAGCGCGAGAAGGTCGAGGCGGCGAGCTAAGAGACGCGCCTAATTGGACTGTTCGGCGGGCGGCGTAAGGCTGCCCTCCGGGCTCTTCGCGCATTTCGTGGCGATGACCAGATAGTCCTTGTTTTTGCTTTGCCACTCCTCGGATTTCTCCGCCGCGGTGCTGACACAGTGCACCACGTCCTCGGAGGTCACCTCGGGCAACGGAATTTCCTTGCAGGTATTGGGGGGCGCGGCGAGGCACGCAACGAGCACGAGATAGACTGGCATGGTTGGTCTTGTTTCCTTCCGTTAATTTCTGGGCCCCACGCGTCGCCGGCGCGGGCCTTTCACATCCAGAGCATAGTCCTACTGGGCGGCCTCGCGCTGCGCCTTCTCGACGGCGTCCTCAAGCGCCTCGCTTTGCTCCATCGCCTTGAGCGAATGAAGATGCGGCATGGCGATGGTCGAGTAACCGCAGTCGACGAAATGCACCTCGCCGGTGACGGCGCCTGACAGATCCGACAAGAGGTAGAGCGCGGCGCCGCCCACTTCGTCTAGGGTGGGGGAGCGGCGCATCGGCGCGTGCCGTTGTTGGAAGTGGAACAGGGTGCGCGCGTCGGAGATGCCGGCGCCGGCCAAGGTGCGCATCGGCCCGGCCGACAGCGCATTGACCCTGATCCCCTGCGGCCCGAAATCCGAAGCGAGATAGCGCACGGAGGCCTCCAGCGCCGCTTTTGCCACGCCCATGACGTTGTAGCAGGGCACTACTCGGGTCGAGCCGCCATAGGTCAGGGTGAGCAGCGAACCGCCATTCGGCATCAGCTCGGCGGCGAGCTTGCATATCTCGGTGAAGGAGAAGCACGAGATGACCATGGTGTGCTCGAAATTGGCGCGCGTCGTATCGCAGTAGCGGCCCTTCAGCTCGTTACGGTCGGAGAAGGCGAGCGCGTGTACGACGAAATCCAGCGAACCCCACTCTTTGCGGATTGCTTCGAACACGCGCCTGATGCTCTCCAGATCCTCGACGTCGGCCTCGACGATGACCTTGGCGCCTATACCTTTAGCGAGCGGGACGGCGCGGCGACCGAATGCGCCGCCCTGATAGGAGAAGGCAAGCTCGGCGCCCTGCCCATGCAGGACCCGCGCGATACCCCAGGCGATCGAGCGGTCGTTGGCGACCCCCATCACCAGTCCCCTCTTCCCCGCCATCAGCGGGCCCGGCTCTGCAACATCTCTTGTTGTTATCATGGTACTTACTCTGGTTATGGGTTGACCCCGTCCAAGGCTCCGTCCTCTCAACCGTCCAGACGACGAAATACGAGTGTGGCATTGGTGCCGCCGAACCCGAAGCTGTTCGACATCACGGCGTTAATGGCCACATTATCCTGACGTTTGCGCACGATCGGCACATCGGCAACCGCCGGATCGATGGTCTCGATATTGGCGGATTCGCAGATGAAGCCGTTATTCATCATCAACAGCGAGTAGATCGCCTCATGCACGCCGGCCGCCCCCAGGGAATGGCCGGTGAGCGACTTGGTGGCGCTGATCGGCGGACATTTGTCACCGAACACCTCGCGAATCGCCTCGATCTCCTTGACGTCGCCGATCGGGGTGGAGGTGGCGTGCGGATTGATGTAGCCGATCTCGCCATCGACATTCTGCATGGCCATGCGCATGCAGCGAACGGCGCCCTCGCCAGAGGGCTGCACCATGTCGTAGCCGTCGGACGTGGCGCCGTAGCCGACCAGCTCGCCATAAATGCGCGCGCCACGGGCCTTGGCGTGTTCCAGCTCCTCGAGCACGACGGCGCCCGCGCCGCCGGCGATGACGAAGCCGTCGCGCTCGGTGTCATAGGCGCGACTTGCGACCTCGGGCCGGTCGTTGAAGTCGGACGACATGGCGTTCATCGCGTCGAACAGCACCGAAAGCGTCCAGTCGAGCTCCTCACCGCCGCCGGCAAACACGATGTCCTGCTTGCCCAGTTGGATCAGCTCGGCGCCATTGCCGATGCAATGCGCGGAGGTCGAGCAGGCGGAGGAGATCGAATAACTGACGCCCTTGATCTTGTAGGGCGTGGCGAGCGTCGCCGAATTGGTCGAGCACATGGCTTTCGGCACTTCGAACGGGCCGACCTTCTTCGGACCCTTCTCGCGGGTGGTGTCGGCAGCCTGAACGATGGCGCGAGTCGAGGGACCGCCGGAACCCATGATCAGACCGGTGCGCTCGTCGGAGATGTCTTTCTCCTCCAGCCCCGCATCGCGGATCGCTTGCTCCATGGCGATGTAGTTCCACGCGGCGCCCGCGCCCATGAAGCGGCGAACCTTGCGGTCGATCATGCCCTCCCAGTCGAGCTTGGGCGCGCCATGCACCTGGCAACGGAAGCCGAGCTCGGCATAGATGTCGGATTTGACGATACCGGACTTGGCTTCGCGCAACGAGGCGAGCACCTCCTGGGCGCTGTTGCCAATCGAGGACACGATGCCCATGCCGGTCACGACCACACGTTTCATCAGATCAGGGTCCCAGGAAGCCGAAATCGCTTCGATAAGGGTCAGACACCAGCAGGCGCGGCTTCGCCCGCTTGAAACAGTCCAACCCGCAAATCCTTGGCCGTATAGATGGTCTCGCCATCGGCCTTTAGCCAGCCGTCGCCGGTGCCGAGCGTGAATTTGCGCCGGATCACTCGCCTCAGCTCGACGATATATTCGAGCTTCTTCATGGTCGGCAGCACCATGCCGGAGAACTTGACCTCGCCGACGCTCAAGGCGCGGCCCTTGCCGGGCGCGCCGAGCCAACCCAGAAAGAAGCCGAGCAACTGCCAAAGCGCATCGAGCCCGAGACAGCCCGGCATCACCGGATCGCCCTTGAAATGGCAAGGAAAGAACCACAGGTCCGGCTTGACGTCGAGCTCGGCAACGATTCGTCCCTGACCGTGTTCGCCGCCCTCCTCGTCGACATGCGAGATGCGGTCGAACATCAGCATCGGCGGGAGCGGCATCTGCGCGTTGCCGGGACCGAACAGTTCGCCCCGCGCGCAGGCCAGCAGATCCTCATAGTCGAAGCGATCCCGCCTTTCAGACATGCTTTTGGTACTTCCTCCCGAACCAGCAACGCTCATTGAAATTGGGTGGTTTCCTAACACAGACAAGAGCGCATCAAAAGCCCGCGTCGGACCCACTCGAGGGGCCCTGTTAGGGCGCTTTCGAGGCGAATTTGTGCGGCGGACTGGTCCCAGGGATGCCAGGGCGACGGCGTCGAGCGCTTCACGCCGGGAGGTTAGACTGATCCAGGTCAAGTCTGGCGTCCCGACATTGCGGTCGGCTTGGCTTTCATCCTATATTTCGCTCTACCAGTCGGACATGGCCAACGAAGATGCATAAATCGCCCCCGGGGGCCCACAAATCGCCAGGCGAGACCTCGCCGGAAGAAGTTGCCAAGCTGCTGCGCGGCGCAGGTCTCAGGCCGACCCGGCAGCGCGTGGCACTGGCCCATCTGCTGTTCTCGGAGGGCGACCGCCACATCACGGCGGAAGCGCTGCATGAGGAGGCACAGGCGCGGAAAGTGCCGGTGTCGCTCGCCACGGTGTACAACACGCTGCACCAGCTGACCTCGGCCGGCCTGCTACGCGAGGTCGCGGTGGAAGGCGCCAAGACTTATTTCGACACCAACACGTCGAACCACTACCATTTCTTTTGCGAGCATTCGGGCCAGCTGATGGACATCGCGACCGGGTCGATCCGGATCGAGGGTCTGCCCGAGGCGCCGGAGGGCAAGACGATCTCGCGCGTCGATGTCTTGGTGCGGCTGGTCGACAAGCGCTGAGAGGCGCTACTTCACCTCTTCGCCGCGGTAGACGCCCCACAGCTTGTCCTGCTGCACATAGCCCGAATAGTCGTCGACCGAAAGCTCGCACCACTCGCCATCGCAGGCCGTGACGTTGCCGAGCACTCCCGCTTGCAGCGTGGCGACGGGGCGCGAGCCGGTCGAATTCGAGGAAAAGAGCGGCACGCTCTCTTCGTTCTTCGACCAGGGCGTCACCAGCACGGTGCGTCTCGCGCTCAAGAGGCTGTGGAACACCCAGCCGTCGGCGCCCTCGCTGTCGCGTACGCGGCGCCAATTGTCGGATTCGGCGATCACCTCGACGGGAAGGCCGGCGCGGGAAAATACCCAGACGATGGCTTGGTCGGTGCTCGGGCCCTTGCGAACATTGACCTTGTCGGATTTCAGGCTGACGAAACGAGGCACGGGCAGCGACGGCTTGCCGGTCGCCTCGACCGCCGCCTGCTTAACGTTATCCTGGGCGGAGACCTCTTGGAGGCCGGCGGCGAGCCAGATTATGCCAGCCGCCGCAACCAGGATCGAAAATCGATGCGACACCCGCTCACCCCTGCTTCCAGCACCAATCGTTGCAGCCGGGACAAGGCTTCAAGACCCGAATCGGGTCCTACCCGGCCGCATCTGGATGACCCAGAAAAGTGAAAGGATCGTGGCTCTGGGCCAAGATGACGCTTTATCTCGCAAAGCCGCTTCTGTTAGAGAAAGCAGCGCGCCCCCGGAAGCGCCTCAAGTAACGCGGGAGGGCCCCTCCTTCCGCCCCAATCCTAACTGGACTCGTAATGGCTGACCGACCCCTGGTTATTGTCACGCGGAAACTGCCCGACGTGGTGGAGACGCGCCTGCGGGAACTTTTCGACGCCAAGCTCAATCTCGACGACAAGCCGTTTACGCGCGAGGAGCTGATCGACGCCGCCAAGACCGCCAATGTGCTGGTCCCCACCGTCACCGACCGGATCGACCGGGCGGTGCTGAGCCAGGCCGGCCCCAACCTCAAACTGATCGCCCAGTTCGGCACCGGCGTCGACAATATCGACCTCGAGACGGCCCGGAACCGGTCGATCCTGGTCACCAACACGCCGGGTGTCCTGACCGAGGACACGGCCGACATGACCATGGCCCTGATCATCGCCGTGCCGCGCCGTCTGACCGAGGGGGCATATCTGCTCAAGGGCGCCAATAGCGAGTGGCACGGCTGGTCGCCGACCTGGATGCTCGGGCACCGAATCTATGGCAAGCGGCTCGGCATCGTCGGCATGGGTCGTGTCGGCCAGGCCGTCGCCAGGCGCGCAAAGGCGTTCGGACTCCAGATCCATTATCACAATCGCCGGCGCGTGGCGCCGGAGATCGAGAAGGCGCTCGAGGCGACTTATTGGGACAGCCTCGATCAGATGCTCGCGCGCATGGACATCATCTCGATCAACTGCCCGCACACGCCGGCGACCTACCATCTACTCTCCGCGCGCCGGCTCGCGCTGATGAAACCTTCGGCCTATATCGTCAACACCGCGCGCGGCGAGGTGATCGACGAGAACGCGCTGGCGCGCATGATCGAGAACAACGAGCTTGCCGGGGCAGGACTCGACGTGTTCGAGCACGAGCCGGCGGTGAACCCGAAACTGCTCAAGAGCAGCAAAGTGGTGGTGCTGCCGCATATGGGTTCGGCCACGCTCGAAGGCCGCGTCGATATGGGCGAGAAGGTCATCATCAACATCAAGACCTTCCTCGACGGGCACGCCCCGCCCGACCGCGTCCATCCCGCGATGTTCTGATCAGACTGACGGCGAGTGCACGTGCTCGGGGCGGAAGCCCATGCCGATCAGCCGTGCCGGGATACGCCGGAGAAACGGGAAGCGGTTGAACAGCGTCAAGATGAAAGGCGGCCGCGGCGCCTCCTTCAGCGTCAGCACGTTGCTGATGACGCGCTTCTGCACGATGAGCTGCAGGGCTTGCGTCATCTCGGTCGGCCATTGCCGCCGCTTCTGGACCTTGGCGAGAATCTCCTCGGAGACGAGCCGCTTGCGGAGCGGCTCCCATAGAATATTGGCGGCGGCCACCGCGTCCTGAACGGCGAGATTGATGCCGACGCCACCGACCGGCGACATCGCATGTGCCGCATCGCCGATGCAGAGCAACCCTGGCCGGTACCAGCGTTTGAGCCGGTCCACGCGCACGGTGAGCAGCTTCACGTCGTCCCAGGAGCCGATCTCGCCGATGCGGTCGGCAAGCGCCGGGTTGAGCGCGAGGACCTCCTTGCGGAAGGCCTCGATCCCTTGCCCGCGAAGCGCGTCGAAGCCGCCTTTCGGGATGACATAGGCGCATTGCCAATAGTCACCCCGGTCAAGCATGACGAAGAACCGGCCGGCCTGAATGCGGCCCAAGGTCTGCGAGCCGTCGCCCGGGCGCTTGGACAGGCGCATCCACAGCACATCCATGGGGGCGCCGAGATCCTCTACCTCGAGACCCGCGAGCGCGCGCACGGCGGAGTGCCGGCCGTCGGCGCCGACGACCAGATCGGCGCGGACCTCGAGCGTGCCGTCCGGCAACTTGGCCTTCAGCCCGGCCACGCGATCGCCGTCCCAAATGAGATCGTCGACTTCGGCCTGCATTCTGAGCTTGAAGCCCGGATAGCGCTTGGCTTGGCTAGCGAGGAAATTAAGGAAATTCCATTGCGGCAGGAAAGCGATAAAGCCGCAATGGGTGGGAAGATGCGTGAAGTCGGCGAAGGTGATTTTCTCGTCGCCGACAATACCGCCGATCTCGCGCACCTTCTGATGCGGCAGCTTGAGGAATTCGTCGAGCAGCCCAAGCTCGCGCATGACTTCGAGCGTGGACGGGTGGATGGTGTCGCCGCGAAAATCGCGCAAGAAATCGGCGTGCTTCTCCAGCACCACAACATCGACGCCAGCGCGGGCGAGCAGGAAGCCGAGCATCATGCCGGCAGGGCCGGCTCCGGCGATGGCGCAGGCGGTGGTGATGGTCTCCTGGGCCATGCCTACAAGCCGGTTTCGGCCATTGCCGCGCGGTGATGCGCCAAGTCGCGGAAGCGCGGCTCGCGGCCATTGAGCGGGTTATCCGGGTCCCAACGATAGTCGATGGTGGAAAAGCGCGCCTGGAGCGCGTCATAGAGCAGAAGCCGGCCGACCAGGCTCTCGCCTAGGCCGAGCAGCTCCTTGACGACTTCTGTCGCGGCGAGTGAGCCGATCACGCCGGCAACGCTGCCGAGAATGCCGGCCTCCGAACACGGCGGTACGGTGCCCTCGGGCGGCGGCTCCGGGAACAGGCAGCGATAGGAAGGGCGCGGGGTGCCCTCCTCATCCTTCTCGAAGGCGCGGATCGTCGTGATGTGCCCGTCGAACGGGCCGACCGCGGCAAAGACCAGCGGCACCTTGGCGAAATAGCAGGCGTCGTTGACGAGATAGCGCGTGGCGAAATTGTCCGAGCCGTCGGCGACGATGTCGTAGCCGCTGATGATCGGCAGCGCGTTTTCCGGCACCAGCCGGGTGGAAAAGAGCTCGGTCTCGACATGCGGGTTGAGGCGCTCGATCGCGGCGGCGGCGCTCCTGGTCTTGGCGCGTCCGACGCTTCCGGTGTCATGCACGACTTGACGATGCAGATTGTCGAGGCTCACGCGGTCGCTGTCGATGATGCCGATACGCCCGACACCGGCTGCGGCGAGGTAGAGAATAAGCGGCGAGCCGATCCCGCCCGCGCCGACCACGAGCACGCGCGACGCCTTCAGCTTCTGCTGGCCTTCGCCGCCGATCTCTTTCAGCACCAATTGGCGCTTGTAACGCTCGATCTCGTCAGGGGTGAGCATGGCCCCACGGAATGTAGGTCATCCTTCACCCTGCTGCCAGTAAAGGGCATGGGGCTGGCGCGTAGGAATCGAACCTCGGTCTCTCGGTAGAGTGCCGCGCGTGCTGCCATTGCACCACAACAGCAATGCCCCCGGGGACAGTCAGTCTAACGAGATGCGCGCCAAATGCCATACCGTATGCGGAGGAACCTAGCCGGTTGAGCCGAAACCGCCCTGCCCTCGCGCCGTGCCGCCGAGCGCCGCGACCTCGGCAATCTCGACGGCGGCGACAGGGGCAATGACCAATTGCGCGATGCGGTCGCCGCGGCGCACGGGGAACGGCTCGCTGCCGTGATTGACCATGACTACCATCAGCTCGCCCCGGTAGTCGGCATCGATCGTGCCGGGACTGTTGAGCAGGGTCACGCCATGCCTGATCGCGAGTCCCGAACGCGGGCGGACCTGGGCCTCGTAGCCGACCGGCAATTCGAGCGCGAAGCCGGTCGGAATCAGCGCGCGGGCGCCGGGCCCGAGCGTAACAGGGGCGTCCTGCGGCACGGCGGCAACGATGTCGAGGCCCGCGGCGTGCGCCGATTGATAAGCGGGAAGCGGCAGGGCCTCGCCATGCGGCAGCCGCTTGACGCGGAGAATGACGCTCATTCAGCCGCCGGCCGCATGGCGAGAAGCGCGTCAGCCGCGCGGGCCAATAGGCGCGCCGCGGTCTCGTCCTTGCTCAGCTTCGGCCAATCCTCGACTCCCGCGGCGGTCACGAGGTGGATTTGCGTATCGTCGCCGCCCATGGCGCCGGTGCCGGGCCAGACATCGTTGGCGACGATCCAATCGGCATTCTTGGCTTGGCGCTTGGCCTTGGCGTTCTCGAGTAAATTCTCGGTCTCGGCGGCGAAGCCGATGACGAGACGCGGGCGCTTGGGCCCCGGCGTGGCGACCGTGGCGAGGATGTCGGGATTGAGCGCGAGCTTCAGCTCGGCTTCGCTCTGGTTCTGCTTCTTGAGCTTTTGCTCGGCGGCGTCGGCGGAGCGCCAATCGGCCACCGCCGCGGCAAAAATGGCGATGTCGGCAGGGAGTGCCGCCAAAGTCGCGGCCAGCATCTCATGCGCGGTCTCGACCTTCACCACGCGCACGCCTTGCGGGTCCGGCAGCGCGACGGGACCGCTGATCAAGGTGACATCCGCGCCGAGCGCGGCGGCGGCGCGAGCAAGCGCATGGCCCTGCTTCCCCGAAGAGCGATTGGCGATATAGCGCACCGGGTCGATCGGCTCTTGCGTCGGGCCGGAGGTGATGAGCACGCGGCGGCCCCTAAGCGATCTAAGTGGGGTGGCTTGCGTGCGCGGTGCTGGGGCTTCCGTACCGAGCGCGCGATCGATGGCGGCGAGGATCGCCTCTGGCTCGGCCATGCGGCCGGGGCCGAACTCGCCGCAAGCCATCTCGCCATCGTCCGGGCCGACAAACAAAACGCCGTCGCCCTTGAGCGTGGCGAGATTCCGCTGCGTCGCCGGGTGCTGCCACATCCGCACATTCATCGCGGGCGCGGCGAGCACGCGCTTGTCGGTGGCGAGCAGCACGGTCGAGGCGAGATCGTCGGCCAAGCCATGCGCCATCTTGGCGAGGAGGTCTGCGGTGGCGGGCGCCACCACGATCAGGTCGGCCTCGCGGGAGAGGCGGATATGGCCGATCTCGGCTTCGTCCTTGAGATCGAACAGCTCGGTGAAGGTCTTTTCCTCGGTCAGCACGGAGAAGGAGAGTGGCGTGACGAACTCGGCGCCGCCGCTGGTGAGGATCGCGCGCACCGCGGCGCCCCGCTCCTTCAAGCGGCGTACCAGCTCGAGGCTCTTATAGGCGGCGATCCCGCCGCCGACGATCAAGAGGATGCGCTTGCCTTGCACCTGTTCCTTACTCCGCTGCCGACCTTAGTAGTAACGCATTGCAGTGGTTACCGGACTGCCCGGTCAAGCCGGGCAATGACAAGAAATAGGGTTAGCGGTCAACCTTCAAAAGATCAGCGCCAAGGCGATGGCCGCGAGCGCGATGGCGCCAACCCAGATGCCGATGCGACCGGCGCGGTTCTGCCGGTCTTGCGCCTGGGCCAGGCGCTCGACGGTGTGATCGTCGAGGCGCAGGCCCTCCTCGGCCATGGCCGAGAAGGCCTCCGCGGTGCGCTCGGCCTGGCCGAGGAATTTGGGAATCTCGCCCATGAAGCGGCCGACGGACGCAGCACCCTCCGCCGCGGCCTCGATTTGCGCGCCGGGGCCGAGCTCCTGTTCCATCCACTCCTTCACCACCGGTTCGGAGACGACCCACATATTCAGCTCCGGGTCGAGGCTGCGGCCAACGCCCTCGACCACCACCATGGTCTTTTGCAGCAGCAAGAGCTCGGGCCGGGTCTGCATGTCGAACACTTCGGTGTACTGGAACAACTGGCCCAAGAGCTGCGCCATGGAGATCTCACTTGCCGGCCGGTCCATGATCGGCTCGCCGATCGCGCGCAAGGCTTGGGCGAATTGCGCCACGGCGTGCTTGCGCGGCACATAGCCGGCCTCGAAATGCACCTCGGCCACGCGCGTGTAGTTGCGGTTCAAGAAGCCGTAAAGGATCTCGGCGAGGAAGCGCCGCTCCTTCATGCCGAGCCGTCCCATAATGCCGAAATCCACGGCGACGATGCGGCCTTGCGCGTCGATGAACAGATTTCCGGGATGCATGTCGGCATGGAAGAAGCCGTCGCGCATCGCGTGCCGCAGGAAGGTCTGCATGAGACGCGCGCCCAGTGCCTTCACGTCATGGCCGGCGGCGGCAAGCGCCCCGCGGTCGGCGATCGGAATGCCGTCGATCCACTCCAAGGTCAGCACGCGGCGCGCGCTTCGTGTCCAGTCGACTTGCGGCACGCGGAAACCTTCGTCGTTCTTGATGTTCTCCGCCATCTCGGAGATGGCCGCGGCTTCCATGCGCAAATCCATCTCGATCGCCACCGACTTGGCCAAAGTGTCGACCACGGCGATAGGTCTTAGGCGCCGCGAGGGCGGGTGGAACCGCTCGATCAGCCGCGCGGCGAAGAAATAGGAATCGAGGTCCTTCTGGAATCTGTGCTCGATGCCGGGGCGCAGCACCTTGACCGCGACGGGCTTCAAGTCGCCGCTCGGGGTCGTGACCTTGGCCTTGTGCACTTGCGCGATCGAGGCGGCGGCGACCGGCGGGCCAAATTCCGCAAAGAGCTTGTCGATCGGCTGGCCGAGCGCCTCCTCCACGGCCGCTTTCGCTTCGGCTTGCGAGAAGGGCGGCAGGCGGTCCTGAAGCGTGGAGAGATCGCGGGCTAGCTCGCGACCGATGATGTCGTCGCGGGTGGCGAGGAACTGGCCGAGCTTGATATAGGACGGCCCGAGCGAGGTGAGCGCCTCGGAGAGCTTCGTCTCGTTGCCGTCACTCGTCCCGTTCTTGCGCAACGGCGCGGTGACGCGGGCGAACAGCGCAAGCGGCCCCGGCAGCGGGGCATCCTTTGGCAGCACGCGCGCGCCGGACCAGGCGATCACCGCGCCGGCCTTGGTCAGCCGCGCCATATTGCCGATCGCGCTCATTATTGACTCATCACAATCGCCAGGCCGAGTGCAGCGCCGCAATCCCGCCAGTGAGATTGCGATAGCGCACCCGCTCGAAGCCGGCATTCTCGATCAAGCCCATGAATGTTTTCTGATCGGGGAAGCGGCGAATGCTTTCCACGAGATAACGATAGGACGCGCTGTCGCCGGCGACGAGGCCGCCGAGCGCCGGGATCGCGTTGAAGGAATAGGCCTGGTAGAGCGTATCCAACAGAGGAACCTCGACGGTGGAGAACTCCAGGCATAGAAATCGTCCGCCGGGCTTGAGCACGCGGAAGGCCTCGGCAAGTGCCGCCTCGATATGCGTGACGTTGCGGATGCCGAACGCAATCGTATAAGCGTCGAAGCTCCGTTCTGGAAAAGGCAAGTCCTCGGCATTGCCGCTCACGAAGCTGAGCCGATCCCCCTCTCCTCCCCGCGCCCGGCCGGCCTCGATCATCTCGGCGCTGATATCGCAAATGACAGCCGAGGTGCCGGACCCGGCCGCCTCGAGCACGCGCCTCGCCACATCGCCAGTGCCGCCGGCAACGTCAAGCAGGGCGTAGGGAACGGCGCTTTTCGGCGGAGCGAGCCAGCCAACCAGCTCGTCCTTCCACAGCCGATGCAAGCCGCCCGACATCAGGTCGTTCATCAGGTCGTAGCGCTGGGCAACCTTGGCGAACACCTCGTTCACTAGGCTTTGCCTGGCGTCCGTCCTCACTTCGGCAAAGCCGAAACTCGCCTTCGGCGCTGCTTCATCCTGGGTTTCGCGCTCTTCCGGCATGGCGCGGACAATAGCGCAAGCCCCGAGTTCAGGCTATTGTTGCGCCGCAACGAGCTTCTACTGCACTGCGGTATAGAGGACCCTGATGCCGGAACTGCCAGAGGTCGAGACCGTGCGCCGGGGATTGGAGCCGATCCTGGTCGGCAAGCAATTTGCCCGCGTCGAGCAGAGGCGGCCGGATCTCCGCTTTCCCCTGCCCCAACGCTTCGGCGAGAGGCTGTCGGGGCGGAAGGTCAAGGCGCTCGACCGGCGCGCCAAATATCTGCTTGCCCGGCTCGACGGCGGCGAGGTGCTGGTGATGCATCTCGGCATGACCGGCCGCTTTTCCATCAATGGCTCGGCAAAGGTGCCGCCCCCGAAGCATGAGCACATCGTGTTCCATCTCGGCGACGGCACGCGGGTCCGCTACTCGGACACGCGGCGCTTCGGTTACATGGATCTCATCCCCACGAAGAGCCTCGACAGCCACGCGCTGTTCAAGGGTCTCGGCGTCGAGCCTTTGAGCGCGGAGTTCACCCCGGAATGGCTCGCCCAGCGGCTGAAAGGCAAAGCGACGTCGATCAAGGCCGCGCTTATCGATCAGCGGCTAATCGCCGGGCTCGGCAATATCTATGCCTGCGAGGCGCTGTTCCGGGCCGGCATCTCGCCGATGCGGCTCGCCGGCACGCTTGCCACCAAATCCGGCAAGCCGACCCACAAGACCGAAGCACTGGCGGCGGCGGTCAAGGCCGTGCTCGAGGATGCCATCAAAGCCGGCGGCTCGTCTTTGCGCGACTACAAGCGCGCCGACGGCAGGCTCGGCCGCTTCCAGCACCGCTTCAAGGTCTACGGCCGCGAAGGTAAGCCTTGCTCAAAAAAAGGCTGCGGAGGAACCGTACGCCGCATCGTCCAGGGAGGACGCTCGACCTTTTATTGTCCAACCTGTCAACGCTAGGGGACTTTCATGGATGTCATTACTGCGAAGGAGCCGGAGCACGAGCTCGAAGCTCGGAAGAAGAACGGCGCCTATGAGACCATCGTCGTCACGACCAAGGCAAAAGTCGGGCTGATCACGCTCAACCGTCCGCACGCGCTGAACGCGCTCAATGCCGAGCTGATCGGCGAGCTCAACCGCGCGCTCGACGCCTTCGAAGCAGACCCCACGATCGGCTGCATCGTCATCACCGGCAACGAGAAGGCGTTTGCCGCCGGCGTCGACATCAAGGAGATGCAGGCCAAGACCTTCGTCGAAGCCTATGGCAGCGATTTCGTAGCGCCATTCGACCGCATCGGGCATTGCCGCAAGCCGGTCATCGCCGCGGTCTCGGGCTATGCGCTGGGCGGCGGCTGCGAGCTTGCCATGTCCTGCGACATCATCATCGCCGCGGACAATGCGGTGTTCGGCCAGCCCGAGATCAATCTCGGCATCATGCCGGGCGCGGGCGGCACCCAGCGTCTGCCGCGCTCGATCGGCAAGGCCAAGGCCATGGATCTCTGCCTCACCGGGCGGCGGATGTACGCGGAAGAGGCGGAGCGGTCCGGCCTGGTGAGCCGGGTGGTGCCAGCCGACGTCCTGATGAACGAGGCGATGAACATCGCCGAAAACATCGCCAGTCTGTCGCAGCATGCGGTGATGATGATCAAGGAAGCGATCAATCGCGGCTTCGCCACGACCTTAGCGGAAGGCATGCGCTTCGAGCGCGGCCAATTCTACTCGCTGTTCGCCACCGAGGATCAGAAAGAGGGCATGGCCGCCTTCATCGAGAAGCGCAAGCCCCAGTTCCGCAACCGCTGACGGCGGCTAGAAGCAGGAGACGAAGTCGCGGAACACCCAGCCGATTGGCTTCTCGGTCCCGGCATCCACGACCTTGACCCAGGGTTTGCCGTTGTCGGCCATCTTCGACTCGACGATCGTCACCGATGCCCCATTGGAGAGCGTGCCGGTAATCGTGCCATTCGGGCTATCGCGCACATTGAGCGGCGTGCCGGTCGGATCGGTCACCTTGCAGGGCGGTTCGAGCTGGGCGGTCACCACAATGTCGGCGACGCCAAACCATTTCCAGTCGAGCTTGCCCGCATTGAGCTTGACCTCGATCGTGCCGCCGTCGGTGCAGTCCCCGTAGGTAATACGTTCCTTGAATTGCGCCGCGTCGCCCTCGGCCGAAAGCGATGTGAGCGAGCCGCCGCAATTGAGCGAGGGATAGCCGGTGCTTCCCCCGCCCGCTGAGAGGCGCATCACCACTGGATAGGACACCGGCTCACCGCCGCCGCCCGTCTGATGGCCAGAGCCGGTCCAGGTGCCGTCCAACGCGGCCGCCGGCGCGACGGCGGGGGCTGCATCGTCGATCAGCGCGGGGGCCCCATCAGTGCGATGGGCCCCTTCGCCCCGATAGTTCGGATCGATTTCACTAAGCGCGCGTTCGATCTTCTCCTTCAGCTCGGCGGTGGGTTCGGACTCCAGCGCCTGCTCGTAGTTGCGCTTGGCGTCATCGAGCTCGCCCTGTTGCTGAAGGACCCAGCCGCGGCTTGCAAGCGCGTCGGTATTGCGCGGATTGAGCTCGATCGCGCGGTTGTAATCGACCATCGCCTTCTCGAAGTCGCCGGCTTCCCGGTAGATGTAGCCGCGATTGTTGAAGACGTATGAGTCGGTCGAACCGAGCTTGATCGCTTCGCGATAGTCCGATAGCGCACCCTCGATATCGAATTTCATTTGCCGCTGGTAACCGCGCGCGGCGTAGAGCTTGGCAAGTTCACTGCCAGCAAGCTTGCGGGAAGAGATTGCCCGGTCGCAGGCGGCGATTGCCGCGTCTCCGTCGAGGCGCTCACAGCTTCGCGCCAGAACCATGTAGTCCGTGTCGTCGGGCTCGCGCATCAAATAGACGGCAAGCGCGCCGACGAGCGCAAGCAGGACTGCTGCCCCCACTCCAAGCGCCAAAGGCGAGCGCCAGGCGGGACGCTGGGGCTGCTTCGGAACGGCGCGGGGCGCCGGCGCAACAGAGCCCACCGCTTCGTCCTCGGCCAGAAGCTGGGCCAGGCGATCGATCTGCGGCCCGAGCCGGCCGGAAAAGGCGTCGATCCATTGGGTCGAGGAGATGAACAACTCAAGCGCCGGGGAGGGCAGCACATCCTCGATGCGGACGGTAAAAATGGGCTTGTTCTTGGACACCGCGCGCTCGATCTCGCGCGAAACAAAGCCCGACTCGTTGCTCGCCGAGGAGAGCACGAGGATCAGCGCGCGGGCGCCCTCGATGCCCCTGATGATCTCATCGCCATAGGTGCGGCCGGGGCGCACGTCGCGCGGCACGATCCAACATTTGATGCCGCGCTGCTCGAGCGAGTCGGCGATCTCCTGCGCCTTGGCCTGGTCGGCTTTGGCATAGCTGATAAAGGCCGAAATCGGGGAAACTGACATGGAGCGTGCAAGCGGGACCGGGCTGGCCCCTTCGAAACGGCGGGTGGGCCCGATCTTGGCCGGAGCCCCGAACTTGTCAACTTACCTTAAAGGACGGTCCTGACCGCCCGCGCCCCTCCCGGAGCGGCGAAATCCTACGCTTTGTAATAGTCGCGGTACCAAGCGACGAAGCGCTCGATGCCCAATTCGAGCGGGGTCGAGGGCTGAAAGCCGGTCGCAGCCTTGAGCGCATCGACATCGGCGTAAGTTTCCTCGACGTCGCCGGGCTGCTGCGGCAGGAGCTCGAGCTTGGCCTTCTTGCCCAAGGCCTTCTCGATCGCGGCGATATAGTCGAGCAGGGCCACGGGGGCGTGGCTGCCGATATTGTAGAGCCGATAGGGCGCGCTCGACGTTGCCGGGTCCGGCGCCTCGGCGCGCCAATTGGGGTCCGGCGTGGCGACCACGTCGAGCGCCCGCACCACGCCTTCGACGGCGTCGTCGATATAGGTGAAGTCGCGCGCGTGGTGGCCATAGTTGAACACCTGGATCGGCTCATCGGCGAGAATCTGCCGGGTGAACAAAAACAGCGACATGTCGGGGCGCCCCCACGGGCCATAGACGGTGAAGAACCGCAGACCCGTGACCGGAAGCCCGAACAAATGGGCGTAAGAATGCGCCATCAGCTCGTTGGCCTTCTTGGTCGCCCCGTAGAGACTGACCGGATGGTCGACATTGTCGCTGACATCGAAGGGCAATTTGCGGTTGGCCCCGTAGACGGCGCTGGTCGAGGCATAGAGGAGATGCTCGACGCTATGGTGCCGGCAGCCTTCCAGCACGTGCAGAAAGCCGGTGACGTTGGAGTTGATATAGGAGTGCGGGTGATCGAGCGAGTAGCGCACGCCCGCCTGCGCGGCGAGGTGGATCACGCGCTCGGGGCGCTCCTCGGCGAAGGTCGCCTCGACGATAGTCCGGTCGGCCAGGTCGGCCTGGAGAAAGCGGAAGTTGTTGCGTCCCTTGAGACGCCTTAGCCGGGCCTCCTTCAGGGAGACGTCGTAATAGGGGCTGAGATTGTCGAAGCCGATGACCTCATGGCCGGCGTCGAGCAGCCGCGCCGCCGTATGGTAGCCGATGAAGCCGGCGGCGCCGGTGAGAAGGATACGCATCGTGCTCTACTTGTTGCCTTTGGCTGTTGGGCCGCGACAGGAGAGCCACCGAGTCCGGGCCCTGTCAATCGCAAGCAAAGCCGCAGAATTTCGCGCAGTTGACGGCCTTCTGGGGGGCCGGTATAGAGCAGCCCAACCATCCGCTATCGCCCGCGCTCGATCGACCGGCTTGCCGGGCCCCGGGCGCGCTTCAAGGATCAAGTCATGGCCAATACCAAATCGGCAAAGAAGGCCGCGCGTCAGACCGTCCGCCGCACCGAGACGAACAAGACGCGCCGCAGCCGCTTCAAGAGCTCCGTGCGCAAGGTGGAAGAGGCAATCGCCTCGGGCAACAAGGAGGCAGCGGCCGCGGCGTTGAAAGCGGCGGAGCCGGTCATGGTGCGGACGTCGCAAAAGGGCATCGTGCATCGCAAGACCGCATCGCGCAAAGTCTCGCGCTTGGCCAAGCGCATCGGCGCCATGGGCGCCCCCTAACAAAAAAACATCGGCTGTTGCCAGCGAGCCACAGAGGGCGCGGATGGGCGCGCCCCAAGCATGTCAATTCGACGAATATTTCAACTGCTTGCTCGCCGCGCTTCCGCAGAGGAAAACGCGGCGCAGGAAGTTGCGCGCGGCATCAAAAGCAAAATCGCGCAGGACTCACAGCACAGAAGACTTGTCTCTGCGCACCGTCAGGCTTCGCCGCCGCACGATTCACTCTTGCGCCACAGTGGCTTGCGAAGCGCGGCTAGATAGGTCACCGAGACTGGGTGCAAAGGTGCATCGTCGCGGCCTGTCGCTTGATCAGGCAGGGGCGCGTGTGTATAGTCCAATCATCCGAACGGGGCATTCCCCTCCTTCACAATTGAGTACCTTGGATACCTTGAACCTGGTTGCAGCCGGGAAAGGTTTTCGCTGTCTTCGGTGCAAGGAGAGTGGATAACTTGTGGAACCTCAACGCGTGAACTGTGGGTGGTCGTTGTCTTCTTCGTGGAGTAGCCACTACCTGTTGTAGCCAACACCAAATCTGTTCTTACGTCGCACTCTTGTCTTCAGGGGAGGACGTTTTCCTTTGAGCGCGCAGGCCGACGATAAGGTGGTCGATGACGTTGACGTTGAGACGGCCTGGAGGACCCTCCAATCGCAACCTCGCTCACAGCTCGTCGACGTGCGCACTCGCGCCGAATGGACCTATGTGGGAATTCCGGACCTCGCGCCGGTGGGCAAACGGACTGTCCTCGTCGAGTGGCAGACCTTTCCCGATCAGGCGATCGACCCGCGTTTCGCGGAACGTCTGGAAGGCGAACTGAGGGCCCTTGGCGTGGCAAAGGACGACGAACTCTTCTTCATTTGCCGTTCGGGAAGCCGGAGCTTGGCCGCGGCCAAGGCAATGGCGGCGATGGGATACCGTTCCTGCCACAACGTCGCTTGCGGTTTCGAAGGACCGCTTGACGATGGGAGGCATCGCGGGTCTCGCGCTGGGTGGAAAGCAGCTGGACTACCCTGGCAGCAAAGCTAGGAACGAGGCATAGTCATAGGGACGGTCATGACTGTCCGCGTCGCTCTTGTTGACTGCTCATGTATGAGGCGTGCGGTGCGTAACGGCGCGAACCAAAAGAATGGGAAAGAGCAGAAACCGTGGCACAGCAAGAGCAGGCCGCCCCAAGCGATGCTTGGGCGAGGGTCAAGAACCGGTTACGCGCCGAGTTGGGAGAAGACGTTTTCGCCAGTTGGTTCAGGGGAGTCGAGGTCGAGCAAGTGGACGGCGAAGTCGTCCATCTTACCGTCGCGACCCGCTTCCTCCGGAACTGGCTCCGTTCGCACTATTACGACTTCGTCCTAAGGCTTTCGCGCGGCGAATGGCCGACGGTCGAGCGCGTCGAGTTCAAAGTCAGGCAGCCGCATTTCGGTGTCGAAGCGCCTAGCGAGGCGCCGCGCCAGCGGCGCGAAGTTGCGCCTCCGGTGCAGGAGCCGGTGCCGCTGCCGATGCCGCTCAGGACCGGCTATGGCGGCTTCGAGGGCTCGCCGCTCGACCCCAGGCTGAGCTTTCAGAGCTTCGTGGTCGGCGTGGCGAACCGGCTCGCTTATGCCGCCGCGCAAGAGGTGGCGACCGCCTTCTCCGCTCCGCAGCCTTTATTCAATCCCTTGTTCGTGCACGGCAATGTGGGCCTGGGCAAAACCCATCTGCTGCACGCCATCTCCTGGGACGTGAAGCAGCGCAAGCCCGAGGCCCAGGTGCTCTATCTCACCGCCGAGCGCTTCATGTCGGGCTTCGTGCAGGCCCTGCGCGCGCGCGATGCGCTCGCCTTCAAGGAGAAGCTGCGCAAGATCGACATTCTCTTGATCGACGACATGGAGTTTCTGCAAGGCCCGACCATCCAGCAGGAGTTCTGTCACACCTTGAACTCGCTGATCGACGGCGGCCGGCAAGTCGTGGTGGCTGCCGACCGGGCGCCGACCCAGCTCGACAAGCTTGACATGCGCATGCGGTCGCGGCTCGGCGGCGGGCTGGTCGCCGAGATCGGCCCGATGGACTATGAGTTGCGGCACAAGATCCTGGAGAAGCGTGCCGTGGAGGCCACCACCGAGACCAGGGGGCTGGAAATCTCCGACTCCGTGCTCGCTTTTCTCGCCGAGCGCCTGACCGAGAGCGGACGCGAGCTCGAAGGCGCGGTACATCGCTTGCGGGCGAGCTTCCAGCTGACCGACGAGCCGGTGACCTTGGAGACCGCCGAGCTGATCGTGCGCGACCTGATGCGCGGGGCTGAGCCGAGGCGGGTGCGCATCGACGATATCCTGCGCACGGTTTCCAAGCATTACGGCGTTAATCGCGGGGACCTTCTGTCGGGGCGGCGGAACCGCTCGATCGTGCGCCCGCGCCAGATCGGCATGTATCTCGCCAAACTGCTCACCTCGCGGTCGCTGCCGGAGATCGGCCGGAGGTTCGGCAATCGCGACCACACCACGGTGCTGCACGCGATCCGCAAGATCGAGCAACTGATGAACGACGATACCCAGCTCCGCGAGGAGGTCGAGCTTCTCAAGCGCTTGCTGCGCGAATAGGGGGAAGGCGGCCGGGGGGCTCGAATCCCAAGTCGAGGCGTCCCCCCGCCGTTCTTGCATGAGCGCAGTTGCCCACCCAGGGCGCCTTTGAACCGCCCCGAGACAAGGCCTTCGAAGCCCTTGAAATATGGCTCCCGGCGCGGCAAGGTCTTGACGGGAGTTCTTCGTTTCTCACCGACTCACAAGAATTTTGACCGAGGCCGAACGGCCCGGCCAGGGTCGAACTTACCGGCGGGAAACGTCCATTTCGGGGTATTCTGACCATCATGCGGCTCACCATCGACAAACCCGGCCTTGCCCGCGCGCTCGCCCATGTGGCGAGCGTGGTCGAGCGGCGGAATACCATCCCGATCCTGTCCAACGTGCTGCTCACTGCCGCCAAAAACGAGGTGCAGCTCACCGCAACCGATCTCGACATGGAGCTGGTGGAGACGGTGCCCTGCAAGGCGAAGGGAGAGGGCGCGACCACGGTGCCCGCGCATATGTTTTATGACATCGTGCGCAAGCTGCCCGAGGGCGCCGATATCGATCTGCAACGCGACGGCGAGCAGGGACGGCTGACCATCACGGCTGGCCCGGCGCAGTTCTCGCTCCAGACCCTGCCGGCAGACGACTTTCCGGCGCTCAGCGTCGATGATCTCGGCCACGCCTTCGGTCTCTCGGCGACGAACCTGAAGAAGCTCATTGACAAGACGCGCTTCGCCATCTCGACCGAGGAGACCCGGTACTACTTGAACGGCATCTATCTCCATGCCGCGCAAAGCGAGGGCAAGCCGGTGTTGCGCGCCGTGGCGACCGACGGGCACAGGCTCGCCCAGGTCGAGTTGCCACTCCCCTCCGGCGCGAAGGACATGCCGGGGGTGATCGTGCCGCGCAAGACGGTGCTCGAGCTAGCCAAGCTGGTCGAGGACGGCGAAGGCGAGGTGCGTATCGAACTGTCGCCGGCGAAGATCAGGGTCTCGACCGGCAAGGTGGTGCTCACCTCCAAGCTGATCGACGGCACTTTCCCGGATTACGAGCGTGTCATCCCGCAAGCGAACGACAAGAAGATGGAGGTCGACAACGCCGCCTTCGCCCAGGCGGTCGATCGTGTCTCGACCTTGTCGAGCGACAAGGGCCGGGCGGTGAAGCTCACCATCTCCGACGGCAAGCTCACGCTCTCGGTCAATAATCCCGATAGCGGCAGCGCCACCGAAGAGCTTCCCGTCGAATATGGCTACGACCCCTTGGAGATCGGCTTCAACGCCCGCTATCTGCTCGATATTTCCGGGCAGCTCGAAAGCGGCACGGCGGAGTTCCAGCTCGCCGATCCAGGCTCCCCCACCATGGTGCGCGACGGTAAGGACCAGTCGGCGCTCTATGTGCTGATGCCGATGCGGGTATGAAGCCCGACCGCAAGGGACGACGCGAGACGAAGGCGATCCCGAGCGAGGGCGCCGCAACGCGGCACTATATCCGTAGCCTCAAACTCAACGATTTCCGCAATTATGCGCTGGCCGAACTTGCGCTCGATGCACACCCCGTGGTGCTGATCGGCGACAACGGCTCGGGCAAGACCAATCTGCTCGAGGCGGTCTCCCTGCTCGGTCCGGGTCACGGCCTGCGCGGGCGTCCCTATGAGGAGCTTTGCCGCAACGACGGCGCCGGGGGCTTCGCCGTGGCGGCGACCGTGGTCTCCGCCGCGGACGAGGTCGAAATCGGCACCGGCATCCCTTCGGGCACGCGCGAAGAAAGTAGCGGCCGCGTCGTGCGCATCGCCGGCAAGGAAGAAAGCGCGGGCGCGCTGGCCGAGCATGTGAAGCTCGTCTGGCTGATCCCGGCCATGGACGGCCTGTTCACCGGGGCAGCCTCAGAGCGGCGGCGCTTCCTCGACCGGCTGGTGCTCGCGGTCGATCCGAAGATGCGCTCCCCGCTTGGCCGCTACGACCGCGCCATGCGGCAGCGGAACCGGCTGTTCCAGCTCAAGGAGGGCAGCCGCGCGCTGTTCGAGGGACTGGAGGAGCAGATGGCCGAGGCCGGCGTGGCCATCGCCGCGGCACGGCTCGATGCCGTCGCCAGGCTCATCGCCCTGATCGAGCGGATGCGGGCGGCAAGGGGGGAAGGCCCCTTCCCGCACGCTTTGGTCGCGCTCGAAGGACGGCTCGAAGCGGCGCTTGCCGACCGCTCGGCCACCGAGGTTGAGGACGAATTCCGGGACGCGCTCAATCAGGGACGAGAGCGCGACCGGGCGGCGGCGCGGGCCCTTGAAGGACCGCATCTGAGCGACCTAATTGTGAGTCACGGGCCCAAACAGACGCCTGCGCAGCACTGCTCCTCAGGCGAGCAAAAGGCGCTTCTGATCGGGCTCATCCTCGCCAAAGCCGAGCTGATCAGGGAGATCGAGGGCACCGCCCCGCTGGTGCTTTTGGACGAGGTCGCGGCGCATCTCGACCAGGCCCGGCGGGAGGCACTTTTTGGCGAAATTTCAAGGCTTGGCGGGCAGGCCTGGATGACCGGGACCGACCGCGACCTATTCGCCCCAATTGCAGAAGAGGCGCAAATTTTTGCGGTGAATCGGGGTAGAATTACGCCCGATTCACCGGCCGGCTGAGTGCCCGCCGGCAAGACCAACAACAGCTCCTGGAAACCATGACACCAGCCTCCAAACGCAAAGAAGCTGCCGCTGCCGAGTACGGCGCAGAGTCGATCAAAGTGTTGAAAGGGCTCGATGCCGTGCGCAAGCGGCCGGGCATGTATATCGGCGACACCGACGACGGCTCCGGACTCCACCACATGGTCTATGAGGTGGTGGACAATGCCATCGACGAGGCGTTGGCCGGTTTCTGCGACGAGATCCTGGTCACGCTCAACGCCGACGGCTCGGTCACGGTGGACGACAACGGGCGCGGCATCCCGACCGAGATCCACAAGGGCGAAGGCGTCTCCGCCGCCGAAGTGATCATGACCCAACTGCATGCCGGCGGGAAGTTCGACCAGAACTCCTACAAGGTCTCCGGCGGCCTGCATGGCGTCGGCGTGTCGGTGGTCAACGCGCTGTCCTCCAAGCTCGACCTCACCATCTGGCGCGACGGCAAGGAGCATTTCCTGCGCTTCGCCGACGGCGTGCCGGAGAAACCGCTCAAGGTGGCGGGCGACGCCGGCGGCAAGACCGGCACGCGGATCACCTTCGTACCCTCGCCGAAAACCTTCACCATGGTCGAGTTCGATTATGCGACCTTGGAGCATCGTTTGCGCGAGCTTGCGTTCCTGAATTCAGGCGTGCGCATCGTGCTGGCTGATCATCGCGGGGTAGAACCGAAAATCGAGGAGATGCGCTATGAGGGCGGCCTCAGGGCCTTCGTGCGTTTTCTCGACCGCACCAAGCATCCTTTGATCAACGAGCCGATCGTGGTGGAGAAGCAGCAAGGCGCAATCGTCATCGAGGCCGCGCTGTGGTGGAACGACAGCTACCACGAGAACGTGCTCTGCTTCACCAACAACATCCCGCAACGCGACGGCGGCACGCATCTGGCCGGCTTTCGCGCGGCGCTGACGCGCACCGTCAATACCTATGCGGCGGAGTCCGGCATCGCCAAGAAGGAGAAGGTGGCGCTGACCGGCGATGACGCCCGCGAGGGCCTCACTTGCGTGCTCTCGGTCAAAGTACCGGATCCCAAGTTTTCCAGCCAGACCAAGGACAAGCTGGTTTCCTCGGAAGTGCGGCCGGTGGTGGAGAGCGTCATGGCTGGCGCGCTTTCAGGTTGGTTCGAGGAAAATCCCGGCGAAGCGCGCAATATCGTGCAGAAGATCGTCGAGGCGGCGGCCGCGCGGGAGGCGGCGCGCAAGGCGCGCGAGTTGACCCGCCGCAAGGGCGCGCTCGATATCTCTTCCCTCCCCGGCAAGCTCGCCGATTGCCAGGAGCGCGACCCGGCCAAATCCGAGATCTTCTTGGTCGAGGGGGACTCGGCCGGCGGCAGCGCCAAGCAGGCGCGCGACCGCGCCTTCCAGGCCGTGCTGCCACTGCGCGGCAAGATCCTCAATGTCGAGCGGGCGCGCTTCGACAAGATGCTGTCGAGTCAGGAGATCGGCACCTTGATCACAGCACTCGGCACCGGCATTGGCCTCGACGAGTTCGATCTCGCCAAGCTCCGCTACCACAAGGTCATCATCATGACCGACGCCGACGTGGACGGCGCGCATATCCGCACGCTGCTGCTCACCTTCTTCTACCGGCAGATGCCGAAGCTGATCGAGGCCGGCCACCTCTTCATCGCCCAACCGCCGCTCTACAAGGTGAAGCGCGGGCAAGCCGAGCGCTATCTCAAGGACGAGAAGGCGCTGGAGGATTATTTGATCGACGAAGGGCTGGAGGACGCGATCCTCGTCACCGGCGACAATGCCAGCCGCGGCGGCGGCGATCTGCGCGACATCGTCGAGACCGCGCGCAAGATCGGCGGCATCCTCAAGGGACTGCATAGCCGCTATCCGCGCTTCATCGTCGAGCAGGTGGCGATCGCCGGTGCGCTCAATCCAAAATTGCTGAAAGAGAGCAAGCACGCTCAGGCCGCGGCCACCTATATCGCCAAGCGGCTCGACGCTCTCGCCGAGGAGACCGAGCGCGGCTGGCATGGCGAGGCGCTGCCCGAGGGCGGCTTGCGTTTCTGGCGCGAGCTGCGCGGTGTGATGGAGTCGCATCTGATCGACGGGCCGTTCATCGCGAGCGCCGACGCGCTCAAGCTCGACGGTTACGCCCCGCATCTGCAAGAGGTCTATGCCAGGCCGGCGACGCTCAAGCGCAAGGACACGAGCCTGGTCGTGCACGGGCCGAGCGAGCTGCTCGACGCGGTGATGACCGCGGGGCGCAAGGGGCTCACCTTGCAACGCTATAAAGGTCTCGGCGAGATGAACCCCGGGCAGCTCTGGGAGACCACGCTCGATCTCGATACGCGCACCATCCTGCAGGTGAAGATCAAGGAGGGCGAGGACGCCGACGACATCTTCTCGCGGCTGATGGGCGACGTGGTCGAGCCGCGCCGCGAATTCATCCAGGCCAACGCGCTCGCCGTCGCCAACCTCGACGTCTGAGGCTGGCTTTGCGCCTTGGTGCGGCAATTCTTTAACATTGTGTCAATCCGGAACGCCTAGCTTCTCCATGAGAGGCGCGTCGAGGCCCCGCGCGGGGTTTAGGCGCAGCCTCGCCTTCGCTTGCCGGAAGGACGGGGGACCATGCAAGGCGCGCGGCGCAACGCTAAACCAGGCGCGAAGAGCGCGCGGCGTAACCGCCCCGCTTTCGGCGCGCGGCGGGGAGCCTCCAGGCCGCGCAGGCGGCGCCGAGCCTCGCGCCCGAGACGCTGGACCGCCCGCCATCCTTGGCTCTATCGCGGCATCAAGTTCTCGCTGCTCGCCTCGATCTGGGGCACGCTGCTGTTGAGTCTCGCGGTGATCTATTTCATCGCGCGCGTGCCCGACCCCACCATCGCCGCGCTCGATGACCGCCCGCCCAACGTCACCGTGCTGGCCGAGGACGGCACGGTGCTTGCCGAGCGTGGCCTCAGACGCGGCCATGTACGGCTCGACGTGCTGCCGCCCTATTTGGTGCAGGCGGTGCTCGCCACCGAGGACCGCCGCTTCTATTCGCATTGGGGGATCGACCCCGTGGGCCTGATCCGCGCCTCGTACCGCAATGCGGCCGCCGGCGCCGTGGTCGAGGGCGGCTCGACCATCACCCAGCAGCTCGCCAAAAACCTGTTCCTCCGGCCCGAGCGGACGATCACGCGCAAGCTCGAGGAGGTCGTCTATGCGATCTGGCTCGAGCAGCGCTTCTCCAAACAGGAGATCCTCGAGCTCTACATCAATCGCGTCTATTTCGGCGGTGGCACCTATGGGGTGGAGGCCGCCTCTCGGCGCTATTTCGGCAGGTCGTCGCGCTTCGTCACGCTGCCGCAGGCGGCGCTGCTCGCGGGCCTGCTCAAGGCGCCTTCGCGCTACGCCCCGACCAGAAGCGTCAAGGCCGCCAACGCGCGGGTCGAAGAAGTGCTCACCAACATGGTGGAGGCCGGCTATCTGTCGGAGGATCAGGCGCATACCGCGTCGAAGCAGCCGCTGCGGCTGTCGGCCAAGGGGGACGATACGGGCTATCCTTATGCGGTCGATTGGGTGGCCGAGCTCCTTCCGGAATTCATCGGCGAGCACAACAACGATCTGATCGTCGAGACGACCATCGATGCCGGCCTGCAGCGGATTGCGCAGCGGGGACTGCGGCAATTGCTGGACAGCGAAGGCAAGGAGCTCGCCGCCGGCGAAGGGGCGGTGGTGGTGCTCGATCCTTTCGGCGGCGTCAAGGCGTTGGTCGGTGGCCGCTCCTATTCGCGCAGCCCGTTCGACCGCGCGCTGAAGGCGCAGCGTCAGCCGGGCTCGGCCTTCAAGCCGTTTGTCTATCTGGCGGCGCTGGAAAGCGGCTACCGCCCGGACTCGGTCGCTTATGACGGGCCGACCACGATCGCCGGCTGGTCGCCGCGCAACTACACCGGCACCTATCACGGCGAGATCTCCTTGCGCGACGCACTGGCGCATTCGACCAATACGGTGGCGGCGCGGCTTACCGCGGAGGTCGGTCCTTGGCGGGTGGTGCGCACGGCCCGGCGGCTCGGCATCCAATCGCGACTGCACGACCGGCCGTCGATTGCGCTCGGCACGGCGGAGGTCAACCTGCTCGAGCTGGTCGGCGCCTATGCGCCGTTCGCCAATGGCGGCCAGGGCGTGCTGCCGCACATCGTCACGCGGGTGCGGAACGGCGACGGCAAGGTGATCTATCAGCGGCGCCGCTCGACCACCGGCCAGGTGGTGGCGCTACAATTCGTCGGCGGCATGAACGAGATGATGAATGCCACGATGCGCTGGGGCACCGGCAAGCAGGCGGCCATCGAAGGACATGTTTCCGGCGGCAAGACCGGAACCACGCAGAGCTTCCGCGACGCGTGGTTCGTCGGCTACACGGCGCATTATGTCGGCGGCGTGTGGATGGGCAACGACAACGGCAGGCGCATGAAAAAGGTCACCGGCGGAACGTTGCCCGCCAAGCTCTGGCAGGACGTCATGACCTATGCGCATCGGGACAAGGCGCCCGCGCCGCTGCCCGGATTGCGCACGCCTTGGGTCGGCAACGCGGTCGCGCGGCTGCCCTGGAACGCGCCGTCGCAGAGCGAAAGCAGCGACGAGTCGCTCTATCGCCGCGTGTTAGGCATCTTCGCCGGAGAGTGAAGTCTTATTCGATGCTGCGCTTCGGCGAGTAGCCGCGCGAGGAGAGCTGAATCCCCTCGGCGCCATAGCGGTGCAGGCTGGCGCCGTGCTTTCGGAGCCAGCTGCGCGCCTCCTGATGACGCGGCATCGCGCGTTCCACCAGCGCCCAGAAACGCGGACCATGATTCATGTGACCGAGATGGGCAACCTCGTGGGCGGCGAGATAATCGAGCACGAAGGGGGGCGCCAGCACCAGCCGCCAGGAGAAGGACAAGGCGCCGCTCGTCGAGCAGGAGCCCCAGCGCGTGGTCTGGTCGCGGACATAGAGGCGCTTCGGCACGAGATTGAGCCGGCGGGCATGCACATCGACGCGCGCCTTGAGGTCGAGATGGGCTTGGCGCTTCAGCCAGTCGAGCAGGCGGCGGGAAGCATGCTCCTCCTCTCCGGCCACATAGAGGCGCGGCAAGCGTCGCATGCCGACACGCGCGCCTTCTGGCCAAGCCGGGGCGGGTTTCGCATCCTCGGGTTCCTCGATCCACACCACGCCGCGACGGCGCACCGAGCCCGCGAAGCGGAGCACATGCGCGAAGCCGCGCAACGGGATGATGGCGCCGTGGGTGAAGGGCACCGGCTCTGCGAGGCCGGCAACCCGCTCCTTCAGCCAATCGAGATGGCGGGAAAGAAATTCGTCGGCGTCGGCGAAGCTCGAATAGAGCGGCATGGTGAGCACGGCGCCGCGACGCGCTTCGCTCACTTGCAGGCTGAAGCGCCTCGCTCGCGCGCTGCGTCTGAGAACCATCGGAATATCGAGGCCGCGGATCTTGACCTCGATGGTCTCGCCGCGGGCGAGATTGAGCCGCTTAAGCATGGTACGCTCCCTACTACCGCCGGGCCCCCGAATCGGCGGCCGATACAGTAGCACAGGCTTTTGAGGGAGCGCGCGCCTCTGCTTTAGGCAGTCCTGCCAAAGGCCCTTGCCAACACCCCTCTCCGGCGCTGGTGTTTTGCTGTAAAATTGCGGATTTTCGGCGCGATTTCGGCGCGAAAACGGGACCCGTTAAACACGCCGTAATGGCCGACGCCGGGTTGGAGATGGTGCTCGCGGAGGCCCTCGGCAAGGCGGGTGCACAATCTTTGTGCAGCGGACGTCTGGCCGATCCCGGAAATGTCATCCTTCTCGCCTTCCACGGTCATAAGCGCCACTTTCCTGATAGCGCCCGGATCGACCAGCCGGTTGCGGTGGGTCATCAGGCCCTTGGGCAATCTGTGCTCGAGGAAGACCGTCTCGATCGTCTGCAGGTAGTACTCGGCAGTAAGGTCCATGACGGCAAGAAACTCGTCGTAGAACTCCCGGTGCTTGTCGGCGGAGTCGCCGTCTCCCTTGATGAGATTATGAAATAGATCGCGATGCGCATTGACGTGACGCTCCAAATTCATGCCCATAAAGCCGCTGAGCTGAAGGAAACCCGGATAGACCAAGCGCATCATCCCAGGATAGGGCCAGGGAACCTGGGTGATGACATTGCGCTCGAACCACTCGATTGTGCGGCTCTCGGCGAAGCGGTTGACCGCGGTCGGGCTTTCGCGCGTGTCGATGGGGCCTGCCATCAGAATCATGGAGCGCGGGACCGCCGGATCGCCGGCGGCTTCCATCAGCGAGACGGCGGCGAACACGGGCACCGTCGGCTGGCAGACCGCCATGACATGCACGTTGCCGCCGAAGTGCCGCACAAATTCGAGGATGTAGTCGACATAAGTGTCGAGATCGAAAGTGCCCGCGTTGCGCGGCACGAAGCGCGCATCCTGCCACTCCGTGACATAGACGTCGAAATGCGGCAGGAGATCGCGCACGGTGCCGCGAAGCAGCGTGGCGAAATGCCCGGCCATGGGCGCCACGACCAGAAGCTTGGAGTCATTCCAGCGGCGCCAGGCCGACACCTCGCGCTCGAACTGGATCAGATTGCAGAAGGGCTTTTGGATCAGCACGCGCTCGCGAACCGGCACCGTGCGGCCCTTCACCTCGATCTGGCTGATCTCCCAGGCAGGCTTGCGATAGCGCCTGGTGGTCCGCTCGAACACCTCGAGCGCCGCCGCGGCGCTGCGGCCGAGCGGCGTGTGATAAGCGGGATTGAGCGGGTTGCGGAACAGGAGCCGATAGGCCTCGGCCGCGGCCCGCGCAGGGCTGAGGGCAGCCTGGTTCAGCTCATAGAGATGGTACAACACGAGTTTGGCCTCCCGTCTGACCGTATCTTGCAATGCTGCATTGCGGAATCACATGGTGATTCTATGTTGCAGTGCAATGACAACGTGTCGCGGGGGCTTATCCGTCGCGCGGCTAAAGGTAGCGGCGCAGAGTCTCGCTCATTTTTTGGGCGGGCGTGCCGTAAGCAAAATGCGTCACGTATTCGCCGTCGGGGCCCATGAGATAGGCAAGGGCCGAGTGATCCACGCTGTATCCGTACTGGCCGTCCTGACCCTTGTATTCGAATTTTGAGTAGGCGACGCGATAGGCCTTGGCAGCCTCGTCGATCGCTTCGGGCGAGCCGGTGAGCGCGACAAAATCCGCTCCGAAATTTTTGACGTAGTCGCCCATCGCCTCGGGCGTATCGCGCTCCGGATCGAGGGTGATGAAGATCGGCACGACCTTGCCGGCCTTCGGACCAAGCTGCTCGAGCGCCGCCGAGATCACTTGCAGCTCGGCCGGACAGATATCCGGGCAATGGGTGAAGCCGAAGAAGACGAGCATATAGCGGCCGCGGAAGTCCTCATTGGTGACCGTCTTGCCGTGTTGATCGACGAGCTTGAACGGCCCGCCGACCAGCGCCTTGCCGGAGGTCGTGACCGCTTGCTGCGGTGCGCTTCGGCTCAGCACCAGGGCCGCGGCGCCGCCGAGCGCACCGACGAGAAAGCCCGCGACGATGATGGTCAGCAGCCGTCCGCGCATTTTGTACCCGTCCAAACCGGCAAGGGACGCATCCAATCGCCGTTCAATTTCACCAATGACACATCCATTCGCGTCACCGACTCGTCCAATTACTCACCCAGCTGCACCAAGGTCCCGTTGACCCGCGCGCTCGCCAGGAACCAGCGGAAGGTCAGGTAGCCGGCGACGATATAGATCGCGTTCAGCCCGATCGCCCACCAGAGCTGCGTCACGTCGAAGGTGTGGTGCAGCAAAATCGAGCGCATGCCCTCGAACACATGGGTCGGCGGCAGCGCCAGGGCAATCACCTGCAGCCAATCGGGCAGCACCGAGACCGGATAATAGACGCAAGCGAGCGGCAGCAGCAGAAAAGCGAGCGACCAGGCAAGCTCCTCGGCGCCGAGCCCGTAGCGCAAGATCACTCCCGCCGAGATCAGGCCGAGCGACCAGCTGGTCAGCACTAGCACGGCGAAGAAGGCGACCAGCGGCAGACCGAGATCGAGCAGGTTGAAGCCGAAGATGGCATAGGCGGCGACGGCGACCGGGATCATTCCGACGGAAAGACGAATGATGCTCCAGGCGCACAGCGCGGCGACCAGCTCGAGTGGCCGCAGCGGGCTGATCAGGAGGTTGCCGAGATTGCGCGACCACATCTCCTCGATGAAGGTGGTGGAGAAGCCGATCTTCGAGCGGAACAGAATATCCCAGAGCAGTACCGCGCCGATCAGCATGCCGGCGGCGTGCGCCAGCGGGCTCGTCGTGTCGGCGAGATATTTCTGCAGAAAGCCCCAGGTCAGCATCTGCAAGAAGGGCCAGTAAATCAGCTCGACGATGCGGACGCCCGAACTGCGCAACAGATAGATATAGCGCTGCACCAGCGCCGCCATGCGGCGGAGCGAGGCGCTGGCCCCTTCCGGCGGGTAGAGAATCGGCTCGGCGCCGGCGGCATATGCCTGCGCCGCGCTCATGACGCTTTGCGTTCCACGGTCTCGCCCCGTTCGGCGCGATCATGCGCGTGGTGGGCGCGGCCACGCACCACGTCGAGGAACACCTCTTCGAGCGTGTCGCGCCCGTAAGTTGCGATCAGGCTGGACGGCGTACCGTCCTCGATGATGCGACCTTGATGCAGCAGGATGACGCGGCTGGCGAGCCGCTCCACCTCGGCCATGTTGTGCGAGGCGAATAGCAAGGTCGCCCCGCGCGACTCGGCATATTGCTTGAGCTTGTGCCTTACCCAGTCGGCGGTGTCGGGGTCGAGCGAGGCGGTGGGTTCGTCGAGCAGGAGCAGCTCGGGCGCGTTGAGCAGCGCCTTGGAGAGGCCGACGCGGGTCTTCTGACCGGCTGACAATTTGCCGGTCGGGCGATCGAGCAAGGGCGCAATCTGCAAGTCCTCGGCGATATAGGCGATGCGCTCGGCCGCATTGGCGATACCGTAGAGCCCGGCATAAACGGTGAGGTTCTGCCGCACCGTGAGCCGCATCGGCAGATCGACATAGGGACTTTGGAAATTCATCCGGTAGGCAACCGCGCTACGGTTTCGGCTCATATCGGCGCCAAACACGCTCACCTCGCCCGAGGTCGGCACCACAAGGCCGAGCAGCATGGCGATGGTCGTGGTCTTGCCGGCCCCGTTGCCGCCAAGCAGGGCGACCGTGGTGGCCGGCGCCAAGGTGAAGCTGATGCGGTCCACCGCCGTGACGGCGCCATAGATTTTGGTGAGATCGCGTACCAGAACCGGCGGCGCGAGGTCCCTATCGTCCGCGCGCGCTTGGTAACCGGATCTCGTCACTCTTTCGTCCATGGCCTTGCGCTGCGCGCCCGCTTTGTCGGAATTATGACTTAGGCTCCTGTGCTAGAACTCACCTATGGCTGCCCTGGACAATAGTCAAACCGTCCGCACGCATGTGCCCGAGTGGCTGCGGCAGGGCGAGACGCAACTCCGCTTGCAGACCATCGTCCGCTTGCGCTGGCTGGCGGTGCTCGGGCAGAGCATGACCGTGATCGGCGCCTATTGGGTGCTGGGCATTCACCTGCCGATCGCCGGCTGCCTGGCTGTGATCGCACTGTCGGCGTGGCTCAACGTGGCTTTGCGCATCCGCTATCCGGCGAGTCACCGGCTGAAGTCTGGTTACGCCTTCCTGATGCTCGGCTACGACATTCTTCAGCTCGCCGCCCTACTCTATCTGACCGGCGGCTTGGAGAATCCGTTCGCCTTCCTGCTGATCGCGCCGGTTGCCGTCTCGGCCTCGACCTTGCCGCTCAGGATCACCGCCGCGCTCGGCGCGCTCGCGATAGCCGCGGCCTCGGTGCTCACCAGCTTTCACCACCCGCTGCCGTGGTTCAATCACACCAATCTCATGCTGCCTTTCCCTTACGTGATGGGTATCTGGGCGGCGCTCGTCTCGGGCATCCTGTTCATCGGCTTCTACTCTTGGCGCACGGCGGAGGAAGGCCGGCGCATGGCCAAGGCGCTTGCCGCCGCCGAGATGGTGCTCGCTCGCGAGCAGAAGCTCTCGGCGCTCGATGGATTGGCAGCCGCGGCGGCGCACGGACTTGGCACGCCGCTAGCGACCATTGCGGTGGTGACCAAGGAGCTGATGCGCGACGCCAAGACAACCGACCTGCATTACGAGGACCTCACTCTGCTGCGAGCGCAGGCCGAGCGCTGCCGCGAGATTCTCGCCGAGATCGCCGGCGGCGGCGAACAGCGCGACCTGATCGTGTCGAGTTTGCCATTAAGCCATCTGATCGAAGAAATCGTGGAGCCGCATCGCCTGGTGGACGTACCGATCGACGTGACCATTGGTCCGGCGCAGGACGGACCATCAGCCGGCGCGCCCGAGCCGGTGACCGAGCGCAATCCCGGCATGCTCTACGGCCTTGGCAATCTCGTCGAGAACGCCGTCGATTTCGCCGATAGCAAGGTCGAGGTCGATGCACGCTGGTCCAAGGACGAGGTGAGGATCGTCATCGCCGACGACGGCGCCGGCTTCCCGCCCCATGTGCTCGAACAGCTCGGCGAGCCGTTCGTCACCACGCGGGCGGCAACCGGCAGCGGCCAGGAGGCGCCCGACGAGCATGTCGGCATGGGGCTCGGCTTCTTCATCGCCAAGACCTTGCTCGAGCGGTCTGGCGCCAGGCTCGAACTTGCCAACCGGCCGCCTCCCCAAGGCGGGGCGCTGGTGACGGTGGTCTGGCCGCGGGGGCGGTTCGAGCAGGCGCCGGGCAAGGCCGCCGAGCTAAAGCCCATCGTTTAAAAGCGCCGCTCCGGCCAAAAACCTTGGTTTGCCATGGGTCCTATGGCTGCCAAGGCGGACACAAAGCCTTGTCGTAAGGGAGAAAAATGCCTAGCTCTACGGCATCTCGTCGCAGAACCATCAATAAGAACTCTTTATCGTTCGGGAGACACGCCTCAGGCCTGGGCCGGAGCCATTTCATTAGGAGATTTCGGACATGGAAGCTCGACAGGCCTCCCCCACGCCACAGGCAATTGAAGGCGTGCCGGCGGACAACACGCTCCTGATCGTCGATGACGATCGCGCTTTTCTCGCACGGCTTGCGCGCGCCATGGAGACGCGGGGGTTCGAGGTCGAGGCGGCAGCCTCGGTCGAGGACGGACTGTCGTCGCTCAGGCGCCGCCCGCCGGCCTTCGCCGTGGTCGACATGCGGCTCGACGACGGCAACGGCATCGACGTGATCGCCGCGCTGAAGGATGTGCGCCCCGAGGCGCGCGCCGTGGTGCTGACCGGCTATGGCAACATCGCCACCGCGGTGACCGCGGTGAAGCTTGGCGCGGTGGATTATCTCGCCAAGCCGGCCGACGCGGACGACGTGTACAACGCGCTGGTCGCCAACGGCAGCACCGCCAAGGCGCCGCCGCCGGAAAATCCGATGTCGGCCGACCGCGTACGCTGGGAGCACATCCAGCGGGTCTATGAGCTCTGCAACCGCAATGTCTCGGAGACGGCGCGCAGGCTCAACATGCACCGCCGGACCTTGCAGCGGATCCTCGCCAAGCGCGCGCCGAAATAATCTAAGTCTCGAAACCGCAGCCGGGGTCGAGGTGGAGCTGGAGGCGCAGCGCCGCGGCGCGGGCAAAGCACAGCATCATTGCCTTGCGGCGCGCCGCCGATAGCCGTTCCTCGACGGGATCGCGCACCAACTCAGCGCCGTAGCGGTCGGCGAGAATAAGACCGGCCGCCTCGGGAATCACATCGTGAGGGAAATTGGCGGTCACGGCGAAATAGAGCCGGTCGCAATAGTCGAGATAGTCCTGCCATTTGCCGTCGGTCTGGTAGTCGAGCAGACAGGACTTGATCTCGACGATCGTCACGTGCCCGGCTTGCGACAGCGCCACCACATCGGCGCGCCGGCCATTGGCGAGCGGCAATTCAGTCACCACGGAAAATCCAAGTGCACGAAAGGCGCGGCAGACGCCGCGTTGCAACTCCGCCGCGACCGGCGATTGGCGGCGGTCGAACGGTATGACGGTGTCGTCTCTGGCGCGATTGTCCGGCAATACAAGGCTCCGCGAATTCAAAATTCCCTCACCAGATTGTGCATGCTTAACCATTCCACTTCGCGGAACAAGCTGGTAAATCTCACGTTACGGAACGGATAGTTACGGCGTGTTGGCTCGGCCGATCCGGGCTTTCTGCGCGAAAAGCCCGAGCCGAGGAAGAGGATCATGAACCTCCACAACGCCGCGTTTGCCGAAGCCAAACCCGACGCCGAATTACCTGACCTGTGCGCGCGCCTGTTCGCGACACGCGCGTCGTCCACCGCGCTTGCGGCGCCATTGAGCGACGAGGATCAGGTCGTGCAGGCGATGGACGACGCGAGCCCGACCAAGTGGCATCTCGCGCATACGACTTGGTTCTTCGAGGCATTCCTGCTGAAGCGTTTCCTCCCCGGCTACAGCGTGTTCGACGAGCACTTCGAATATTGCTTCAACTCCTATTACGAGAGCGTGGGGCCGCGGCATCCGCGCCCCAAGCGTGGGCTACTGACACGGCCCCCGGCGGAGGAGGTGCGCGCCTATCGCGCCTTCGTCGATGACGCACTCGGTCGGTTGTTCGATCGGGAGCTTCCGCCGGAGGCGGCGGCGCTGATCGAGCTCGGCATCAATCACGAGCAGCAGCACCAGGAACTCTTGCTCACCGACATTTTGAGCTTGTTCGCGGCCGGGCCGCTGAAGCCGGCCTATCGCGAGGCGGGGCCCGGCGTGCGCGCCGGCGAGGTTGCGCCGCTCGACTGGGTCGGCTTCGAGGGCGGCATATTCGCGGTGGGCCACGACGACGAGGGTTTTGCCTATGACAATGAAGGGCCGCGCCACGAAGAGCTGATCCGTCCCTTCAAACTCGCCAACCGCTGCGTCACCAATGCGGACTGGATCGAATTCATCGAGGACGGCGGCTATGTCACGCCGACCTTGTGGCTCGCCGACGGCTGGAGCACGATCAACACCGAGGACTGGCGCGGGCCGCTCTATTTCGAGGCGGCGGAGGGCGGTTATCTGCAAATGAGCCTGCTCGGCTTCCGCCCGGTGGATCTTGCCGCGCCCGTCACCCATGTCAGCTATTACGAGGCCGACGCGTTCGCCCGCTGGGCCGGTGCGCGTCTGCCGAGCGAGTTCGAGTGGGAGGTCGCTTCAGCCGGGGTTCCGCTGCAGGGCCGCACGCTTGGAGCGGGTCATTTGCGCCCGCTACCGGCGCAAGCGGGCCCGGGCCTGCGGCAGATGTTCGGCGACGTTTGGGAATGGACGGCGAGCGCCTATCTCCCCTATCCGGGGTTCAAGGCCGCGCCCGGCGCGGTCGGCGAATATAACGGCAAGTTCATGGCGAACCAGTTCGTGCTGCGGGGCGGATCCTGCGCCACGCCAGACGGGCATATTCGCGCGACCTATCGCAATTTCTTCTATCCCCATCAGCGCTGGCAATTCACCGGCCTGAGATTGGCTGGCGACGCGTGACCGAGTTGGACGACT